>JADFYW010000037.1 GCA_015232855.1 Fibrobacteria bacterium
CACATACATTGGGTTCCCATTTTCTTCTCTGTTTTTATTTAATTTTAGTTCTTTTTTTCATTCCTCAACTGTGTCTTGCAGATAACGAGGATAATGTTGATTATTCCCAACCATCCCTCTTTATTCTTCAGGAAGCTGGCATGGTGCAGAGCGGTATTTACGACGGTTTTTTTACAGACGACTGGGTAGATCACTTCGGTGCATTCTGGACACAACAAGCAACTGTTAATGAACGTTTAATTTTTACTGTTGGTTTAGGTGGATCTTTTCAATTCCCGAAACCTGAAGTAAATGGCGGAGGTTGGAATACCGCAGGTAACAGCTTATCCAAGGCTTTTTTCATAGGGCCTACACAAGCAGATTTTTCTTACCAGTTTGGGGATTTAGACAGCCCTTACCTTACTGCCGGGATGGGGATTTTCACATTTAAATATAATTCGGACGCTGTAAATCTGGGTGAATACCTGTTTCGCAGTAACCCCTATCCAAACTATTTATATACTGGTGGTTATTCTATTCTCAATAGTGCATCCGCATATTTACAGGGTGCAAAAGTTCAATGGAGCAACGGCGGGCTGTCTTTAACAGGGCTTTTACTTACCGAAACTACCATTGCACCACTTTACGATCCATCCTTTGCATTAATTGCAAACTATAAAAATGATTTTCTTGATATCGGTTTTGGTGTTAATTTTAAACGCTTCTTTTCCTTAAAATCAAAAAGGACCAGACCTACTGAACGTTTTAACGGGTACATTTCTCATCAAGGAGAAGATTATACTCTTTTACAAGATTACTATAAAGAGCGTATAAACTTTTATAACCTGCGTTACGATAAGGACACGGCCCTAGCAAATACATTTCCACAGGAAGCCACAAAATATCAGCAACAGGCCCAGCAAAGTTTGGCTAATCAGCAACTTTGGATATCCAGGCTTGATACCGTCAGGAAATATGGCGGCTACACGGTTGATTCTCTAAAATATAACATCCAAGATGCTATTGATAGATTC
The DNA here is from genome assembly GCA_015232855.1 of Fibrobacteria bacterium. Taxonomy (GTDB): domain Bacteria; phylum Fibrobacterota; class Fibrobacteria; order UBA11236; family JADFYW01; genus JADFYW01. The sequence continues at coordinate 1,014 of JADFYW010000037.1, forward strand.
TTAGATTCAGCTACTATAGCGTCATATCGTGACGAACTTGCAATAGCCGAAGCTGTACCAAAACCTGACGTAGACTATTATACTGCTAGTGGAACGATTATTATGGCAAAAGTCGCAATAGATCCAAAAGCCTTTATAAAAAGCGAAATTTTTGGGAAGAATGATTTACGCATATATATGGAAACTGCAATGTTAGGCGTAAAAAACTATCCAGTCTTTTATGAAAAAAGATTGGAACGGACTCCTATTATGTTTGGTTTTAATGTTCCTTGTTTCAAATTACTTGATCTTTTTGCTGTCCAATTAGAATATCTTAATTCTCCTTATTTCAATAATAACCTCAAAGTTCTTAATGATGGACTTCCTCTACCCTACCTTGTGTTTGGGATTGATTCAAGCTTTTCACAGGATAGTTATTACGATGCTGCAGATACCGATAACTGGTACTGGTCTGTTTTACTGAAAAAAAACATCTATAAACACATTAGTATTTCTGCTCAATTTGCCAGAGATCATTTCAGGACTGTTAGCTCCATTTATTGGGGTGGTCCTAAACTTGTTCCCAATGAGGTCCTGATTCGAAAAGATGACTGGTATTGGGCTGCACAAATTTCAATGGGACTGTAATAGGAAAAAGATGAAAAACCATTGCAAACAGTTTTCACCTCATACTAAAACCATTAGTTATCTATTGTGCTTATTGTTTATTTTTGCTGTTTCGACCTCTAAGGCATCAGATGATGTAAAGTTCAAACCACTTTCTATTGCTGGTCTCTGGGAAGCCGGGCAAATTCGTAGCGGTATTGTTGGCGGCTCGAATACTAACAGACTTCGTAAAGAGTGGATGGATCACTTTGGTGCATTTATGTATCAGGAAGCCACATACAAAGAACGTCTTACTATTGCTCTTGGATTAGGAGGGATTTTCCAATTTCCCAAACAGGAGTCTCTCGATAAGGGAATTTTCGGAAGTCAATGGAAAGCTTTTTATGTTGGTCCCAGTTCAGCCAAGGGTACATATAGTTTTGGTGACGTTGATTCACCTTTTCTGAAATTATCTCTCGGTATGTTCCCCTTTAAATACAATACAGACGCACCTAATTTGGGTGAATACCTTTTTCGTTGTGGCCCCTACCCCACTTATATTATGTCTGGCGGCTTTGCGACTATTGATAATGCTACCGCCTATATTCAGGGAATGCATGCCGAATTTACTTTTGGCAACCTCAAACTTGACGCTTTAATTACTACAGAAACTGCTCTTCCGCCTCTTTATGATTTTTCACTTTCCGGATTAGCGGCCTATACCATTGCAGACGGTTTTTTAACCATAGGTGCCGGAGTAATGTTCAAAAATCTAATTTCGGTTGACGAAGTTAAAACAACTCCAAAAAATAATGACAATGCCTATTTTTACACCGATGGCAACTACTACCCGGTTAATGATAACTATTACAACTCAGAAAGGCGCTATTGGGAAACCAACTACATGTTGGATACCAATTTATATGACCCAGCAGATACTGTTCAGGTTAATGCAGTACAAGCAGAAATCCAAATTATTGATGATCAACAAGATTTAGTCTGGGATCTACTCGATAAAAAAGATTCTCTCGAAAAATATATTGATACTGTCACTTTAGGGACAAGTAAGAACACAGCTATAAACACACTTAATTCTCTACCAGAGTTTCAGTATTATACCTCTGGTGGAATGATTTTTATGGGACGGTTTTCTTTTGATATTAAAAAATTATTTGACCAAGATCTTTTTGGAGATAATGATCTCAAGCTATACGGTGAAGTGGCCCTTTTAGGCTGGAAAGATTATCCAGTATTTTATGAGAACAAAAAAGACCGTATACCTTTCATGATTGGGTTCAACTTACCTGGCTTTAAATTTTTTGATTTGATATCATTCCAATACGAACTTTTCAAATCTCCTTATGCAAACAGTTTCTTTAATTTACCAGAACGTAAATATATACCCACCTTGCCTGAGGGCGGGGATAAAGCCTATTCAGAAAAGTCATATAATGATTTAACTAATGACGACAATCATTATTGGTCACTTCTCGTTCAAAAAACTATTTATCCAGGACTTACCCTTTCAGTTCAGGCGGCTCGTGACCACTTAAGAACAGTTTCTACCGATGTTTATTTCGGGGCAAGACTGGAACCAAGCGAGGTATTGAGCAGCAAAAACAACTGGTATTTAATGGCCCAGTTGGCATGGAGTATGTAGCAGGATGGATAAACAAATTAGCATAGTATCAGTATTGTCCGCAACAATTGTGGCCTTTATAGCTATTCTTCCTGTTTTCTCAGCCGAGGTTGAGCATAAACCAGTTTCTATTAGCGCTTTCCAGGAAATGGGGATGCTTGAGTCTGGTGTTTATTACAACGAAGAATACAAAAACATGACCGACGAATGGATTGATCATTTTGGTACTTTTGTCAGCAAAGAAATAGTTATAAACGACCGTCTTCATCTCTATGGTGGACTAGGCGGTATTTTTGAATTCCGTAAACCCGAAGTGGCCCTACCCGACAATTTAGGTACACAACGTCGTTCTTTTTTCATTGGTCCTGCACGAACCGAAGCCGTATTTCACTTTGGTGATATAGATACGCCTTTTCTTAAACTGGGTGCAGGGATGTTCAGTTACAAATACAATCCAGAAGCATCGAACCTTGGTGAATATTTATTTCGCACCAGAGCATATCCCAATCTCATTATGACAGGCGGTTACGCTGTACTCAATAATGCAGTAGGCTATTTACAAGGATTCAAGTCCAACTTACATCTTGGTAATTTTAAACTCGACCTCTTTTTTGGAACTGAGACGTCTATGCCACCCCTCTATGATTTTTCTTTGGGTGCTGTTGCAGAGTATTCCATACTTGATGGATTTCTTACCTTGGGTGCTGGCATCAATATGCAGGGCCTGGTTTCAGTAGATTCAAAAAGAACAGCTCGTGAAAAAGACATTAATGGATACATCTATTCAACAGATGCTGAAGAAATTTCACGGACAGGTGATAACTCAGCCACAGGCAAAATTTATTCTACCTATCGCAATTATTATACCGATAGAAAGTCATATTATGAAACAAGGTCTCAACATTTCTCGACGTTAAATGACTCTGCTCGGGCAAAACAAGATTCCTTAACCGCTTTTGGATTTAATGAAGACAACTATTTCGTGGCAGACCTTGTTCAGGCTGACACCTTATCCAATAAACGTCAGAAATTTTTCTCCAGCAAAGGGACTATTTTGATGGGACGTATTACACTTGATCCCAAACCATTATTTTCAACTGAAATTTTTGGTAGTCAAGATTTAAAGATATTTGCAGAGGCCGCTGTTTTGGGTTGGGAAAATTTTCCAATATTTTATACAGACCGTACAGAACGTATTCCTATCATGTTTGGTTTTAATTTTCCTGGTTTTAAACTGCTTGACCTAATTTCGGTTCAATTTGAATATTATAATTCTTCCGAATTGAACAATACCTTTGCTATCGGGAAAGATGGTGCAAACATTCCTATTGTTCCCATTGCTTCAGACTCCATTGTTTCAAACCATGAGTTCATGGATATCGTAAATGATGATAATTGGAAATGGTCTATCCTGATTAAAAAACAGGTTCTTTCCAAAATTAGTTTATCAGCACAATTTGCGAGAGACCACATGAGGAATATTTCTTCTGAAATTTATTATGGGCCACAGTTTGACCCTTCTCCTTATACCATCCGTAAAGAAGACTGGTATTGGATGTTCCAGGTTGCCTGGGGCATTTAGATACAGATTCTACCCTTCTCTTAATCCATTCTAGAACATTTTTTTACTACTTTTTATTTAAAAAGGGTTTATTGTTTTTACACTTTTATAACAGGTTTTAATATTATGCTGTTTTCACATGGGAATTTTCGTTTTTATTTTCTACTCGGCGCTTGCTTTCTTTTCTTTTTCTCAGCTTGTCTTCAATCAAAATCATCCTCTGAGACAACAGCCGTTGAATTTTACCATCCAAATCCGGAAGGTAATCTTGCAGAAACGGATACTCTGAAAATTTTTGTAAAATATGAAAACGGCGATCAAATACTTCTTTATTCCGGACCTGATTTAGAAGGGCCTTGGAAGGGTAATGTACGTAAGGAGGGGATTGAATTCCTTATTCAGCAATATAACGGTGATGGCATATTGCTAGTTGAAAGTAACTATGAATACGATTTTAATGAAAATAGTTTTCAGATTCTCTCTAAAGTCGAAATAACCCCTGCTTCGCTCAATCTCATGCTGGGTAAAGGTCCTGATACTCTTTTTCTTTCTGTTTTTCCTAAAAAGTTAGAGCAAGTAGCGGTTTGGAAGAGTAGTAATGAAAATGTGGTTACCGTCTCCCAAACAGGGATACTTAATCCTGTTTCCACTGGGCAGGCATTAATTATAGCTGAATCAAACAGTGGCGCAAAGGATACTTCTACCGTAAGTGTTGTCCTTGATTCCCTCATGCAAATTACCGCTGTAAATCTACTTGAAGATACAATAACTCTTTATGCCGGGGGTGAACTAAGACTCCTTAACTGGACCACAATACCCTTGGGTTATGAGTCCTATATAAGGTTATCAAGTAATAATGATTCTCTTGCAGTTATCGATAACACTTACAATATCAAACCGCTTCATAGTGGAAATATTGTTATTACTGCATATTCTTCTCTGACATCATCGGTAAAAGACAGCTGTATTGTCCGAATTCTTAGGGATATACCAACAATTTATAGCGGAGATTCAGTTTGGGCCTCAAAGGGAGACAATATTGATCTTTCTGTTCGTATAACTCAGGTGCATGGTTCTTTCCACCTCTTTAAATGGGATCTTGAAGGTGATGGCATTTGGGATGATTCAACTACAGAGTTTAGCAGCCAAACAGATTATACCCATACTCTTTCTCACACGTTCACAAAATCAGGATTTTATCTGCCAAAATATGAAATAGAAGATAATGAAGGTAATATTAACACTGATACCCGTTTTGTTTCTATCAAGAATATTTCACCTTTAAACATTATCTCGCCTTCACGAGACACTTTGGTCAATTCAGACTCCATAGTTATTATCTATTCAATAGAACCAAACAAGGATACCCTGGTTTATCCATTAATTGAAGGTGCAAACGTAATTATAATAGATTCAGCCTATGTTAATACAGAGTCCAGTGATACCATCATTGTAACGTTAGACAAAACTATCCCTGCCCATCCTCTCGTTCATTGTCCAGAGATTACCAGAGATACGACTCCCCGTTGGTACTGGTTGTCAGGTGGGAGTGATGATGCAACCGGTCTTTATTCACACAGTATTAACAACGGATCCTTTAGCCTTCCTGATACCACTACCGAATTCATCCCGGCTACGGCCCTTGATTCAGGATGGTATATCTTTACTGTTCGTGAGCAAGATATTGCAGGTAACTGGTCAAAAGCAGAAAGTTGTACAGTTGAAATTGACTTTTCAGCACCACCATTACCAATTTTTGATGACGCCTCCAGTTCAGTCCGATATACACAGGATAACACCCCGACATGGGCATGGCATTCAGGCGGTGGTAGCAATCTTTTTAAATATAAAATTGAAGGTAATGGCTTTGATAATAACTATGGTTCAGAAGTCAATGACAGTACTTTCACACCCGTATCTGCGTTAATTGATGGTGATTACACTCTAACCGTGATGGAACGGGACATGGCCTCAAACTGGTCTTCCGGGATATCAAAGACTATTACTATTGATACCAGGGCTCCGGAAGTTATCATAACAACACCTTCAGATAGTACTGTGACAAATAATGTCAATATCAATATTACCTGGACTGTAGAGGGTGTTGAACAAACAACTGAGACCAGCGAAAACCTGCTATCAGGTAAAAATACTATTACTCGCTCTTCAACTGACAACGCAGGGAATACTGGCATAGATTCCATTACCATCATTCTTAAAACTAATGCCCCTCTTAAGCCAATTATTGATAAGACGGTTTCAGAAACAAATAGTCCTAAACCATTATGGCAATGGCAAAGTGGCGGCAATGGTAATGGAACCTTTCACTATGCTATTAACGGACCTGAAAGTTACTTTATTGAGGATACTTCAACGGTAACTCAATATCAACCTCAAATAAATTTAACAGATGGCAATTACACTATATCTGTTAAAGAGGTAGATGATGCGGGAAACTGGTCTGAGAAAACGGTGCATACCATCACCATAGATACAAAACCCCCGGTTGTTACTATTCTTACACCTGTTGATAATTCTCTGACAAACAAGACATCAATTGCGGTCACATGGAGTGTAGATTCAATACTGCAGACCAGAGATTCCACCGCATCCATTACGAGTGAAGGCCAAAACCTGATAATCAGAAACGCAATTGATGGAGCCGGGAACAGCGGTTCTGATACGATTAAAGTTTACAGAGACACAGAATCACCTAACCCCACTGTTCTTCAGGCTGTTTCTCCAACAAACGATAATACTCCAACCTGGAGCTGGAGTTCAGGGGGAAATGGTGGCAACGGTACTTATCGTTACCGACTTGGTGACACAGGAAATTTCACTGAAACAGCAGAGACCCAATATACGCCTTCACCTTTAACACACGGTACTCATACTTTGTATGTACAAGAGCGTGATGAGGCTGGAAACTGGTCTGTTCTTTCTGATTCAACAATTATTGTTGATTTAGTGGGGCCAACAAACCCTACTGTTAATGGGGTAACGGTTACTTCTAATAAAACTCCTACATGGTCCTGGACTCAAAATGGCGGAGGCATTGGAATTTTTACTATTCAATTTGACGGTAATACCTTAAGTAACAACTCATCAACAACCAGTTACACACCAGGTGTAGAGCTATCAGATGGTTTACATATTATTCGCATTCAAGAAAAGGATGATGTGGGTAACTGGTCGGATTATAGCACATGTTCAACTACTGTAGCATCAAAAGTGTTTTTTGTTAAACAAAATGCATCGGGAAACAATAATGGTACCACTTGGGAAGATGCTTTTAACGATCTCCAATCAGCAATAACTGTGGCGACTACAGGGAAACAAATATGGGTCGCTACAGGCACCTATAAACCAGGTTCAACCAGAGGTGCTACATTCAATCTCAATCCCGGTGTAAAATGGTACGGAGGTTTCTCAGGTATAGAAAGAGGAATTGATGATCGTGATTTATTAACCAACCTTGAACTAACTATCTTAAGTGGAGAAATAGGTACGGCAATTGAGGGCGATAACATTTATCACATAATTTCTTTAAACTCTGGTACAAAATCCTTACTAGATGGTTTTATTGTTGAAAAAGGTTATGCAGATGAAAAGACTTATGACGGTGGCGGCGGATTAAAATCAATAAGTGATAATGGTAGTATACTTATACATAGCTGTATCTTTCGACATAATACTGCAAATTATGATGGAGGAGCTATTAATATAACTGGCACCATGGATTCAGTTATTATTGTTAATTCTGTTTTTTCTGAGAATAGAGAACATGCAATCAATGTGGCAAATCTCAATAGTTACTTGCTTATTATGAATTGCAACATCTATAAAAATTTTAGCCAATCTGGTGGAGCTATACAAATCCTTGGCCTATCTCCACACCCGACTCATAAACACGTAGTTATTAATTCAATTTTTTCATTGAATGATAATACGAATCATGAGAAAGGGCTCAACATTACAATAGAACCGAGTTGCTATTTAACTGTTAGTTACACCAATATTCCCACAGATACCAGCTCTATATATGTCAGAACGACTTATGATGCTTTTGATACAGTAAGTAATACCCATTGCGCCTTAGTAGATGACGGTATAGGAATCAAATTAAACTCCGCCTCTTGTGGCACGAACACCGGTACAACGTCCTACCCTAATGTACCTCCTGCCTACTTCCCTACTACGGACATCTACGGACGCCCCAGAATTGGGACTATTGATATGGGAGTTTATGAGTTGCAGTAGTATCTAGCTGGTCGCCAATAAATGTGGCACTAGTTGTGGAAGGTATCCCGCATAATATACTGGTATAGATATCATTGGCATTCCTGAACGGGTTTTCCACTTTTGTGGTGGAGCAAGATTTATGAGCACACCTCCAGGGCTTCCATTCCTTCTTGCGTATTCTTCAAGACCGGAAGCATGGCTAGCTTTGTTATGTAATGCGGCTTTACATTCAACAGGAATGGTATTGCCATTCTCCAAAGTATATATAAAATCTACTTCATAGCTATTGTTACCCTTTTTCCATCCGGTCAAATCTTGTTTCAGTGCCACAAGTTCCAAAGCAAGCAGGTTTTCAATTATACCGCCTAAAGGCGTTCTTAAAGCGGCATTAAGTTGGGAAATAATATCTATCCGGGGTAAAGCACTTAACCGAACAGTTTGGGATATGCCAATATCATACAAATATCGTTTAGGAACGAACGAATCGCCTTCTACATGGGCCGAACGTACATCCAGTTTATGAACAAGTTTCCAATTTTCCAGCAATGTCAAAAAATCAGGGCTTTTTTTATAGAGCCGTGACGTTGTTTTAACTACTTGCGAATAAAGACTTGGACTTCCCAGATTATTTGCAATACCACGTACACAATTATCAAATAATCCAGCTTCTTCTTCAGAGAAGATACGGGAAAAATCATCTTTATAATCCAAATAAAGATTTTCTCGTAATTGATGCCAATCATGATTCTTGAAATAAGCTACTACTACTGCGGGCAAACCGCCAACATCAATAAATGCTTGTAACATTTCCAGATTTTCATGATGTATAAATTCTGGTTGTGAAAAAATAGAATTTGGAACATTATCCATATCAAGCAAAAGTTCTTTACCACCACACTGCAAGAACTCTCGATAATTAAATGGCTGCAGAAGAAAGCGAGTAACTCTACCGACAGGAAACCTTTTTCCCTTTTTAAATATTCTGGACATTGAACTACCGGTAAGGATGACATTGGTATGATGCCATTTTTCCTTCATGAACCGGATAAACCCTCCCAGCATATTACTCTCCTGAGCCTCGTCTATGCATAACACCGCAGAACCATCACCCCTAAAATTATATCTGGTCTGTAGTAATTTTGAAAAATCTGAGAATTCCTCGCAAGAGTCGATGTCCCGTAAAACCTTACGTTCTTCTTCCAGATTAACGTACACCAAGTTTTTTTCAAGCTGATCTCGAATTTGATGTATTAATGTAGTTTTGCCTACCTGACGGGCACCTTCCAAAAGAAGTACGTTTGGGTGTTCATCGATACGGGATAAATATCCCAGAATATCTTTTTCCAATTCTCGTTTTACCATACTCAAATTATACTATTCTTTCCTCTTTATTTCTATAATTTAGCTAAATTATTTCCGTTTTATTCTATATTTTAGCTATAATATTTCATAATATTTCTTTTTTTTAGCTAAAACACTCATTATTTTCACCGAAACATTCCATTTCCCTATTTAGCCACTACAAATTTCGAAGGGAGCTCCAGAAAGAGCATTATTGATATGGGCACTTATGAAGTCAAAAATAGGTGGTATTTTTAACCCCCATATTAAAATACACAAGTTTTTTTTCTGGTTCATATTAAAGCTCACTTTTACTTTTCTAAAGCAAAAAAGTCGTTTTTGACATATATTTAATCAAAAAGGACAAACTTTTTGGAGTAACAAATGAAATTTTCAATACACATCGCCACCCTTATATGTCTGCCAGTTTTTCTCTTCGCTGCACCTTTCACGGCTCAGGATTCAGGTTGGGTTTCTCTGTTTGATGGCACCAGCTTTGAAGGTCTGTATATCCGTATAGATGAGAAACTAAAAAACCCGGCCACCCAAACTGATTTTACTATCTCAGACAGTGCCATCCATGCTTCCGGTACAGGAGGTAGTGGATTCATTGCCACAAAAGAGGTCTTTAGTAATTACCAGGTGCGCGTACAGTTTAAATACAACACATCGGAAACTCCCCGAAATGCGGGTTTATTATACCATATTGTAAATGCCAGCTATAGTGAAGGACAGACATGGGAAACTGAATCCGGTGGTAGCCTTATGTTCCGGTTCCCCACCTGTATCGAATTCCAAATGTATAATGGCGGCGGAGCCAGCGGTTTCCAGGGGGTCGGTCCCCATACAGCAGCTTTTCTCGGAATCGGTGATGTCTGGGGTAAATCAAAGGTAAATAAGAGTTCAAGCTTGAGTTGCCCTTATGATGAGAACGGTGAGGACTATGACGTTATTGTAGGAGGCCTCTATTGTGCCCGCAGGGTCGGCCCGGTTCACCGTGAAGCGTTAGATGATGTAAACAATTGGGTGTGGGTCAGGCTGGATGCCCTGGGTGATAGTGCTGCTCATTATATAGATGGCGTATTGGCAAACAGAGTATGGGATATCGAGTTCAAAGACAATACATCTCCTACCAGAGGACCTATGACATCAGGCCATATTGGTTTACAGACAGAGTCCTACCCTATCTCCTATCGGCATTTTGAACTCCGGAACCTGGGTAGTGATGGTGTTCCGGTTATCCCTGGATGCATGGATTCACTGGCCCCTAACTATAAACCTTTTGCAACAATATCCGATAGCAGCTGTGCTCCTATTCCCGGCTGTATGGATACTCTGGCTTCAAATTACGATTCGAATGCAACCGTAGACGATAGCAGCTGTATAGTAACCATGATAAAAGGTATTAAAACCGAATTAAACAGTTTGAGCTTTGACCCGCATAACCAGGTCATTCATTATGCACTGCCTGTAACAGAACAAAAGGCGGTTTTGTCCTTTTATAACACAAATGGAGCTTTAATAAACAGACAAACCATTCATGCTCCTGTCGGCCAGATTAATCTTAAAAGTAAAACAGAAATTGGCACAAATAACCTTGTATTGGTTGTCCTTCAATCGGAGAACACGGTTAGTTATATAAAATGTATTATCGCCAGCGACTGATGTAAGATTGCGATTCTATATTCACTTTTAGGAATAAAAAAGGAAGCCTATCTCAACATAATAATTTTCTTGCCGGTTTCTTTGTCCCCTACCCTGAGACGACAGTAATACGCCCCGGACGGCAAAAGAATTCCATTGGGGTTATGACCATCCCAGCTGGTAGTATAGCGACCTGGATAACTTAAACCGTGAACCAGAGTACGTACCAGTTCGCCCTTGATATTAAAAACATCCAGAGAAACAATTTGCGATTTTCCATCATCATTTCCAGGAACAGCGTACGCAATCGTAGTGGAAATCGTAAAGGGGTTCGGGGCTATTTTTCCAAGTTCAAAAACACTATAACGGCTTATAAAATCATTTATGTTATTAGCCAGGTACTCTCTGGTGCCAACCATTAAATTGAATAATTCTTCTTTACCGCTGCTCTCTTCTATGGTGACAGTTGACTTTTTCAGATACTGATAGGTTCCGCGGGTCTTATCAAATAAAATGACCCCGATAGAATCCGGGAGATTTTCATGTCCGGTAAAGTGTAAACGGTAATGCTCCCCTTTTTTATTATAAGTCTTAAACTGCCAGGATTTCCCCAGGCCCAGCATACCTCGATAATCCGACAACCAGGAGTTTTTCCTATCCCAATCAACAACCATGTCTATCCCAGTTGATTTTTGTAGAAAAGAGGGCTTTTGACAATCCCTCGCGTCCTGTACATCCCTTGATTCTTTAAAATCAAAACCGAGAACGAGGAGGCCATCTTTTTCTTTCTCATTTTCAATACTTATCGTAATGGTTTTTCCCATTGCAGAAGATTGAGAGCGTTTGCCCAGTGCAGAGACCGAATCCCCGAGTATGGGGTTTATCCATATACTATCTCCGTTCACCAAAGGGCTATTCCAAACCAGGTAGCCCTTCCAGGGTTCAAGATAAGGAATATGCTCATTATGAATCCATTGCCCATCGAGGTAGGCGTAGATATGTTGAATAGCCACGCCATTTGGATAGCGCACAGATGAGAGGGGGAGATTATACATAAATGGATTTGAAATCATGTTCCAGCCGCTTACCGCCGGTATCCGGTAAGAGGTAGAAACAGATAAACTCACACCACTACCCGCATGCAGTTTTAAGATGGCATCAAACCCTTTTGTGCGTAAGAAGTAACTTCTACCGGGTTGTATAAGATTATCGTCATTAAATTCTCTGAATTCTCTGGAATAATAATACAATCGCCAACGTTCGGGATCAGCGCTCCCCCAGGCCCCCGAAAAAAGATCATATACTTTATTTTTCTGCACTTCCATAGGCACTGAAATAAAATGGTAAGTACCTTCATCCAGTGTATCCCGAAAAGCAACACGGTCCCCCAGGGCTACCCGTACATTTACCGTATCAGAAGATACCAGCTGGGCACCGTCCCTGATTTCCACACTGTACCAGAGCCCTCTTACCGTCACCATTTGTAACGGAATCACAACATCCTGTGCAGTTCCTTTTATATAGGGTAAGCGTGTCTGTATGCTGCCTGCCGCTCCGCCAAGTTGAGTGCGAAGATAGACAACCGGATTAGAAATATTATCAGAGGCACTATACGACAGGGTTATTGCCTCACCTTCGCTTTTGGTGTCAACAGAAGACAATAATTCTATTGAAGGTCGAAGGGTATCTACACCCGGTACAAATATTCCCAACACTTTTGTTTTAGCCGTCAATACATTGCCATCCCGGGAGGTATGTAACCATTGCCATTCATTCCCTATCCCCGGAATTTGCAGATACAACTGAACCTTATCTAACTCTGTTCCACTCCAGACGGTGGTATCAAACTTAATACGCACTATCACAGAGTCATCGAAATTTAGTGCATTACCATTATTATTGGTAAGAACCAATGTTGGGCCTTTTAACATGAGGTCATCAACGATAAAGATGGAATCAGTATACCTAACCTGTATAATCGTATCTTCCAATGTTGACATGGCCGGCAAACCGGGTATTTCCAATTCAACATCCTCTCCAATTTCAATACGTTGATCAATCTGTTCAACCAAATTAAAGCTGCCCGTCTTTACATTTACTTCAGCGGTATCTTTAACCTGTTCATTTAAAGTGGCTTCAACCAGGAACCTCCCCAAACCAGAAGGTGAAAATAAACCATTCACCAAAGGAGTACCCGGTAAAACCAACCAGTTAATACCTGAAACCGGAAGCTCCCGATCCACACTGTTAACCGTTACCAGGCCGGTGGCTGTAAAATTTAATTCATCACCAAGTACCAGAATGGTATCTGCCGGGCTAATCCGGATTTTATTGATACCGGTTACCAGCTTGATAAAATCTGCATTTGCTTTTACCGTATTTCCTGCAGAATCAGTTACCACTAATTCCACGAAATATTCACCTCCATTTACCAGCTTGTGACTTTGCAAGGTCACTTCATGTTGTCCGGAAGATAATTCCTCAGCAGTTAAAACTTGTTGCTGATAAGCAGAATCCCCGGTTAGGGGAATATTATTGAGGGTTCCATTTTTCCAAATCACGATACCACTTAAAAGAGACTCAGCTAATCGGTAAGAAATGACCGGAGTGGTTATGGCTTGATTTGCTGTAGGCTGGAAATTTGAAATTACAGGATATGCCCCGTCAAGCTTGACCAACGACCGCTCAGAAAGTTTTGCGCTATCATTCACCGACAGGAGAGCGGGAGTACCGTATTTATCTACCAAAGCAGCTCCTTCTTCCAGCATAAGGGTATCAGCAATATCAAACGAGGTACTGTAGTCACCATTTGATACGATATATTGAAGATTCAACACCCATACAGAGTCAAAAGGCTCAACATTAATTACACGTCCTCCTGCACCCGTAAGTAACGGCACTTTCAAATGTCCCCCCGTCAAAAATAGATTGTGGGAAAAATGAATGGAAAAATCAAGAGTATCACCTATAGCCAACCAACCGCTATCGCCAGATGTTATTGAATCAATTTTTGCAAAAGAGACTCTTCCGGTAGTAAAGCGCCAGGCAGAATCATTATAAATACCCGGGAAATAATTTCCCGATAAATCTGTAAAAACTGATGACTCAACTTGTACAAAGTATTCGCTCATGTTACCAAATGGCTTTTCATGAGAAATAGTGATAACATTACTGCCCGAACCATTCACATATTCTGATACCACATCAATTACCTGAAACACAGAAGCATCTTTCCGGTTAATTACCGTAATACTGCCGGAGTCAATATTTACAACTTCATTAAAAGCTATTGCCATTTTTTGTAGTATATCAACACCGGTATCGCCAGAAGCAGGTACAAAACTCACGGCAACAGGCGGGGTGATGTCAACAGTGGTAAAATTCCAATCAGTGGTATCTGTAAAACCAGCAAACGGATGACCAGAATCATTGGCAAACGCAGAACTGCTGATGAGGACATAATAATCGGTTTCACTGGCAAACGTTTTTCCAGGAGTAATGGTTATGGTACCGCTTCCTGTGCCCATCACCTGACTGGAAGGAACAGAGATTTGTGAGAAAATTGAGTCACCAGCTTTGTCCATTATAGTAATGGAACCCGAGGCCTCTTGTACCGTTTCATAAAAGGTAATTACCAGACTATCACCCAGACCCGCACCAATAGAATTATCGCCCGGATAAAGGGTAGATACCACAGGCCCGGCCACCCTAACGGAGGTAAACCGCCAGGCAGTACTTTCCAAAACACCTCCAAATATATGGCCCACCGAATCTTTAAAGGCACCGGCAGTCACTTGTACAGAATACTCAGTATTACTGTTGAAACTCCCTGCCGGATCAATGGTAACAGTGTCCCCCTGAAGAGATATACGGGAAGATGAAATATCAAGAGAATCAAGCAAAGAGGCCGCTCCTACCGATTTAATAACAATACTGCCAAACCCTTTAATCACCTGTTCACTAAAAATCAGGCTTATATTCGCTTCAAGATTTACTCCCGTATCGCCGATTGCAGGTACAAAGCCAAGTGCTACAGGAACATCGGTATCAATACGAATGCCTGTTACCGGAGAGAGTAAGGAATCTGCCTGCCCCTGCTCGTCCCGGGCCAACAACAAAAACTGAACACTGTCGCTTGCAAAAGAGGTACCCAACTGGTCCGCAACATCCCAGCGAATGTGTCGATGTACTGATGAATCATTGGCGTCCACCACGCCATAATCTCCTGATACACCAGTCAAGTCCGTCCAGGAACCAGATACTCCATTCCTAAAAAACACCAAAATGGTATCGGTAATATTATCAGCATCTATTAACTGATAATAGAAATCAACCGTATCAGTACCATCAGTACGCTGAGAGGCTGGTAGGGACAATTCTTGTCCTGTGGAATCAAAGAGTCGCGGCAAACTATTTCCAATTAAAATACCATCACTATTTTCTGAATAACCACTCCATAAATTTGATCCGTTTTTTGCCCGCACTTTTGCGTAATAAGTGGTATTAAATGCGCCGTTACTGATTTCCTTGGATAAAACGTTTCCTACATCCTCATTATAGGTATCACTGTCTCCCGGTGAGGTTCCAACCTGTAACCAATAACTGGATATGCCCGTTTCGGTATCTTCTGCAGCTGCCCAGTTAAAGGTAATTGTTGTTTTTGAAGTACTTTCACCCTCATCAATCGGAGTTCCCGGAACAGAAGGCGACGTCCCATCATATTTGAATACATACATCGTTAAGGCTTCACTCATATTTTCAGTATTGTCCACAGTTTTTATGCGCAGAAACCAGGTACCTGTTGATACCGGTTCAGGATTAAAAGCTGCCTGGGCAGTCCAGGTTATCGGTATTCCTGCGGCATCAGTCCCCCAGTAATAATAATACCCCTTTAATCCACTTCCCGCATCAGTTGCTCCTGACCAGGTAAAAGCAGGATCGGATACTACAGATTGCCATTGGTTACTGGTAGTTGAATCCTGAGTTTGAATACACGGACTTACCGGATTGGCAGGAGCGGTATTATCAACAGTAAGTAGCGTGTGAGCCCGCTGATTTTGGTAACAGAGCTTTATCCAACTAGCTGAACGGACAGTATTTGATAGCCGTACTTCATCCAGCCAGCCATTAAATTTACTTATGCCCGCTCCATAACCAATATAACTCTGTGCTTCCCATACAAACGCCTCAGCACTATGAAAAGGCCCGCCTGAAGCAACCTCTGTACCATCTACATAAGACTTCATGGTACTGCCATTCCAGGTAAACGCTACATGGGTCCACTTTTGGGAGTCAAAACTCCCCGTATTCGAAGAAGCAGTGTTGAGAACATTATAGGAATCATGATCGCAATAAATGGCACTACCAGGAGCATAGTAATACAACCAGGGGACCTGTGAGTTAAAATCCGTGCCCTTTGAAAAAACTGCAGCATAATCATCAGGTTGATACACCCATACCCAAACACTTACGGTTATATTATACTGCCAACCCAAAGACGTAGGCGGAGTACCGAGGTATATGTACTGAGTACCGTTAAAAATAGAACCATTACCTATAACTGATTCCTGATCAGAATCACTGTGCAAATTGATACCCTGCCCATGATCCGCATTCGCAGTCGCATCTTTATAACCATCAGCCAATGTTCCGCCATTATCGTTTAAATGCCAAACACCCTGGAAATTGTTCCCCGTCTGAAATACCGCTGCACCATCACTCATGTCTTCAACAGCGGCCTTCCCCCAATACATAACAAGAGACTGTGAACGGCTGTTCCCCAGAATCGTTGGAACTAATACCCATACCCAGGCCTTTTGACTGGTAGAGTCCCAGCTCTCTATTTCATAACTTAAATCCGTTGTACCATCTTTATCGGTAAACCGAATATCATTTCCTGTTGGACCGGCCTGACTAAAATCAAAGTTACTGGAAGTTAAGCTAACCATTACAGGAAACTTACTTACCGTCTGAGAAACATCTGCTCCTGATGAAGTCGTATTAATATTGTATTTGCGGGAATAGCTCCAGCTGCTGTAATCAGCAGCTGAAATCCATAAAGGCAAAAACGTGATAAAAACACAAAAAAAGAAACCTTTAATATTGCACATTTTCATGGGTTATATATGGACTAACTTGTACCCCCGTTTAATAAAATAAACTTTAAATGAGTCAACTGCATATTTTTTTGGGAAAATTATCAAGGAGAAGTACAAAAACCACTCTTTTTAAACTTGAGTTTGTTCCTTCTTTTGGGAACCATCATCGAGGAAGAATTTTCGTTCCTCCGCATAATTGGCGTGAAGAATCTATCGGAGAAGAAGAATTTTCTTCCCGGTTTCATAGGAAGAACCAGCACTAAGGCGACAGAAATAAGTGCCAGTGGGAAGTTGTCTGGATTTTGAGTCTTTACCATCCCAGCTGATGGAATAAGGCCCCGGATATTTCCTTCCTTTTAGGAGCTTTCGAACCCGTTTCCCCTTTATATCAAAAATTTCAAGGGAAAATGGAATTAACCTGGCTTCGCCTTCTTTATTACCCGGTAAAGAATATTGAATACGGGTTATTTGAGAAAATGGATTTGGTCTAATTTGCCCTAATGAGAAAATACTGTAGCGAAGATTAAATTTGAGAATTTCTGCAGCAAGGTAGGCATCTGTACCAATGAGTACACCGTAAAGCCCTGTTTTTTCTCTACCTGATTCTTCTTTCAAAGTTGAGCTGGTAAGGAAATGATACTTTCCTCCCGACATATCCAGCAATACCACCCGGGTTGTATCCGGTATCGTTTCCAAACCCTTAAAGTTAAAGCAAAAACCCTTTCCCGTTTTATTAGAAGTTCTAAAAGACCAGGATTTGCCTTCACCAAGAGAGCCTCGGAAATCAGATAAATATGAAGATTTTTTATCCCATTCAACACTCATTCTAATATCAAGACTTTTTTCAAGAAATGCAGGTTTGGGAAAATCATAAGGATCCCTGGCATCTTGAGCCATCTTATAATTATATCCCATTACAACCAAACCATCCCGAACCCCAGAGCCTTCAATACTAATACCTATTTGGCGGCCGGTACCAGCAGAAGATTTTTTTTGTATACTGACACCACTTGTATCATAAGCAATGGGATGAATCAACAAGCTTTCCGCAGATTTTGAAATACTATTCCAAACCAAATATCCTGTCCAGGGTTCCAGCTGAGCAAAGCTTTCCTTCATCAACCAGGAACCATTTTCATACCCATACATATACGTTACCGGCTCCCCATCCGGGTACTGAACGGCGCCTGTGGGAATTGGAAAAAAGAATGGGTTTGAAATAAAAGTCCATCCGCTATTAACGGGAACCGAATGAGGAACAGAAACAGGAAGGGAAACCGCATTGCCGGAGTCAAGTTGAAGCGTGAGCGGAAAGCCTTGAGTTCGTAAAAAATAAGCTCTCCCTGATACTAGAAAATCATTTGGGTTAACCTCAATAAATTTTGAAGTGTAAGTATATAAGCGCCACTTTTCAGGGCCGGAAGCTCCCCAAAGCCGAAAGAAAAAATCCCCTGCTTTTTTATCCCGAAACTTTGCAGGTATTGAAATAAAATGATATTTCCCTTCTGAGAGTGTATCTCTGGCCTTGATTGTTTTCACAAGTTCCACAAGTACATCAACGGTATCCGCAGATACCAGATGAGGACCATCCCGGACCTCAAGACTATACCACAAACCCCTCTCGCTAACCCGTTCCGGAGGAATGAATGTTGCTAATGATGCCCCTTTTTGATAGGGTAAAAATTCAAGACTGTCCAGCAAACTACCACCGATGTGGGTCCTCAGTACCACCTCAGGATTAGCAATGTTATCCGTTACATTATAAACAACTCCAATACTATCAGCCTGGGCGACATGAGACGTAACAAGGGTCCAGTCCATCTGCGGAACTACGGTATCAATTGCTATAACCACCGTATCTAAAACGAGTACCTTTACCTTAAGCCACTCTCCTTCCCGCTCTGGCTCATACCACACCCATGCCCCGTTACTGGAGATGGTTTTCTGGTAGACCTGAATTGAATCCAGGAAGGTAGTGGTCTGATTCAGTGTATCCATTTTAATTTTTAATACAACAGTGTCTGTAAAACTAACGGGATTACCATTATTGTTTTTACAAACAAAAGCCTTACCATAATTCAAGAGGCCAGTAAAATGAATTGAGGTGTCAATAGCACTAAGTTGCAATATGGTATCGGTCAGCACTATACTGTCTGGTAATATGACTAAGGCTTCCTGTGAAAGCGCTACCGTATCATTCTTTCTTTCTGATAAACGAATCTTACCACTTAACACGCTAACCCTTGCGGTATCCGATATACTGTCATTCAGTGAACCGACAATAGTATAGGTGCCCAGAGCAGACGGACGAAAAAGACCATGTTCAAGGTTTCCTGTCGATGAGACCCACCATTTAACACCAGATATATTTAAGGAACGCTCCACGTTATTTATAAAAAATGTACTCACCGCACTAAAAGTAACCTCTTCCCCTATTTTCAATATCGTATCCCGGGGAGATATACGGATATGTTCAAGAGAAAAAATTAATTTAACAAAAGTACTTTGCTCAATACTCTGGTTTCCCGCTGAATCAAATACCGTAAGTACCACAAAATATACTGCGCCATTTACCAAACTATGTTCTTTTAAATTCATTTCATGCCAACCGGTGGTAAGATCATTTGAGCTGAGATCCTGCTTATGGTAAGCTGATTTTCCCTCCAGACTTGAATCATTCAAAGTGCCATTTTTCCATTCAACAAACCCCTTTTTTAAGGTCTCATGCAACCGATAAGAAATAACAGGGCCAATAACAGCATCATTAGAAGAGGGTTTAAATTCTGATATGATTGGTGAGCGTCCATCCAGAGTAATACCCGTATATATTGATAACTTTGCCGTATCAGCAATCACCAAATTAAGGGGAAGCCCAAACCTGTTTTGTATTTTTGCGCCACTTTCAAGAAACAGCGTGTCCGCCAGGTCTAAAAGTGGTGTAGAGTCTCCTGCAGCCACAATGTATGGTACCGTGAGAGTAGAACGAGAAGAAAATGGCTTCACATAGAGTTCACGCGGTTTAGTACCCGCCAAAAGAGGTATAACCAACCTCCCCCCGCCTAAAGAAAGCGTATCAGAAAAATGAATAGTAAATTCAATTAGATCACCACGTTGAAATACACCACTATCAGAAGATGTTATTTTGATGATTGACGGATTCGGCAAAGAACGGGTAGAAAAATACCAGAAACTTTTATCGATTGTTCCGGAGAAAAAATTACCGGAAGAATCAACAATTGATGAATCGCCTATTAGCACATAATAAGCAGTTTCTTTTGTAAAAACTTGATCCGGATTCAGAACAAGACTCCTGCTTCCCGAACCCGTGACCTTATTTGATAACAAATTTATTTTTTCAAATACACTCCCGTCATTTTCCCGGTAAAGGGTAACATAACCAGAATCAACAAAGACGGGTTCATTAAAATTTATCACTAAATTTCCCAGCAAGGCTATATCCGTAGTGCCAGCTTCAGGGATTAAACTTAATACGACTGGTGGAATAACATCTGACGTCACAAAGTTCCATATATCAGGGTTATAGATACCAGAAAAACATTCACCATTGGTGTCACGAAATAGAGTCGAATCAAGGAGAATAGAATATGTTGTCTGGCTCTCAAATAAGCTGTCATGCTGTATTACCACAACAGCACTCCCCGACCCTGTTACACTGGTGGAAGGAGCGCTTATTGTTTTAAAAATTCGACTTTTGGATTTATCCATTATCGTGATAATACCGGTATCAATAGTCACCGCTTCATGAAAAGTAATTACCATGCTATCCTGCAAAGCCACATTCCAGGATTGTTCCTGGGGATACAAACGGTATACCGCAGGTCCGGTAATCGCTATTGTAGAAAAACTCCAACCAGCAGAATCTATACCAGCAAAAGGATTTCCCATAACATCCCGAAAAGCACCTGAATCTATCAAAAGGTGATAAGCTTCTCCCCCATTAAAACTAACTGTAGGATCTATCATTACACTGTCACCAACAACACTCACTCTGGCATCACTCACCAATATTGAATCATGTATACTGCCATCTACATCACAGATAATAAAAATCGTTCCCTCACCTTTTCTCATATTTTCATTAAACATAAGAACAAGGTTTTGTCGCAGTAATACATTTGAGTCACCCGGGGTCGGCAACAAATTCACCACAGCAGGTTCATTAAGATCAATAACCAGGTCTGCTTCCGGCATCACCAGGGTATCAGTCAAGTTTTTATCATCTCTTACGGTAAGCCTTATCTGTATACTGTCGCTTTGGAAATTAGTATCAAGTTGCCCGGTCACCTCCCAACTTATCTTCCTGATAATGGCGCTGTCAGTAGCATTCACCACTCCTAAATCACCAGAGACCTGCTCCAAAGTATCCCAGGCACCGTTTATCCCATTCCGATAAAATACACGCACAGTATCATAGTCTGAATCCAAATCATAGAGCTTAAAAAAGATATCAACAATAGAACTTCCGTCAGATCGTTGAGATACCGACATGAGTTCATCCGAACCCGCTGTATCCAGCAAGATTGGTGGAGCATAATCCAAAAGATTGTTATTCTCCACCTGGTTTTTAATATAGAGGCTCGTCCACGCCTCAGAACGATTTGTCTCAGACAAAAGGACTTCGTCTAACATACCCACGCGCGAATGGCTGGAAACATTTTCCCGGCCCCAGTGCATGGTAAAATACTGGGAATTACGGTTACCATATACCGTATCGATAAGTACCCATACTTCCGCCTGGCTTCCCGAAACATCCCAGGTTTCTATTTCAAAAGGCATTGTCTCACCCGTACTTTTCACAAAACGAATATCCTGGCCCTGGTTTTGTGCCTGGCTAAAATCAAAATTACTCGTATCAAGTCGCACCAATAGTGGAAATTCAATCACATGAGCAGAAATATTCGCACCAGATTCACTCGTATTTATCAAAAAGCTTCGGCTTTTATTCCAATTCTGATAATCTTCTCCATTAAATGAAATCAACTGTTGATTGCTGCGCTGGTTATGATAACAGAGTTTAATCCAATCTTCATCCCTTGAGGTTGTTTCAATTCTTACTTCATCCAGTTGTCCATTCCAGGTAGAAAAGCCTGCCATGTTACCAAGATAATTGTAGCCATCGGTATGAGCGAGCACATGCCCCGCAGTTCCATCAGTTTCTCCGGGCTGTGTATTCACATAAGAGGCAAGCGTATTACCATCCCAGGTTATCGTAACCAGATTCCAGTTGTTTTCAGTGAGTTCTGGTGTGATAATATTGCCATCATTCACCGCAATGGTAGTTTTAAAATATACTTCCAGTTGAGGGGAAGCTGCAGATGTATATATCCAAGGTACCCGTTGATTGGTAGACCCCCTTGCGAAAAGACTTCTATTTTTACCATCAGAGAGGCTCTCTGTCTTACACCAAACACTGATAGTAAAAGCACTCGCCCCATCTAAAGCTGTAGACGCACCAAGATTGAGGTAATCATCCATTCCATCAAATACCTGACCAGTCCCAATGATAGAAGAAACATCAGAGGTATCCGACATCCCCATCCCTTGTCCATGTGATTTATTGGCTGTGGCGTCTTTATATCCGTCGTAATCGGTATTTCCGTCTTCTTGCAAATGCCAGACCGCTGCAAACCCATCACCCCGATTAAATACCATATCAGACCGGCAGCGGTCGCCTTTGTCACGATTATCCCACCACATGATGATATACTGGTTGTTACTGTTACTATAAACAGTATCCAGTTTAACCCAGATTTCCGCAACTTCAAGGCTATCAATCCAGCGTTCAATATCATGATAAAGCCACTCCCCTGTTGCCGTAGAAAACCGGATACTCGTACCGCCATCATTCACCGTACTAAAATCAAAATTCTGACCATTAAGTCGAATAAGTAACGGAAAGGATGTTTGGCTATTTGAAATGTGAGCTCCAGAGACTGTAGTATTCAATAGTATTTTCGTACTGTCATCCCAGTTTGCAGCATAATCTTCATCATTAAACCAAACAAACTGCTGGTCCAGCCTCTGATTTTCATAGCTGAGTTTTATCCAACCGTGAGTTCGTTCTCTATTCGATAACCGAAATTCATCGATAAAACCATCATAATTACGACTTTTATCATAAGAATTAGCGCCAATGGCAAACCCAGAGGCTCCATTGAGCTGATTGGTCCACCCCATACTCGAAAACCACTCGGCTCCATTCAAATATAATCGCATGTATCCGGTAGTAGTATTTTTGGTAAAGACCCAATGGTTCCAACGTCCCTCATAATCTTCAGGTCTTCCCATCGCTTTGATAATTCCATCCATAGGATTTCCTGCATACCAATACACATGGGAATTATCATAAGGCAAATAACTTATCAGCACGTCATTACCACCCTCATTAGCATGAAACATATAATCGGCCTGAGGCTGAATAGCCGCATCTCCATATTGCCACAGGCTCACCGTCACTTGTGTGGATATACCTGTGAGTGCTGTGGGGGGCAAACTGATATAGGAGGTACCACTAAAACCCGCGGCCCCACCAATATTTCCATTAACCTCAGTAACACTTCCACTTGAACCATTAGGAGTATTTCCTGCCGCATCCGTAACCGAATCAACATGGTTTAAATGCCATACGCCCTTAAATCCCTTCTTACGAGAAAAAACGGCTGCCCCATTACTTTTACTTTCAGCAGAGGAATTTCCCCAATACATATTAAAATACTTGTTAGAAGAATTTCCGTATACGGTATCGACGAGTACCCAAATTTCCACAGAGTCAATGGTGGCGTCCCAACGTTCAATCTCATAATGCATCGGGGTTCCATCGCTTTTTGCAAATCGGATATCTTCTCCATTTGGCCGGGTATCGAGAAATGAAAAGTTTTTATTATTCAATCGAATGAGTACAGGAAAGTCTGAGATATTAGAGGCGATATCTGCGCCAGTACTTGTTGTATTAAGGTAAACAGGCATCTGGTGGTCCCAATTACTATAAGCCTCTTCAGACAATAAATTTTCTTGTACAAGACTCTGATGCGTACGCTGGTTTTCATAATTGAGCCGCACCCAGGCTGCACTACGCTCTACCCCCGATATTCTAAACTCATCTATATATCCATTATAGTTCTTTGAATGATCATGCGCATCCGCTCCAAGAGAAAAGTTGGTGACACCCATGAGTGGATTAGAAAAACCCGATAAGAGCATCCACTCAATTCCATTAACATACGCACGCATTTTTCCGGTGATGGTATTTTTGGTGAAAACCCAATAATTCCAGCGGCCCTTCCAGTCAGGTGGGAAAGATGAGTACTTCGTCCCACCTTCAGCAGGGCTACCCAAATAAAAATATACATAGGAGTTTGCATGGGGAAGAAAAACATACATAAGCTGATTGACCTCAGCAGAAGCGGAGAAAAGGATATCATCCTTGGGTTGCAAAACCGGATCACCATATTGCCACAAACTGATAGTAATTTGAGATGTTACACCTGAAAGGGATGTGACGGGTAAATCAATAAAACCTATCCCGTTAAAGTTTGCAGCGTTGCCTATAATACCCGATACTACCGCAGCACCCGTATTGGTACCGGTATTTTTCAAATAAGTCGCATCCTTTACATCATTTACATTATCAAGATGCCAAACCCCTTCAAAATTATGAGCGGTATCAAATACCGCAGCATCATCACTTTGGTTACTCGCCGAATCATTTCCCCAGTACATGAGAAAATACTGTTCCCTGTTATTACCGTAAACCGTATCTGCCAAAAACCAGATTTCGGCATATCCAATACCAGCAGTCCAACTTACTATTTCAAAAGGTACCGGCGTAACTCCGTCAGATTTTGAGAACCTGATATCTTCACCTTGTGCTGCAGCTTCAGAGAATGTAAAATTCGATGCATCCAACTTTATCAATACCGGAAAGGCATAGACATCTTCAGCAATATTGGCTCCGGAACTCGTAGTATTTAAATAGAATTTTTTAGATTGGGACCAGTCAGCAAAGTCCGCTGCCAAAAGCGAACCAGGCACCAGGAAGGTAAAAAGAAAAAGAATAAAAAAACGATTCATTTGCATCACATAATTCTATCCTGAAAAAACTGTTAAATAATTTGAAACATAAACTACCGCAATAACAACATTTTTTTACTTGCTTTATTATTACGCCCTGCTTGCAGACGACACAAATAAGTACCAGAAGGCAACCGCGTTCCTCGGGAATCCCTACCATCCCAGGAAATACTATAGGGACCTGGAAACATCTTTCCTTTTAGAAGTCGACGCACAAGTTCACCTTTGATATTGTAAATATCCAATGCAACCGGCATATGAATTGCATCACCGGTTTTATTACCGGGGAGCGAATAATAAATTTCCGTATACACAGAAAATGGATTGGGTTTTATCAGCCCCAATGCAAATATACTGTAACGAAGGTTAAACTTATGGATTTCCGCCGTAAGGTATTCTTCATTACCCACCAATAAACCAAAAGTTTCATCCTTTCCACTGCTCTTGGCAATAGCAATTGATGATTGGTTCAGATAGGTGTATTTCCCTCTGGTCATATCCAGTAATACCGCCCGCGTTGAATCTGCTAAGGTTGAGAGCCCAGAAAATTCAAAGGTAAACCCTTTGCGAGATTCATTTCGCGCAATAAATTTCCAGGACAAGCCCTCTCCAAGCTGGCCACGGTAGTCTGTTAAATAGGGTACTCCCATGTCCCAGGAAACCTGCATACTGATATTTGCGGACTTTTGTAAAAACACCGGTTTCAGGTAATCATACGTATCTTTATTGACCTGAGCATCTTTATAGTCAAAACCGAAAATCAACCTGCCATCCCGGGCATTTTCAGTTACCATACTCATCCCTATTTCCCTTCCGGTTTTACTCGTACCCTTCTTGCTACTTGCAGAAGAATCCCATGCCCCTGGATGAATATACAGACTATCATAGCCTTTTATGGGACTGTTCCAAACCAGATATCCCCTCCAGGGCTCAAGCTGAGATATATTAGTTTTAGCAAGCCATTCTCCATTATAACTCCACAAATGGGTGATTTCACTACCATCTGGATAACGTACACTATCAACAGAAATATTAAAATTATAGGGATTAGAAAGAAATGTCCATCCCGAGCTTGCAGGCACAGAAAGCGGTCTTGAAATTGGTATAGATAAAGCCTTTCCCGAATCAAGTTTGAGAGTTATAGGCGTCTCTTTGCTACGGAGAAAGTAGCTTTTTCCAGGTGTAAGAGAATCCTCTATTCCCAATTCCACAAAATCAACAGAATAATCATATATACGCCAGTTTTCCGGTCCTTCACTTCCCAAATTTCTGAAAAAGTAATTCCGTACATTTTTTTCATGCATTGAAAAAGGTATGGATATAAAATGATATTTATCCTGGCTGAGTGTTTCCGAAGCTACAATATTCTCAGCAATCTCAACTTCCGCATCAATAGTATCAGCAGAAACCAGATGAGGGCCATCCCAAATTTCCACACTATACCAAAGGCCATTTTTGGTAACGAGTTGAGGGTTAATGTATGCGGCCAGAGCTCCGCCTTTTTTATAGGGCAAAAGAGTCAGACTGTCTCCGAATTCTCCGCCCTTTCGGGTTCTGAGGAAAATTTTCGGATTTGCAATATTATCGGATGCTTTATATACCACCCCTAATCGCTCCCCCTGTTTTGCGGCATTACCCGATACTTTCCATTCGATTGTTGGTACTACGGTATCAATTGCTGCTGCAATGATATCCAATACAGGAGTCCGTACGATAAGCCATTCACCGTCACGCTCGGGTTCCAGCCAAACCCAGTCGTTTCCATAATCTGGAGTTTTCATATATATTTGAACCCGCTTAAAATCATTTTTACTCATACTTAAGCTGTCAACTTTTAGCCTGACCGTAATCGTATCATCAAAACCCACCGCAGTCCCTGTTTTTGTGGAAAAAATAAATGCAGGCCCTTTTGGTATCAGTTCATCATACCCTATGCTTGTATCAGCTGATGTGACATTAATAACCATATTTTTTAATTCGGATTTAGACTGCAAATCAGGGATATATAAAGCCAAATTTTGGCTGACAGCAACCGTATCAGAAGTTTGATCAGCAAAATGTACCTCACCTCCATACACACGTATAACTGCTGTATCTGCAATATTTTCATTCCAACTCGCAATCACCTGATAGGTCCCCAAACCAGGTGCGGTTAGTAAACCATCCTCAAAGGAGCCTATCGATTGTAAATTCCATTCAATGTCAACTACATCCAGTGTATGCTCTATACGGTTATCATCGACGGTCGAATATCCTTTTATTGCATATTGGAGTTCTTCGCCAATATTTAAGATGGTATCTTTTGGAGTGATTTCAACAGCATCTACCGATAAGATCAATTTTATCAGATCATGTTGGACAGAAATGATATTGCCTGCAGAATCTGAAAAGGAAAGTACAATAATATACTCCGCACCATCTACAAGCTTATGTTCATTTAATCGGACTTCATGGTTGCCCACTGTAAGTTGCTCCGGGTTTAATTCCAACATCTGGTAGGCAGAATCACCAGGAAGACTGATTCCATTAAGAGATCCACTTTTCCATTCGATTTTACCGGTTTTAAGTTTTTCTTTAAGCGTGTAGGATACTATTGGTCCCACCACCGCGGTATTTGAAGCAGGCTTAAATTCAGTTACACCAGGAGCAGAACCGTCAAGACGGATAGTGGTACGTTTAGATAGCTTGGCTGCGTCCGGTACAACCAGGTTCATTGCTGTGCCATATTTATCTTTGATTACTGCACCCGGTTCCAAAGAAAGAAGATTATCAACATCAAAACTGTTTGTAAAATCTCCGTTTGCAACAACATACTTAAGGATGACTGAAGTCAATGAATCAAAGGGTTCTATGCGTATCGTTCTTCCACTCGCCCCTGTCTTCAGAGGAATATTCAAATTTCCCCCGGTGAGAAAAAGTGTATCCGAAAAATGCAAAGTAAATACAATGGTGTCCCCTATGCTCCGCCAGCCAGCATTAAGAGAAGTAATAGAATCGATAATAGGTATGGTTTTTGCCCTGGTAGTAAAAACCCAGGTGGAAGTGTCGGTTATTCCTGCAAAATAATTTCCGGACGAATCCACAAAAGCTGAAGAATCAACCTTTATGTAATATTGAGTTTCACTACTAAGAATACTATCAGGAGCCACCATAATAGTATCGGTTCCTGAACCGGTTACATTATCAGAGAGAACATCAATACTCTTAAACGTCATATTATCAAGAGCACGAAGAATATGTATTGCTCCGGAATCAACAAACACTTTTTCGTCAAAAACCATCCTCAGATCAGTGAGATAGTTTACATCAGTAGCTTCATGGCCGGGATTGGTGCCGATGAGTACTGGAGGTACCAAGTCAATGGTCTTAAAATTCCAGAAATCAGGGCTACTGATGCCGGAATAGGGTTTATTAAAAATGTCTTTAAAAGCCCCTTGATCCACAATCACATAGTACTCAACTGCACTGGTAAGCACCGTATCAATTTGAACTACAATTTTGGTACTATCAGATACACGTACCTGGTCAGAAGTAACATCTATTTTTATTAACAGCGTATCATTATCCTTCTCCATTATCCGGATATACCCTGAGTCTATAAAAACGGTGTCATGAAAAGACAGTATCAAGCTATCATTCAGTGCTACGTTTATTGCATTGTCCCGGGGATACAACGTATGCAGAATAGGCCCTATAACCTGGGCTGTGGTAAAAGACCAGGTTGAAGTATCTGATATACCGGCAAAGGGTTTACCAAACGCATCTGTAAATGCACCTGATTCGATATTGATATAATATTTGGTCATTCGATTAAAACTTGCGTCGGGGTCAATAGTTACGGTATCCCCAGAAACGACCACTTGAGAACTCGATATATTCACAGAATCAAAAAGAGCACCTGAAGAATCAACATAAATAAGGACATATCCATTGCCTTTAACCATATTCTCATTAAATATCACGGTTAAACTCGCGTCTACATTCACGCTATCAGTATCTTTGACCGGAACATAAGAGGCTGCCAGAGGTGCTCTGGTATCAAGAACGAGATTGGCAGAATCCATCATAAGGGTATCAACCAAATTCTTTTCATCGTAGGCTACAAGCATTATCTGGGCCGCATTACCGGTAATATCATTTCCGATCTGACCAGCTACATGCCAGGCAATATGTCTGTTAATGGTGAATCCCGATGCGTCAATCAGGCCGGTATCGCCAGCAACATTTTCCAGGGCAACCCAGTCTGCTGAGGCACCCAGACGGTAAAAAGCTCTGACCGTATTTGAGGTGTCATCAATATCCATCAGCCGATAATAGATATCTACCGAATCACTCCCATCAGTACGTTGAGCAACCTGTAAAGTACTGTCTATACCTGTGGTGTCAGACAATAAAGGGGCCGAATAACCATGGAGATTATTTTCGGGACTTTGATTTACATAGCTGAGTTTTACCCAATCGGCAGAACGGGAAACCTTTGCAGACCGAACTTCATCCAGAATCCCACTCCATTCACGTACAGCTGGCGTTGCATTTCTGATAGCGCCCAGCCAGTTATATCCATTAGACACTGCTAACACACTATCGTCAGTTGCATCAGTAAACCCTTTGACTCCATCCATATAAGCGGTAACTGTTTTTCCGTCCCAGGTAAAGCTCACAGCATGCCATTGTCCCGGTGTAAGCAAAGGGGTGGTTACAGCCCCGTCTGACACCTTAGTAGCAGTTTCAAAGTCAATCGTTATATACGATTGGCCACCAACACCATAAATAAAGGGAGTTCTTTGGCCATTTGCACCCCGCGCGAATATACCCCTTGCAGTAGTGAATTTATCTTCATTCGTAAGACACCAGAAACTCACCGAGAAAGCACTCGTACTGTCTAACCAGGTAGATTCCCCCAAATCCAAATAGGTATTGTTCCCGTCAAACGTCTGTCCGTTACCAATGAGGGCTGCAACATCGCTATCAGCAGTTTGATTATTGGATTTGGCATGGTCCTGATAATAGGTAGCATCTTTATAACCATCCGCAATACTATTTCCATCTTCTCGTAAGTGCCATACACCAACAAACCCGTTTGTGGTATCAAACACCGCTTTACCATCAGAAATTGTGGATGCTTCAGCGTTTCCCCAAAACATAGTAACATATTGTCTGCGGTTATTTCCATATACCGTATCAATCCTCACCCATATTTCCGCAATATTATCCGGATCATCCCAGCGCTCTATTTCATGGGGGATTTGGGTACCGTCACTTTTCGCAAACCGGATGTCCTGGCCCATATCTTGTGTTTCATCAAAATTAAAATTACTGGTATCCAGCCTAATCAACATAGGAAACCCAACGAGGTTACTCTGAATATCAGCCCCTGAGGCCGTAGTGTTAATAACCACATTTCTGTTATACTGCCAACCACCATAACCAATGGTAACACTGGGGCTGTTATCAGACCAGGGTCCCCATTCACTGGCGCCATTTTTTGCCTTCACTCTGGCATAGTAAGTTGTATTGGGCTGACAGTCTGTAATTTCTTTGTAGAGAATATCCCCTAGATCACTATTCAACACATTACTATCACCTGGAGTATTTCCCACTTGTAACCAATAACTTGAAATTCCGGTTTCAACATCAGCTGCCACGGTCCAGGTAAAGCCGATGATTGAGCTGTTCACTATGCGGCCCGGAGGCTGGGGAACACCGGGAGCAGAAGGAAGAGTGGAGTCATATTTAAATGTATAGATTGTTGCGGCCCGGCTGATAAAGCCCTCATTGTCCTCGGTTTTTATCCGCAGGTAATTTACAGACCCATGGGCAACACTGTCCGGATCAAAAGATGTCTGGGTGGTAAATGAATCGGGCTCACCAACTGCATCAGTTCCCCAATACACATAATAGCCCTTTATACCCGAATGCTCATCGCTTGCGCCGGCCCAGGTAAAATGAGGATCACTAACTCTTGCCTGCCATACATTGTCCTCAGTAGTCCCGGAATCCTGTTGGCAGGGGTTTGTGGGATTTGACGGTTCAGAAAAATAGAGGGGGAGCAGTTTGTCCCACAGCTGCTGATTGCGGTAGCTGAGTTTAATCCAGTCTTCAGACCGGGCTGCTTTTGAAGCCCTTAACTCATCTATCCCCCCATTCCAACGGTAGCCGGCTGTGAACACACCGATAAAGTTTGCCCCGTCGGTATTACCCATAATTGTTCCGGTAGAGGTATCAGCAGCACCGGTATCGGCATTTAGATAGGCCTGGGCAATTTTTTCGCTCCAGGTAAATGTGATATACTGCCAGGTATTTGCGGTAAGATCGGGAGTTGACAATCCTATATCATTTGACAAAGCATCTGTTTTGACATTCATATGAATTGTACTAGTATGCCCATAAACCCAGGGAACCCGGTTAGCAGTTGTACCGCGTGCGAATATTGCGGGATATTGAACAAAGGGCAGTGTGGCAGGATTACACCAGAAGCTAACAGTTAAAGCCTCAGCCCCATCAAGTGGTGTCGGATTCGTTAGGAGAGAAATATATTCAGTTCCGGCTGCACCACCACCATCAAACCACTGGCCTTTACCCACCATTGCCAATGTATCGTTATCAGCCATTCCAGCCTGACCCTTACCATGGCCACGATTAAATGTGGCATCGTTATAACCATCTTCAACAATATTACCATCTTCGCCAAGATGCCAGACATGCACAAAACCTGCAGCGGTATCAAACACCGCTTCTTTATCTGAACGATCAAAAGCATCACTATTTCCCCAGTACATTTTGATA
>JADFYW010000038.1 GCA_015232855.1 Fibrobacteria bacterium
GGAAATTGATAATTTTCCCTATTATAGGAATAATGAATATTTCTGGTGTGTTAAAAAGGAGAAGGCTATGAAAGTTGTATTAATAGTAGTTGTAATTTTTTCGTCTTTGGTGGGTGAGCTATTTGCTAAACCCTGGAAATTTGGCGTTATGGGCGATACCCAGGGTGGGAAAATTCTTAAGGCGGGCAATACCTACGGACCGGGAGACAGTACTTGTGGGAATGGTGTGCCGGCGGGCATTATTGACCAGGTGTATGATAAGATGATTGCGGCTAAGGTGAAGTTTGTATGCACTGTGGGTGATAATGGGGATGCGGATGGTACAGCGACCCCACGGACAGTCGCCACCTATGTGCAAAAGCTTTATAACCATGGCATAGGTTTTTATCCCATAAGGGGAAATCATGAGAGTTCGGCCGCCGCGGGAAATGAGACAAAGCGGGTGTTTCCCCAGACAAAAGATGGTATTAATAATGCCACACCTGAGGATGGTACCTTGGATTCTGTGATGTACAACTACAGCAAGGTTTGGAGAGGTGTTGATGATTTTACCTTTTATCCTACTCCGGAGCCAAAACAAGGCGATACTTTTTCAGTTGGTTCGCATTTTACCATGCTTAATGT
The DNA here is from genome assembly GCA_015232855.1 of Fibrobacteria bacterium. Taxonomy (GTDB): domain Bacteria; phylum Fibrobacterota; class Fibrobacteria; order UBA11236; family JADFYW01; genus JADFYW01. The sequence goes on from JADFYW010000038.1 coordinate 625, forward strand.
CAATGGTGGTATCGTGTACGCATTTAACTATGAGAACGCTAGGTTCGTGATGATTGACAATTTATACCAGTCTAACCTGTCGGCTGCGAACTTGCTTCCCTGGATAGAAACCCAGCTCTTCAACAATAAGAACGGGGCAAATCACGCATTTGTTTTTAACCATGTTCCGTTATGGGGTCAGAAGCGCCCCTGGGGTTTGATGAGCGCGGCCCCCAACCAGAACATTTCGGATCAGGATAGTTTTATAAGCAAAGTCATGGGTGGCGGTACGGATTATTATTTTGCCGGGCATGAGCATATGCATTACCGAACGATAAAGGCTAATTCGGGTGGAAATAAACGAATTAATGAGATTATTACCCAGTCGCTTAGCTGGAAGTTCAATAAACCAGTAACACCTTCTATTGCTGAACAGTACGGTCAGACGAGCAGGGAAACCTTTGTGTCCTGGCACAACAGAGCTGTGGGCTATTACATTCTGACCATTGATGAGACGGATGTCATGGTTGATTATTACGGGCTTCCGGTGGTGCTGGATCCGGCTTCAGATGAGGAAAAATACCTGTTTGCCACTCCGAACATAAGAGACAGTATACGGCTCTGGGAACGCTTTGGGTTCGGCAAAGGGGCGGGAGCGAAAAATTTTGCTAAAACTCCCGGGGATTCTTATACCAACATAACGCATACATACCAGGGTACCACGTTCAAGATTTTGAGTGGTAGTGTTACCAATAGCGGGAAATCGCATAACAACAAATCCTTAACCCAGCAGATTGGCCTAAGTCTGCGAGACACATCCTATCGAGCTACAGGAGATCCCGCCATGTCGAGCAATATCGCCATGTTGGTCGGTATGATGATGAATGCCAGGACGCCTACCATTACCGTTTCCATGAATTTTCCATTTGGGTTGGATACCCTTGATAGCTTATCCGGAATTTTATCGGAGAACGACAGTGGCCAGTGGGTGCATGCAGTAGACTTGAACAACGGTGGCGAAAAGAAGTTTGTGAAAGGTGCCTGGAAGGCTACGTATGCTTTAGGAACATACGGCATAGATGAAACGGCCAAAACTGCCTGGGCAGTAATCAACAGTAATGGACGATACGCTGTAGGAAGAGTGACACCCGACAGTGTGCCGGATACAACCGTTGTCTTTAGTAAAAATACTAAAGCCTCTGCCAAACCTCAGATGGTCACAGTCATTGGTAATTCCCTGGTATTCCCCCAACAGTTTAAAGGAAAAAATATCCGTTGTAATCTGTATAATCTTCATGGCAGCCTTGAACTTATGAAAGACACCAGAGAAGGTGTTATTCATTTTACAAACAAAAACATGAAAGGTATCTATATCGTTCGCTGGAATAGCGAAGGTGTTAACAGAATGCAAAAGGTCATGTTTTAATGTAAAAATAGTATTCAGTACACAGTCAGTAATCAGTAGTCAGTCCTCAGTAATCAGACAAAAAATGTGCTTTGCCCCGTCACTTCGAGTAGTCCCGAGAATCGGGACGTATCGAGAAGTAAAATGGCGAAGCCACTAGAATATATCTGACAACTGATGACTGATTACTGACGACTCCTGGTTAATTTTAAACGAAAGAGAGTAACATGAAAATAACCTCAATCATAAAAGCCGTACTACTTTCTCTTACCGCGGCTGCGCAAGTTTTTTCTGCCATACCTTCTCAAAAAATGGTCATTTTAAAAGTTAAGTTTCCTGATAATGTTTCAAGTAAAGTTGCTCCTGGTGCCAGTGTAGTAACTTTTGAAGAATTAGTAGAAGCAGGAATAACCGGCTTGTATTGGGGAAGTAGAGATGGATATAACGTCTGGAATACCGGAGCCAACTACAACTATTCAGAATGGATTAATGAGGCACATGAATATGGGCTGTACGCAGGAAACGATATATTTCTCAATTACGATATAAATTCCCAATGGCGGATGATGCCGGGTTATGCTTCCTCCATGGTAGATTTTCACACTATCGCCAAACCCTGGGACGCAAGTACCTGTGAAGGAACGCGTGATGGTGAAATGGAAATTAACGAAGAAGTATACAACAGAATGCGAAGCATCGCCCGTATAGTAAATCCGGGGGTACCTCTATATTTGATGGACAGTCACTGTAACGGTAATTTTGTAAACTGGGCAGCACTTGATGGCTTTTTTACCGATGTGTGGACAGAAACAATGTATACCAGCTATCTGCCAAATGCGATAAGTTTTCATCAGAAACGCCCCGCCGCCATGGCAGGAGCAGAAGTCTGGATGCGCGCGTATACCTCCGAAGATAGAAACAAGGATCTTGATCATGCACTTTTTGAAAAGTGGTTCAAAGACACCTATCAAAAAGCCGGAAATGTAATGCTCAATTATTTTGTAAATAAAGAAATAGCCGATTGGGATGCCAGAATTGCAACCATCAAGCGCATTACCGGTGGAGGACCCGCGGTACCGGAGTGGAAAGAGTTCACCCAGAGTTCTGAGCTTGTTGGCGGTATCGACTGTCAGGTGCAGGTAAAATCTACCCTGGGGCTGGACCCGGAAAGTGTAGAATGTTACTACGCTCAGGAGATGACCGGCTATCGCTCTAAATGGATACGGCATTACGATGTACAAGCCACAGGTGAAAAAGGCACTACCGAATGGGTAACCATAAAAGCGGTTCGTGTGCCCTTTGACAGTATAGGCACTGGTGACGGTTTTAAAGGCAATAAAGTGCGGATTAAAATTAAGGATGTTTACAGCAATCCCGCAAAAATCCGAAACATCCGTACTTTTAAACGCGATTACGGCATCAAGGTAACAGCTCCCGGCTGGTCTAATTTTATCAACTACAGCAATAGCCTCACTCCCTCTTTCAGTGTAAATATTGAGAGTGACCAGGGGTTTGATGCAGCGACCGTTATGTGCGAATACAGTATCGATCAGGGGAAGAGCTGGAAGAGTCATCCCGCTGTATGCAGTGGTACAAGCACAGGCAAAGAAACCATTGCGGCTGCCGGAGTTCCCTTTACCAGTGACAAGGCGAAACTAAATCTCGTGCGATTCAGCATTAAAACTCCGGGTGGAGCAGAATTAAAGAGCCCAGAGTACGCAGCCAGAGTGTTTATACCGCCGGTTTTTTCAGAACTTAAGTCCGTAATAAACGGGAGTAATCTTGATGTTACCGTAAGCATACAGGACGAGAACGGACTGCGGGTCGGTACGGGTGAAATTGCTACTAGAGAAGAAACAACCGTTTTGCTTCATATGGAAGATTCCCCTTCTGATGCTTCTGGTAGCGATAACCCTGTTATACCCCGGCTAACAACGACGTTTAACGAACTCGATTCCTGGAAAGGGGAAGGAATCAAAACCAAGGCCATGTGCTTTAAGCCTGGATACTGGAAAGCGGATCAATGGGGAATGAGCAATTACGTGGGTGCTTTTGATTTTGCAGAGTTTAACCAGTTCCCCCTTGGACCATCAAATGAATTCACTCTCGCTACCTGGGTATATGCCAACAAAACATACAATATCGGGAATAAAAACGCTCCTCGAAAGGTTCCTATTTTTGCGGTAGGTGGAACAACTGAAAAAGAAAATATCCAGATTACGCTTGAGCAATCTAACATTGTCACCGTATCAGGGGCTAACAATGGAACCGCACTTACCTCGCTAATATCTGCGGCTGGATTAATCAGCGCCAAAAAATGGTTTTACCTGGCACTCAGCTTTGATGGAAAAAACGCCAGACTATATATAGATGGGGTCGAGGCGGCAAACGCTGACTGGACAGGACTGAATATGTATGAATTCCGTCCTATGAAACTGGGAATAAATTTTGACTTAGGCGGGATTAACTACGATGGTTGCCTTGACGAAGTGAATGTGACCAATCGAGCTCTAACCAGTGCAGAAATAGCAAATGATGTTTATTCCGGACAATACCGTTATACAACAGATGGCGGTCAGACATGGAGTGCATGGACAACAGGCAGCATCAATGTAGCTGACAGTTCGACCGAAAAAGGCGTTATGACTATGACTGGTCTGCCCATTGTACCCAACAACGATTCTACCGTACGCATTGAAGTCAGCGCCCGCGATGTAAACGGTAATACGGCTCATCGCCAGTTTATTCTGCTTGAATCTTCAGTGATAGTACCGGTAACACCAGTATCTGCATTTACCGGTTCTATTGCCTTTGCACCAAATCCTTTCCGTGAAAATACCCGCTTGTCGTTTGTCCTTAAAGCACCACAGAAGGTGGACGTCAGCATCTATGGGGTAAATGGAGTTAAGGTGCGTACCCTCAGGAAATCCTTGTTGCCTGCAGGCAGACAGGCAATCAGGTGGGATGGGCTTGGCGAATCTGGAAAACAGCTTAGTAGCGGCCAGTATTTTGCAAGGGTGAAGATTGGTAAGCAAGTGATGATTAAGAAGCTGATAAAGCTTAAATGAAAAGAGTAGTCAGTACACAGTATTCAGTAGTCAGATATATTCTAGTGGCTTCGCCATTTTTATAAATCTCGCGAAGCACATTTGTAGTCTGATTACTGAAGACTGACTACTGATTACTCATGACTGTGTACTAAATAAAAACGGAGGCAAATAAATGAAATGGAACATTATCATACCGGTTATCTTACCCGCGATTTTTTGCCTGTCTATTTTGGCCGCAGTACCCACCGACAAGATGATGTTAATGGATATCCATCGGACCAGCATGCTGAATAGCAAAAACCCTCCGGCTGATACAAGGTTCTCCTTCGAGGAACTAAACGATGTGGGAATTAACGCTATACTTGTTCGTGTATTTGACTATAAGGGCTATAGTAAATGGGAATTTGTAAATGAAGCCCATGAATATGGGTTTTGGGTGGCGGGCTTTCCTGACATCCATACCAGTCTCGATGCCCTGAAAGAATCCTCCGCCAGTCTTGCGGCTACCGGCATGGATTTTATGCAACTGGACGAGCCCTTCGACTGGGGTCTCTGTACGTCTGACAGCCGCATAGGTTGGTCCTTTGATGAAAACGGGTACAAACAGGCGAAAGCGGCAGTAGCGGTGGTGGCAAAAAATGTTCCCATTATTGCAACTGATGTAAACTGCAATAGTAAATTATTTAATTGGAGTTCCCTGGATGGTATATTTAACGAGATGTATTTTGATGACTGGTATAGTAATTACATGCCCCCCATAGTTAATTATCAAAATAATAACCCCTCAAAGTTCGTAGGGAACTGGGTGTGGCTTCTCAATTATGGCGATAATCATAACGGAGTAATATCGCCATACATCTCCGACAGTCAGTTCAAGTTTTGGACCACAGAAACCCGGAACAAACTGGGTAATGTTATGTTCTTTATTTTTTCCCGCAAGGCGAAAGGTACATCCAACACAGCCAATGGTGCCGGCTGGTCTACAAAGGGCCCTATCATCAAGGGGATAACAGGGGGCGGTAAGCCGTTACCCGATTGGAAAAACTTTACACAGTCGTCTGCTATAACCACTGCTCCGGATTTTTCGGTACAAGTGCGAGCTCCCAAATACGGACTTGATACCGCAAGCGTCCAGGTATTGTATACAGCAGATGTTTACAACGTCAGTAGAACTAAATGGGTTCGACACCTCGATTTTAGCGTAAGTGCAGAAGGCGGCTCAACCGGCTGGGTCACAATCAGGGCAAATCGGGTGCCTTTTGATACAGTGGGGACCGGTAATGAATATCTCGGGCAGCGGGTGCGATTCAAAATAAAAGACAACTATGCCGGCATCACTTTACGCAGTCCCCGTTTTACAAAAAAGACTTTCGGGGTCTCTATCAATGAAATGGGGTGGACTAACTTCAGTGGGAATGGGCCTGTTGACAGCCTAAATCCTGATTTCACGTTAAATGTGCAGAATAGTTCCGGCCTGGACGTGGAAAGTGTAGGGAGCGAATACTCTATTGATGGGGGAAAAAGTTGGGTGCAACATCCGGCCGTCTGCTCGGGGAATTCGGGTTCTACTGCCCTTGAAACAGTGACTGTAAAAAGTGTACCGTTTGTTGAAGACAAACCGGGGGCGAATCTTTTGCGATTGTCTATAAAAAACAGTGGAGGAAAAGTGATAAATAGTCCGACCTACACTGTACGATTCGAAATGGGTCCGGCCATTAATGGACTTGTACTATCCCGCAATGGACAGCAGGTGGATGTGAGCGTAACACTTCAGGATAAAGACGGTCTTAGTGTGGGCTCTCAATCCACAGCACAGAAGACAGGAACCATTGCTTATTACCCCCTTAACAGCACTGTGAATGATCTCTCCCGCTTTGGGTCTCATGGCTCACTGCAAAACGGGGCTGTTTTCGCTGAAAAGGAATCCTGGAAGACGGGAGGCACAACAGTTAATGCAGCCTGTTTCGATGGTAGCGGTGACTATGCCGATATGGGTGCCGTTACCATGGGCAAGGGCACGGCGATTACCCTTTCAGGTCGGGTATGGGCCGAAAACAATTATCCCTTTCTCAATGTGGGTCACAACGCAGAGAGGGGCGCCATCTTGGCCTCTATTTCAGCTGCCGGACAGCTGTCGCTGATACACTGGGATGTTACTTACCGTCAGGCATTGTCAACGGTTTCTCCTGTCGGCGTAGCTTCGCTGAACAAGTGGCATCATTTCACTTTTACTTCTGAGGGAACGGGTGGGAAGCTTTACCTTGATGGCCAGCTAGTAGCCACAAACGAAGCAAGCACATTTCAGAGTTTCGCCTTTCAGCCACTACGGCTTGCAATGCCATCACACCATGTAACGTTTTTTAAGGGTTGTGTGAGCGAGCTACATGTGATGAGCCGGGCACTCAGCGAAGCAGAAGTAGCCGCAGAATTTTATTCTGGCATGGCTCGTGTTTCGAGTGATAGCGGAAAGACCTGGAGTAACTGGGAAAAAGGCAGCATGGATATCGCGGATGGTTCCACCGACAAGGGAACTATGGCATTGAGCGGCTTGACCATGCCTGAAAAAGATGACGGGTCCAACCGTATCGAAATATCGGCCCGGGACCTGTACGGCAATACCTCACTTAGACAGTATGTCATCATGGGGGGCGATGCGGTGCCGGTGAATAAAAAAAAGGTGTTGGAGCATAAGGTACTGGTTGCGAGTAATAAGATTACTTTTCCAACGTTTTTTGCTGGAAAAATAAATGAGGTTCAGTTCTATAGTCTCCAAGGAGAACCGGTACACTACCAGTCAACTTCCAATAATATTGTTTTCTTGAATGATATTGGAATGAAAAGTAGCAATGTGCTAATAATGCGCTGGCATTGTGAAAAATGGAGAGGCGTCCGAAAAATTGTGCTTAAATGATCGAAAATAGAGGCTTTGTCTGAACAACGGTGTAAAGATAGCCGTTTTAAGCTGAAAGGGAAAAACTATGTATTATCAGATGTCAGATATTGTACAAGCCAAAACGCTTTTTGGCGAAGTCAAAAAGGATGCTCTTGAGCTCCTTGTTGAACATTTTATTAAAAAACTGAATTTTCAAACAGGGAGATGTGTCCAGGGAGTCACGTCCGAAACTCTATGCATCTTAAAACTACATGATTTCTGTAAAAATATTTCTTTGTTGGAACAAACTTTAGAATATGGCTATGCGATGTGTGATGAGGCTTTTATCCGGGAAGAACATTTGCCAAAAGAATTGTTGACAACAGGGGAGAACCAGAAAAATAATATTGAATATGTCGATGTATATGGTGGGCCGAATGATGAAGTTCAAAGGATTAAACAAGCCTTATTTGAAACGCGGGGTAATAAAAAAGCTGCTTCTAAAAACCTGGGAATTGACCGCACTACACTCTGGCGAAAAATGAAGAGATATAAAATAGCCTGATATTTAGCTAAACTTTTGTTATCACGGTTATCAATGACTCTTTTCCATGAGTACCACTAAACCGTTATTTTTCTGGAAATTTCATCAGTATTTTTCATAGAATTGTACTGCGGGAAACAGTACACTGTAGTAGATTATTATATGTATTTAGTATCTAATGTCTCATTAACAGTTTGCGTTGGATAATTTGCGGTTTATGAGAAAAAAAAGTAAAAACACCCTCGTTTATAAGGGTAGCCTTCTTTTCGTTGCTGTTTTAAGCATTTTTACGCTTGTTTCTGTTGCCTATTCTCAGAATAACCTTTGTGTTGAAAGTTCGGATTCTTATTCATCAGACAGGCCCGTGCTGAATAAAATGATATCTTCGTTAAGCCTGGATACCTTGAAAAGCTGGAATTTGAATACCTACCCGGTTGCAGACGCAGATTTTTCAGAAATTCCAGAATTGAGCGGAGTCAGGTTGGTAACCGAAACAATAAATAACGAGAAGGAGTTTATTGACCATAAAGTTGGTGGTGTTACCAGGGAAAATCTATTAAATGGACTTGATTATGGATATAAAGTAGCAAAAACGCGTATTCCGGCCGGGGGAACTTTACTGGGACAAATTAGTCCTATTGTCCGGTTGTATCAAAATGGAATTGGCGAAGATAATGCGGCTTTAGGTAAAGGCTGGGTATGGAATAGTTTGAAATATATGTATGAAAATGAAGTATATGAAATTGTTTACTTTTATCATGGATATTATGAGTGGTATCCTAAAAATAATGATTTCTGGGATGGAGAGCTTGTGCTTGTCTCAGAAACTGCTGTAAGGATTTCTGAAAAATGTGAAAGTAAACTTCCTACTCCGATAGCGAACCCGAAAGGGGAGCAATTTGAATTTATTCAGTATGTCTCTTTGTTGGATAGCATAACAGGAGCGGATATATATTACCGATTGGATACGGGACCTTTTATAAAGTACTCTGATACGCTTATTCCAGTTTATAAAACGGTTGTACTACAAGCTTATGCGACTAAAGATGGCTGGTTGGAAAGCGATACCATTTCGGAGTATTATTATAAAACAACAACATCATCAAAACTGCAAATCACTAAAATAACCGGTGAGCCGTTAGGGGGGACAAGCGGACTCACTGATCAGGATAGCTTGTTTGTTATTAAGCTGAATACTTCTTATGGGATGTTGGATACGGTTATGATTACGGTAAAAACGGGAAGCAGTCAGGATTCTGAAACAATTATGCTTACGAATCCGAATATGCTGACAAACGCTTTGTCTTTTGTTGATACCGTTAGTTTTTCTGTTAGTGTGGCGGTTACGGATAATGAATTGATTGAGGCGGCAATTTACGATAAGATAACCACAGACTGGGTAAATACTGAAGACAGCACGGATATGCCTGTTGCTGAATTTTTGGTCAAGCCATCGCCAAAAGAACCAAAAGTGTATTTTGCTGATTCAACCTGGAAAGAACGAACTGATAGTCTCATTGGAACAGAATCTGAGTTATATGTGGTGATTGAGGATATTGTTTTTGATGCGGCGCACTTACAGCAAGTTGAAATAACACTTACCAATAAAAAGGGTATTGGTAATCCGGGTAACATAGATAAGGAAACATATTATCCTCGTGAGATTGCTCCTGGTAAATATGGTGTTATTGTACCTGTAAACCAGTCTCCTCCGGTAGAAGAGTATAATATGAATTTTGAAATATGGGCAGGGGATGAGTTACAGGTTGTCTATATCAGTCCGGTTAATTTTTCGGAAAAATCTGATATCATAGGGTTTGGTACGGTTTCGCAGTTACCGGGGCAGCTCGTTTTTACCAATGAAGATCATTCTATACCCGTTGTATTAATGGCTGGCGGGATATGGAATGTAAAAGAAGGGAAAGTATATCTTCAATATACAGATGATTATATTGCGGGTGTCACCACTAAAAGAGCTTCTCTCACTATTGTAAGTAAAGATGTAAAGGGCCGCGAATTGGTCGATAAAGAAATTGTTGATTTACCAATTATTGGGAAAGATGGAGATAGAGGTGTCTGGGCTGGTTTTGTGTCTCTTGAAGACAGTCCAACTCCTGATTTAGGTGACGGGATTATTCAGTATTATTTCAGGGGAGTTGTTTCTGTGAATATTGCTACTCATCGTTCCGGAGCTACTGAAATTATGGACGGAGATACTGCACGAGCTACTATTAATATTGCAAAGGAAAACAAAGAAGAATCAATTGTATTGAAATCCCTGCTGACGGGGGGAGAACTTTCCAGACAGAATAAAACTGTCCGAGTTTGTGTGCAGGATCAGGACTTTTCGTCAATGACTGTTGATACAATTCAACTGGAGAGTATTGAATGTTTACTTTCCGGGGATGCAATTTATGGTATTGAGTTAATACAGTCTTCGGTTATAGCAGAGGAATATTGCGGTTCATTTGTTAAAAAAGAAGCTGTGGCCAGTACTTCTCTTGATTCAGTCCTGCATTGTCAGGATACCGATTATATTAAAGCTAAATATACAGACCCCGTATATGGTACCGGTGTGGTTAAACAAGTTGCTATAGTTGATGTAACTACTACGAGAATCCAGTTTTTTGATTTAGACTGGAATATAGTTTCCAGTTATGCTGAAGCGAATGGGGAAAAGCTCATTCTCAGACTTATTCATCGCACGGCGAATTTGTATGAGATTGATACTCTTTGGGTAAATCTGAAAAGTAATGGGGGTGATTCCCTGAAAGTGCGGGTCGTTGAGACCAGTGCCAGCAGCTCTATTTATGAAGCAAACATAACTATTGGATTTTCTGAAAACCCGGATAAGGAAAATGATATAATTGAAGGTCAGTTAAATCCGGTATCTCTTTCGAATACAACATTGATAACAGCAGAAATAGAAGGGGTAACAGAAGAAATTGAAATTGTTTCAGGTTATATACCCGTTGAACGCGCCTGGATTGTGGATGGAAACGGGGATGGCCAGGCGGATTCTATTTATATCTCATTTAAAAGTGAGATTGAATCTCTTCCCGCATATATTAGCTCTATTGACTGGCCGGCAGAAGGAGACCTAGAATATATTGCCACTTATATTCCCGCGGACTCTCTGCTAAGCGAAATTAATTTTATTGGTGAAGACCACCTTATTATTGCTGTTCTTTTATCTGGGGCCATGGACAAAGATCTGGGAGTATTCCCCCTTGGAGCAACCAGTATTGATAAGGCGAATCCACCAATGCTTACACTTCCCGCAGGCAGAAAATTTCAGAGACGTGAAATACTTATTGAAGATGGGGTAGGACCCATAGTACATACATCCTATAAACAGCCATCTAATAATACTTACTATGCTGATGCGGCTGGGGAACTTCAGTTGCAGCCAGACACATTAGTGGTTGTTCTTTCGGAGAAAATAAAACTGGCCAGTGATGCGGGTACTCCCTGGGACTCACTTTTTTTATTTGCTCCCCCGGGGGCCTCGAATACAGAAGCCTTTCCGCTAATATCTTTACCAGGCACGACCCCGCTAGTAGCGGGGCCTGATAGTACCAAATGGATTTTTATTGTGGACAATAGTGTTAATACCGTGAAACCGCTTGTCCATGATGAAATATTTTTGAACCCTGACGCGCCTTATACGGACGCAGCTTTTAGGGGCAATAAACCTGAAAGTGTGAAACAGCAGATAGCTGGTGAAGAGAACGCTGGGCCTGTATCCTATTCTAAAATATTCGTTCCGGTTATTGGGAGTTCTGTTGATGATCCACGCTCTATTGTCGCTAATCTGTATAGAGACGAAAGTGGGACTGTTTCTCCGGGTCGGGATGTTGTCATGGTACTGGATTCTGATGGAGGATATACTTATGTGCGCAGGTGGATAAAACCTTTTGATTTACAGTCGGAAAGTTCAAAGAGATGTATTCCGGGCAGCGTTGAAACAGAACCGGAAACTAATTTTCCCGATAATTGCCTGTCAGCAGTGCAGGTTTTTTCTGCGGATGCTTATGTTGCAGAAATTGCCATTTTTGACCATATGGGAAAATTTGTACACCAGTCTGTACAACAATTCGGACAATGTGGTGAATTGAAAAACCGGTTCCGCCGTACCCCACGTGGCCTTCGAAGCTGGCTAATCTGGGATCAACGGGATTTGCAGGATGATGTTGTTGGGACAGGTGTATATATATGGAAAGTTAAGTTTTCCACTCCTCTTGGAAAAACCACAGCGGTTTATCGTCAGGGGATTGTCCGGGCCGGGTCCGAGCCTAAGCAAGGATGCGCTCAATAACGGTTCTTTTCCAGTAAAATTTACAACGAAAAAGTATATTATTTGTGGAATAAAATACCATTATTTTAGTGGTTTTATTTATTTTGAGATACTATGTGGATTGTATAACGCTATAGTATTAAGGGAAATATGGGTATTTATATCTGTAGTTGTCTGTTTCAAGTGTGGAATAAAATAATGAAATAATTTGGATTTCGTGGTGCTAAACTTTTGATATTATTGTATTATAACCTTATAGTAGCTGTTTTTGCATAAATTACGAAAAAGCTGATTTGCACCATGAAAAGTATTTTTGATTATCTCGAATACCGTGAGTATCTCAAAGATTACTTTGATTACCATAAAAAAACACACAGTTATTTCTCCTATCGTTATGTGAGCAAAAAAACAGGTCTTGATGCAAGTTTTTATGTAAAAGTTCTGCAGAAACAGATGCATATTTCCTATAAGGCGGTAGGCAGATTAATCGATTTTTTAAAACTAAATAAAAAAGAGTCCGAGTATTTTTCGCTTCTGGTGCACTTTAATAAGTCAAAGCAAAAAGAGCAGATAAAACATTTTTTTGAAAAGTTGATATCTCTCAGAAGCCCAATCACCAAAACCCTGGATGTGCAGAAATATGAGTTTTTTAACAAGTGGTATTATATCGCACTTCGTGAACTTCTTAATTATTATCCATTTAAGGATAATGATTTTAAGGGGCTTGCTACTCAGTTAAATCCTCCTGTAACGGTGCACGATGTGAAAAGAGGAGTAAAGCTTTTAGAAAAATTGCATTTGATTCAAAAAGTTCCGGATGGTGGTTTTGAATTGTCTGACGGATTTCTCTCTGCAGGGGACGTGGGACGATCTATTGCAGTCTTGAATTTTCAGAAAGAAATGATGAAACTCGGACTTGATGCATTGGACAGGGTTCCAAAGCAATTCCGTGATATTTCAACAGCGACCGTTAATACCAGTTGGGAATGCTTTGAAAACATAAAAGAACGCCTTACTGATGTGCGTAAAGAAATTATGGAAATGGTACAAAATGATGAAAATCCTGAAGCGGTTTTTCAAATTAATTTTCAGATATTTCCTCTTACGACTCCTCCTGAAAAAAATGGGAACAATCTATGAATCGTTTGGTATTGATATTGATTGTAACTGTTTTTTTATTTTCCTGTGCGGATAAGGTTACTAAAGGCGGCACGGGGATAGAAACAACGAACAGTATTTCTGGCGTTCTTCATAAAGAAGATGGTGCTGCAGCGACCTATACCGAAGTGTCATTGCGATCTTCCCTATATGTACCCAAAGATGAATATTTAACAAAGCTGGGCGTTTCTCCTGATTTCGTTTTGTATGATACGACCGATAATGAAGGTGTCTTTCAGTTTATTGTTACTGATACCGGAACCTTTATTGTAGAGGCGTTTGTAACGGATACTTCTGCTTTATTGCACCCGGTTCAAAAAAAGGATTCAGTTCCTATTGATATTGGTGAACTAACAGCTGCACTCACCGGTTCTTTATCGGGTGTGGTATTCTTTCCTCAGAATGAAAGTGGAAAGGTTTTGATTCAGGTGATTGGGACCAGGAAATATGCGCTTCTTGATTCTGGTGTTGTTGATTTTTCAATTACTTCATTACCACAAGGGATGTATATATTAAGAATAACGGGAGTTTCTCCCTACAGAGATCCTGTTGAAATTAATAATGTAGTGGTGTTGTCTGGAGAAATTACTGCAGATCTGGAACTTACCGTCAGTAATGCTCAAACAGGAGGCATAAAGGGTAAACTGGCATTTCCAGCAGGGCAAACTGGTCGTGCTGATATAAAATTAGTCGAAAGTGATAGTATCATAGTACCAGATTCACTTACCGGTATGTTTGAAATAGTAAATCTTAAAGCAGGCAGGTATATTTTGCTTGGATGGGGTGAAAAGCCCTTTCGGGATACCGTCCGGGTAACCGTTGATGTATCTTGGGGAGAAGTCACAGAAAATATTGTCTTAACACTTGGAAGTCCTGTTTCCGGGATTGTTCGGGGGCAGGTTACGCTGCCTGATAATCAGACAGGTAGTTATTCTGTTTGGATAATTGAAAATGGTCGTACCGTAGTTCCTGATGTTGTTACCGGGAATTTTGAAATTACCGATCTTGATTCTGGGTTTTATACCCTCCAGGCTTGGGGGGTAAAACCTCCGCGTGATACGGTGGAATATCAAGTTGAGATGGGTTGGAATCAACTTGTAGATACTGTTCTATTAAAGCTTGGTGTTCCGATAAAGGGAGGGGTGAGTGGAACAGTATTTTTACCTGATGGACAGAGTGGAAGTCTTCGATTGCAGCTTGAGAATGACACTGCTGTCTATACCCCGGATTCTTCTTCGGGAGTGTTTGCGATATCTTCTCTTGATTCCGGGAAGTATACGATTAAGGCCTGGGGTGTTAACCCTCCAAGGGATACGGTATCAAAACAAGTTGAAGTACAATGGGGAATAACAACCGGGACTATTGATATTTTATTGGGAACTCCATTGCCAGGAGAAATTAAGGGTATTGTTACCATGCCTGAAGGACAAGGTGGGCGCTATTTTGTGGCGTTAGAGGATGATACTGTTTTTGTAAATGTGGATACAGCCTCTGGAGTTTTTTCTATGACTGAATTAGATTCTGGAGAATACACTATTCAAGCCTGGGGTATTCAACCTGTACGTGATACGGTTAAGCAAACAGTAATCGTGAAGTGGGGGAGTGTTTCTGATAATGTGACTCTTGTCCTGGGAGCGCCGGTTACAGGGAGTATTACCGGTAATGTCTGGTTTTCTGCAGCGAAAAGGGATTCAGTAATAGTTAAAGTAAGTGGGGAGAATGTTTCAGCCGTTACCGACACTGCAGGTGACTTTATTTTACAAAATGTACCCAATGGTTATCATACTCTTCTTGCATATAAAATGGTGTCTGGGTCCGATACCCTTCGACAAGATAGTATAGAAGTTTTGCCACAAAAAGTAACCGGAGGGGTTGAATTCCGTTTTAAACTCAAAGCGCTTATTGTGGACGGTATAAATGATCATGATTGGGAACAGATAAGCATTAATGTGATTGCAATATTGGAGGGGTCGGGTAATTTTGTAGTTTCGCGGTCAACGTCTCCTGATACCAGTGCTGTAGCGTCGGCTTGGGATAGTTGGACACCTGACTATAGTGCTTATGATGTGATTTTGCTTAATTATAATAGTCCGGATCTAATGGATAACACACTATACTCTTGGCCTCAAGCTGTTAAGGATGATTTTGAAGCCTATGTAAATAATGGTGGCGGTGTTGTTGCCTTGCAATCCTCGCATTTTATTCATGGTGATTGGAGCCCTTATGTTTATATGATGGGAGTAGGGCAGTATTCCCTTACTGAATGGCAGGGGTATGAGTTAACGGAAACCGGTGAGCCTTATCAGATTCTTGTTAATAAATCCTCACCAGCTACTCAAAATTATGAACAACATAAAATTCAAGTTATTTTATCAAGTCATCCCATCACAAAGGGTATACCGGAATACTGGCTGCATACCAAAGATTATGTTTATGGTGGTTTACGTGGGCCAGCTCAGAATATGACGGTATTAAGTTGTACCTGGGACAGTGCAGGGGAGCATAATAAACCCGTTGACTGGCTGGTTGATTATGGCAAGGGAAAGATATATAATTTGTCTATAGGTTATGTGGATTCATACACAGGTAATACCGCTATGCAATGTGCCGGGTTTCAAACTATGCTTATCCGTGGAGCGGAATGGGTCGCCAGCGGTTTGGTAAGTTATGATGTACCTGCTGATTTCCCAACAGAAACTGCAGTAAGCATAAGAGATAATTTAGGCTCAAAATAAGATTGCAGTCAAATTTTTCTGTGGGGACAGAATCTGTCATGGTGATGGTGTTATATTTAAATAGTATGCCGGGTTTTCATAAAAATCATCCAGGTTCTTTGCGCAGCTGGTATTGGGATTATTCCAAACCGGGTTTTTATTTTATAACGATGTGTGTGCTGAATAGAGGACATCTGTTTGGGGTAATTGAGAATGGGAAATTAAAAGGAAACCCTTTCTCCGATATTGTTCGAGCGGTATGGGATGCATTGCCAGCATCATACCAAAATATCAGGTTAGATGAATTTGTGATTATGCCGGAACACGTGCATTTCGTGATAGAGATTGTGGGGGAGCATGAAAGAGGCGGATATCATTATAGAGCCGATCATCAATATAGGGCAGCCCATCCAATATGCGAAAGCCCCATAGGCGCCGGGCATCGTGGTAGACCCAGGATTCATGAATCCTGGGTCCCTTCAGGAAAGCCCCATGTGCCGGAAGGGGGTGATATGATGGATTCCATCATTGATGATATGAAAAGGGAATTATCCTGGAGGGTAAATAATCCCTGGGCTAAATCAAGAAGGAAAATGTTGATTCCAAAAATTATTGGCAGGTTTAAAATGCAAAGCGCTAAGGCAATAAATCTGCTTAGGGGTTTTCAGGGAAATAAGGTATGGCAGGCTGATTATTATGAAAGAGTTGTGCGGGATAATGGGGAATTGGCTAGAATCAGGCAATATATCCAGGAAAACCCCAAAAAATGGGAAGAAAAATCAGATTTTTGAAAATATCCCGTATGCTTAATGCACTAGGTGTGGAATTATATAATCGATATATTATTAAAATAAAAATATAGAATTTAATATAAATACACTTATGTGTATGTAATAAGATGACTTAAGGTGTTTTTGACTTGAATTTATGTGTGGAAATAGATTTCCACACTTACTGAAATAACGTACTGCGAAAAATTAAAAACAGCTCTATATTAACAGTATCGCAATTTGATGCAAAATTATGCGACAGACTGGAAACTACAATGAAGGGGCTGTTAAAATGAATAAAGTATTAGCTGTTATAATCAAATCATTAATTCTTGTGACAATCGGAACCTTAGGTCATGCGGAACCCATTGCATTAGACTCAAATAAACAATTGTTTATTGATGATTATCTGATTGAATCTGTTGATGGATTTAACCGTACTCTGCATGAAGGGAAAAAATCTGCCCCTGTTTTAGAGCCGGAAAAGCCTTGGGAAGGTGGATCAACAAGCACTCCGACTTTATGGGTTAAATCAGTCATTATAGATAGTGGGAAATTTAAAATGCATTACTGGACCACAGGGGATGGCACTAATGGAGGAAGAAACTGCTATGCGGTTTCTGATGACGGTGTTAACTGGACACGTCCAAACCTGGGAATTCAGTCCTATGCGGGCATTGAAGAAACTAATATCACTAATGGAGTCGGTAATGTTACCATAACTAAAAATCCGGATCCTGAACTCCGTTACCAATCTTTAGCTGGTCATCATTTTTTAAAATCAGCAGATGGCATTAATTTTTCACTGCTGGCAAAACACACTGAATTGGGGGATGTTACAAGCATGGCTTATGATTCTACTGATAATGCCTTTCTCATATGTAAAAAAGGAGTAAGAAAAGATGGTGATGTGTATAATCCCCGTAAACAATACCAGTATTACTGTAAAGACCTTACCAATTGCACGCAACTTACAAAATTGACAACTATAGCTGATGAAATAGACGGACAGGGGTATGTAAAAGCTGCCAGTTACGGCATGGGTATGGGAGCTTATGAAGGGGCGTATATCGGTTTTAATTGGCTGTTTCAAATTACTAAGCAATATGATGGAATGGAAGATGGCCCTATTGAAGTACAATTCTTGTATAAGCGCCCTTTAGCAGATGATGCCAGAAGGTTCCTTGGCCAGTGGCAGCGTCCGAGTCATGATCCCATTATACCAAGAGGAAAAAATGGTGAATGGGATGATGGTATGGTTATGACATCAAACACTCCCTTACGGGTTGATAATGAAATCTGGATGTATTATTCCGGTTGGGATGGGATTCATATGCAGGTTCCCCGTACCTGTAAAATTGGACTTGCTAAATGGCGTCTGGACGGGTTCATGTCTATGGATGCGGAAGATACAGAAGGAACCTTGTTGACTAAACAGCTGGCTTTCAATGGAAAATATTTACTGGTTAACGCTGATGCATCTGCTGAAGGGGCCTATATGCTTTTTGAATTGCTGGACAGTACCGGTTCCGTTATCACTGGATATTCAAAAGATGACTGTGATACTGTTAGTGCAGATAGTGTTGAACATGTAATAAGCTGGCAGCGAAATAACGAACTATCTGATATGGCTGGTCAACCTGTTCAATTAAAAATTTATGCTGCAAATGCAGAACTCTATGCTATAAAATTTGGCCAACCGGAGTTTGAACAAATTGTTTCGGTTAATCAGAATGAAAAAGTATCAGGTCCAATACTACAACAATTTAAAGTAAATGGACGCCATATTACCGTTCCCGGACAGGTTGAAAGAGTAAATGTATATGATCTGCAGGGAAAATTGATTCTTACTAACAGATTGCAAGAAAATACATCAAACTGGTATTTAGCAGGAAATCAACGTGCTCAACTGAATCAAGCTGTTTATCTGTTAGAATTATCTGGCCAACGATTTTCAAAAACGATAAAACTGATAAATCAATACAATTAATTTAGGAGAGCTGCACTATGTATCAACATATAATAGATTTCCCAAAATTTACTCTACCGGAAAAAAAATCGGACAATGGGGTGTTGCCAAATTTGGTAAAGCATTTACTGCTAAAACTGAACGCTCTTACCGGTAAACAAATTGGAGACGTATCTGATGAAGTAATGGCCTTTTTACAATCAGATAAGCAGTTTAGAAATCTTCGTAGACTGGAATATATTCTGGAGTATGCTTATGCGGTGTGCAGTGGAGCCATCATAGAGCAATATCACCTCCCGGAAGAAATGGAAGAAGTACAGGGCTTTTTTGTGCATGATGTTGAGCTGAAAAAAATGTCCCAAAAACGAGACAGTGAAATGAAAATAATTTCAGAAGTTCTTAAAGAAACAAAATTTAATAAATCAAAGGCTGCTCAGGAGCTTGGAATGAGCAGAAGTACACTTTGGCGGAAAATGAAAAGGTATCAGCTGATTTAGCGTCTATGAAGGATATACCTTTACAAAGGTACTCTTTATGTCATTACCTGATTTTTCTGTCCTGTGGAGCTTTAGTACAGTGATAATTAGGTCTATCCGCATCAACTAATGAAACATGAAGTGAAAAAATATCCAAAACCAGTCATTCCGGCTTGTCCGGAATCTTTAACATAGTAGATATGGATTTCTTCTTAGTTAAAATTTGTAAAAAATACAACTCTATAGCTATCGTCTTGATTCCCGACGTGGCGGGAATGACTGGCTTTGGACATATTTAAGTTAATTAGAATTTTAATTTGATGCACATGCAGTTTTGAGGAAATAATTGAAATAGAATTCAAATCACATAAAGGAATCTGTAACATGAAAAGACACTCTTCAATAATTATGACCACTGCTATGATATACTTATTGTTTTTAATACCAAGTCTCCATGCAGGGCTTCCCAAAAACGGCCTGGTGATGATGGACTTACAGAATATTAAAAAAGTCACCTCAAAGCATACACCAGATGATACGTATCTTAGTTTTGAAGAAGTTGTTGAAGCGGGGATAAATGGGCTGAATTTCAATAATTTTACCGGAGCAGGAGATAATTATACCTATTCGGAATGGGTAAAAGAGGCTCATGAATACGGTCTGTGGGTAGCCGGCGGTAACCCGGGGGATTTGGGGAAAATCAAACTGGTGGATATTTATGCCCGGAGCTTTGCTGGTCACCAATTTGATTTTGTTACACTGAATGCCCCGTGGAATCACCAAGGCTGCGGAGAGTGGTCAGAGCTTATTGATGAAAGCTTTTTTAATAGTATGAAAATCCATATTACACAGGTAAATCCGGACTGCAAGGTCCTTATCTCCGACTATAATTGCAATAGCAATTTTAATACCTGGGGTGGAGTAAACGGTCTCATACAACAAACATTGATGCCCGGTGAACTCAATACCAATCTTACGCGGGCACAAACATACAAAACCAATACCGGTAAGTTTACCGGTTCCTGGGTCTGGATGGGTAATGCTGATTATAACGGGTCCGGGGCAAGCTACTCCGACGCTGATTTTAATACCACCTTTGAAAGCGTGTATAATAATCTGGGAAATGTTTTTCTTACCAGATACAAGTCAAGAACAGACTGCAATTGGAATGCCCGGGTAGCTGAAATAAAAAAAATGGTGGGCAACAAAGCGGTTACGCTTCCGGTCTGGAAAGACTTTAGCCCTTCGGAAGAAATTAACCGTTCCGCTCCGGATTGCCAGGTGCAGGTACGTTGTGAAAGCATGGGCCTGAACCCGGAAAGTGTCGAATGCTATTACACAAATTCCCCCGTGATTCTGGAAAATACCAAATGGATCCGGCATACAAATGTCAGCGCTACAGGCTCCAAGGGGACAAAAGAGTGGATAACTATTACAGCAAAAAGTGTCCCCTTCAATAAAGCCAGTGGTACTTTGAATCGGGTTATGTTTAAAATTAAAGACACCTACACCGGTACCTGGTACCGGAGTGCCCATACTGTAAAACGGGAATATACGGTAAAAATTGGCGGGCGAGATTGGGAAGACCTTGAAAATGGTGCTGTGGTAAACAGTCTGCCGGCCACATTATCGGTAAAGGTAAAACATCCTTCAGGGATTGATGAAAATACACTTGCTTGTGAGTACAGTACAGATAGAGGCCAGACATGGACGGTTCATGCAGGCTCAACAATTGCTCAGGATTCGGGAAATGTGTTTCTGGTAACTGCCACAGGAGTACCATTTATAGAAGACAAAGCTATGCAAAACAAAATACGTTTCACTATAAAAACAAAAACCGGTGATATATTGAAAAGTGAAGAATATGCGGTAAAAGTAATGCTGGCACCAGTATTATCAAATATTCGGATAAAACGCAATGCAGAATCGGATGTAGATATTGAAGTAGATGTGCAGGATGAAAGCGGACTGAGAATCGGCACACAGCCTACAGCTCCCAAAGAGGAAACGGTGGCTTTGTATCATTTTGATGGAAATGTTAAAGATGCATCAGGAAATGGCTATGATGGCGTTTTACAGGGAGACCCTCCGCCAAAGCTTACTACCGGCGCTGCCTGGCAGCCGGAAGGAGTTCAAAGTTATTTAACTTGTGTGAGAAAAAATGTTAATAACGCAAATATGGGACACGGTACTATGGGGCTATCCCAAGAATTTACTCTTTCATTCTGGCAGGTTGATGGCGGTAGTGAAGCGCAGATGGGAATTGGAGATAACGGAATGAAAGGCTCTCTTCACGCCTGGTGGGTGAATAATATCTGGATGTTCCGAGCCTGGAAAGACAACCACAGTACTGCTGACGATGAAAGGTATCTTATATCCCTTTCAAAAAGGTTAGACGGATGGATGCATATGGTATTGACATTTGACGGCCGGTATGCCAGAACTTATGCTAACGGTCAGTTTACGGGCAAAGCCGACTGGAACGGTTTCTTTTTACATGATTTTGGTCCGCTTATGATAGGGTCCGGAGCTAACACCTATAGAAGTGGAGGAGGTAGTTTTGATGAAGTCCATCTTATCAACAGAGCGTTAACTCCAGCAGAAATTGCTAGCGAATATTTTTCAGGTATGTATCGTTACAGCGCTGATGATGGAACATCCTGGAGTGCATGGGAAAAGGCCGGATTTGATAAAACTGATAGTACAACCGAAAAAGCAACTATGTCTCTTACAGGACTGTCTTTAAGCGGGAGTGCTGATTCAACTTATAAACTCCAGTTATCAATTAGGGACATTAACGGAAATACAGCCTTACGTGAATATGTGATAAACTCTGATTCCGCTACCGTTCCCGCCAGAGCAGAACCGGTTTATAAACCAGAAATCAAATGTGCTCCGAATCCGTTTTATAACCAAACCAATATTGCAATAACTCTTAAACATGAGGAACAAGTGGAAATTAAAATATTCAGTATTGGGGGAAACCTGGTTTGCCGGCTGATATCAGGATTCTTTAAAGCAGGAAACCATGATTTTTACTGGGACGGAACGGGGAAGAATGGTTTGACAGTTCCTGTAGGACAATATTTTGCAAGTATTAAAACCGGAAACAAAGTTGTGTTGAAGAAACTGATAAAACTACAATAATAGACATTGGAGCCAGTGGGTGTTTTGCCGTACTGGCTGTAAATTTTGTCAGTACCTAAGGAATAACAATTTTAATTATTCTGTGTTTATTAAATAATTCAAAATTAACAACATATAAACCTGAAGGAACATTCTGAATGGTATGTATTCCGCTCTGATTTGCTGACTCTGAGTGTATTAATGTTCCATAAAGGTTATACATCTTTATGGAATAAGACGTTGCGCCTTTAATAAATATCCGTAATCCGTTTTTAAGTGAGGTGAAGGATGTTTCCAGGCCTTTATCAGAATCGTTCCATACCGTATGAAGCGGATCCTTACAATAGCTGGGATCATGTTTGGTTGCAGTTGAATCATAACTCTGGTACAGAGTGTCCATGCATCCTACAATTTCAATAAGCTGGATAGCATCTCTTAATACATATAAATCCCCTGACCGGGACCCCAGATAAATGTTGCCGTTATGATAACTTATAGCGTTATAATCAGGAGCGGTAAGCAGGTTTTGGGATGTATCATAAAGTGTGGTAATAAAAGTCCAGGTTTCAAAATCAGTAGTAAGCCAGATGTCTTGTAATGAGCAACTGGTGGTTTCATTATTACTGATAATGTCAACATACCTTGAAAACATTACAAAGAGCGTGTCCTCTCCTTCAGGTGGGGCCATCTGTTTAATAAACATATTGCTCAAAAAAGCCCTTTTTTCAAAGCTGACAGAGTCGTTGTCTGTTGGGGCGATGTCTTCAGATAATTCCGGATAATTACCTGTTTTAACCAGAGAATCGTCAACTATACTATAAAATTCCCGGACAAAATTGAGCCCGAAAAGCCTGAAGTTATCATTAATATTTACCGGGATATAATACGAGTTTATGCCCTTTACCGGGTTCCAGTTAGCGCCATGTTTTATATACATAAGAGGCCCACTGGTTCCATTTGTGTTTACCGTATGGGTGTACCCACTTGCAAGAAGGTGTTCACCATCAGAACCTACATAATAAAAACGGTGATATTGGTTTTCGTTTGGTGTTGGGATAACAAGGTCAGCCTTCCAGGAAGCACCAATATTTTCTGATACACTTATTTGAGCACTCCAGCCACCCGTGGCAGCATATAGTTTTCCCTGGTGTTCAACTGCGTCAAAGGTATGGGTACCATCATTTATATCAGCCCCGGCCCTCCACTTTCCCGTATTTACATCCTTAATAAAAATACTACCGTAAGGAACGCCTCTGGGGTCAATGTCCATAGTTATCAGGGTCCCCTGAAAATTATAAAACCGGTCAATTGTTTCTGTTCCCGCTGAGTATTCAGCTGCAAAGTTTCCACTATTAATGTCATAGGAAACGATTGCGATAGGACCGGTATTTGCTCCGTAATCACCATAGCCAATGTACACCTTATCATGGTAAGTAAATAGGGTATGAATACTTTTTCCAAGTGATGTTGTCTGGGCTTTAATTCCTGGAATGTTAATACGCTTTTCAATAAGGAATGGTACCACTGCAAACAAGTTTTCCGATAGAATGGTTAATACAACACTTAGAACCAGTAAAAGGGGCTTTCTCATATTATACGAACCTCGTATTTTTTTTAAACATTATTTTGGCTGCTGCAAAAAGGATGCAGACCGGAAAGAATTAATGCCCCAGTAATATTTTATCGAACACCTGGTGTTTAGTACCAAGCATTCGGATAAAATAGATACCTGTTTTAACGGTATTGCCATTCCGGTCAAGACCGTTCCAGGTAATGTTACCTTTTTGCACTGGTATCCCAATAATTTCAGTGCCATTCAGGTCGTAAATATTGATGAGGGATATCCCTTCGGTGTTCCAAGCGAGGATTCCGTTCATACTTTTAACTGAAAAAGAAGGACCTTTGACTTGTTTGCCACCAAATATTGATGTTTCATCCGGAATAATTGAGAAATCTGCATCACTTACATCTGAAGCTGTACCTGAAGCATCAGTAATACGAATTTTTACGGTTGAAGAAACTTTCCTTGGAATATTCCAGCTGTATTCACCATCATTATCGACATCTTTTTCGACGGTGAACCAGGTATCTTCGCCAGTTGTGTATGCAATATCGACTTTGTCTATGGTCCCTGTGGTAGACCAGGTAATTCCCTGGCTGCTGCCTGTTTTTAATTCTTCACTCCCATTTGGGGTAAGAACGGTTATTGATTTAAATTCTACAAGTGAAAAAACGGCAGAAAGACCTAATGCGTCAGAAGAAACATCACTTATCCTGATAGTCACATCCGTAGCTTCGTTTGCGGGTGTGGTCCAGGGAAACTCACTATCGTTAGGAGTGGATGCAGCTATTTCTACCCAGGCTCCATCAGCGATTTTGTATTCAAGCATTACGCTGGCAATATCCCCTGTGGTTTCCCAGGCAATAGTCTCTGTATGGTCGGTAAAAAATTCTTGACTTGCTTCAGGGGTCGTTACCGTAATTGTTTTAGGAACTGGGGTGGCTGTGATTTCAAACACTGCGTCGCTGGTGTCGCTAACGCCTGTGGCCGTAAGGCGGATTTTAACTGCTGTAGATACGATTGCCGGTATTGTCCAGAATTCTGAATGGTCGTTTGGAGTGGATGAGGTTATTTCTGTCCAGTCTGCATCTCCTATCTTATAATCAAATTTAACAGTCCCAATATCTCCCACGGATTCCCAGGTAATGATCTGATTTGTACCCTGTTGGTATTTTTCGCCTCCATTTGGTTTTAGAATAGTGATTGAATTGGGAGATGGAGGAAAAATGATGGAGCATTTTGCATTGCTCACATCTGAGACCCCGGCAATCAAAGCGGTAATTTTAACCAGGACTGTGCTGGAGAGATCATTAGGAACGGTCCAGGTATAGGAAGAGTCATTAAGAGTGGATGCAGTGATAGTGAACCAACTTTCGCCGTCTTTACTGTAATCAAGACGTACACTGTCGATGTCTCCCGTGGATGTCCAGGTAATGTTATATGAGCTATCTACATATAATTTTTCGCCACCATTAGGTGTCAACAGTTTAACGGTATTGGGCATGCGGTATACAGTAATGGTATAGGTAATAATGGTTACTTCGTCTTCGGCAATAACTTTGACTTTAATAAAGGTTCCACCTTCATGGAGAAAAAGCTTGCGGGTACTGGAACCTGTAGAGTCGGGTGAATTGTTTATAGTAAGGATTGCATTTGCATCATTTGTAACAGCACTTACCCTCAGGGAATCAACTGAATTAGGAAAAAGAATGGTGTAGCTTGTATCTGCCGGGCTGAAAACCGGAGAAAGGGAGCCTGTTGAAATTGTTAAAGCCGATAATGTCGCGTCATTATTTGGAGGACCTGTTATGGTAAAATCAGCATTACTTTGATCTGTAATGTCCCCGGTGAGATTACTAACCTTGACGCGCATGGTATTTGACTGGTTGTTGGGAATAGTCCAGAGATACTCCCCGGTATTGGGAATCTGTGCTTCAACACCCGTTGGAACACCATTGTTCAAAAGTTCAAGTTTTACATTGGCAAGGGAACCGGTAGCGTACCATTCGATATTACGCTGGAGGCCTGCAGCCCAGGTTTCTCCACCATTTGGAGTGGTCAGGGTTAAAGCATCCGGTGCCGGAGCGGTTTTATAGACCATAAAAAGAAAATGGACAATAATCCCCCGGTTCGTGGCAGGATTTTGTGGTGGTTCACCCCACTGTGTACGTAAAAAAGACAGATAGGTTGCAGTGTCAGCAGTTATTGACATGCTGTAAAAAGCAGAGCTCGTTGTGGTGCCCGATTCTGTTGGTGTGACGTCCACCCGGTAAGCAGCAGCATAAGTACCGGTTACCGTACTGTTTGAGGTATGATAAAAAAGATAATCAGATGCACTTACGCCTGAATCAGCAGAAAAAACAAAAATACTGTCCCTGCTACTTTCCCCCATGGTAACAGAGGGATAAAATTTTAAAAAGCGGTCTACGGTACTGGTTGAGAACTCTGGATCATTTCCTCCCCGGTAGTTGTATATGACTGACTGCTTAGACGTGGTATCGCATAGAGAGGCATATTGTTCAATAAAGGAGTAGATTGCTCCACCCTTATTAGGGATTTTGTCATACATATTCCCAAGAACTTCAGCTGAAGATACGGTTAGTGAATTGACATCTTTTCCCTGCATGGTGACTAGTACTGCATTATTTGCATAATACGTTTCATCACAAACAGCAGAAAAAACAGAATTTGCGGTAATAAACGCAATAACCAGCATAATTAAAGCATAACGAACCATAATGATCTCCTGAATTGAGCGAACCTGATGCTGAATATAGCTTTTTATCAAAAAAACAGAAGGATCTATTCAAAAACCAAAAGCTTGCTGCCGGGTTTCTGGTTTTCGTAGGATAGCTTAATCCAGAGGGTTGAGCGATTTGTAGATTCCAGGCGTAACTCATCATATGTGCCGGATACGAAGTGGGAAATGGTATCCCGGTGTATAGCACCGAAGGAGGTTGATTCTAAGGTCTTGGGAGCCTTTTTATATTGGCCAGAGGCGCTTACAATACCATCAGTAAATAGTCTATAGGTACCCAGACTATCGACCAGGGTAATGTAATGCCAGTTGTTGTCGAAAACATCATGTTGACTTGTTATATGGTCCACTTCAAGCAAATTTCCATTTTCGCGAACATAAAGATCCAGCTTAGCACTCTCTGTTATTTTCTTTTGACCCAGGGTAAACAAAGCCGAATCACTTTCACGGTGAGCTTCGGAGAAAATTCTGCCATCGAGTTGATTTGACGGGGCTTTTACCCATAAGGATATCGTGTAAACCGACTGGTTATGGATAGAAAGATTACCAAGAAAGATCTCAGAGCTATCCAGCTGCTGGCCGCCAGCAATGAGCGCTTCTTGTCTGGAAATACGGTTAAAAGCTATTCCAGTCCCATGATGTTGGTTCCCTGTGACATCTTCGTAACCCAATGAATCAGTATTACCGGTTTCATTTAAATGCCATACACCCGAATATCCAAGATTATTTGAAAAGACCGCTGAACCTGAAGACTGGTCCGTTGCTGAAGCATTGCCTGTATACATGAAGATATGTTGGTTGCTGTTGTTACCAGAGATAACATCCGTTTTAACCCATATAACAGCCTGCTGATTTGTTGAATTCCAGTATTCTATCTCATATGCCAGAGCTTTGCCATGGGAATTAGAAAAACGGAGGTCATTACCGTCTGGATCTGCTGTACTAAAGTCTAAAGTCATACTATCCAGACGAACCAGGAGTGGAAAATTAATAATACTATCTTTGATTAACACACCGCTGACAGTGGTATTTATATTGATTTTTCGAACATGGCTCCATAGCTTGAAATCGCCAGCTATCATATGCTGGGCAGGTGAAAGTTTGATATCTTCATCTTGTATTAGATAGGTGGTGTCTTTAGTAACATCATAAAATAATAAGGAGGAATAGGTACCGGAAGGTATTGCCGGAAAGGTCGTTTGACCGGTTTTTAATGTACTGTCATTGACCAAAGCAAGTGCGTTTAATCCCGGGAAGAACAGGTAACCTTCGTTGTTCAGAGAAAGGTGACTTAGGGGGAGTGTTAATTGAGCTGATTTTTCGAGTGAGGCCTCTGGAGCCTGAACCGGGGAGTTGTCATTGAAAGGAACTTCAATATTTCTTATTAATACCATAGTACTGTTGTTATCATCCGTGGCCTGGATGTTATAGTTACCTTGGATCACTTCTTTTACAATATACTCTCCGTTATCATTAGCTATTGTTGTCCAGGTGTCCGGAAAGGAATTCTCTTTTCCTGGGATGTAATTTTCCGGGTAGAGTGACACCTTTGCTGAGACAGCCGGTGTCCCGTCACTATTTGTTAATCGACCGGCTATGGTTGGGTTTCCAATTTCTGTAGAGGTAACTGTTGGTTGTGAACAACTGATTAGAAATAGAAGAGTGCAAACAATTAAAATGTAGCCATTGAGATATACTGGAAAGGTTTGTAGAATATTAGGTTTTTTATACATGGTATATTGAACTTTAAAATATAAAAAAATGAATAAATTCACTTTTCCTGCATTTCACTGGTCGGGAACATGTCAAAGTTGATGTGATAGACACGGCTTGGATTTTCAGTACTATCAGCCAGTGTTATGATTTTTTTTCTAAATGCCTGAATTTCTTTTTTTATGTCGGAAAAGGTTTTTTCAGATAAACCTACAACAAGACAGGATATGTCTCTTTCATTACCCGGTATGGTATCAATTGACTTGGCAGCGAGGTCTCTGCTTTTCAAGTGAAAATTCTCGATAGCCAGAGAATGTACTTCATCACCTGAAGTTACAGCCTGGTCTGTTTGGCGGTAGCCATTGGCTGTTTTTTGTATCATACCTAATTTGAGAAGAGCCGTAATGGCCTGACGGGCCTGGGTGGGAGTAATAGCGGGTTTAAGCATATGGGCAAGACGTTTGAAATCATTATGGAAATCAACAAAGGGAATGAGTTCCCGAATAGTGTTGTAATACCATTTTGAAAAGTATTCATACTGCTCTTTGAGCAGGAGTTTTGCATTACTTCGCTTATTATATGATGCCAGACGCTTAAAATAGTGGTTTTTTTCCCGGTTAGTTGTTGCATGATTGAATGCAATTAATTCTTCCCAGTATGAGAACGATTTTTCATTGAGTTCCATGGCCTGTCCCAATTTAAAGGCTATGTCCCTGGTAATTTTTCGTTTACCATCCATTATATGGTGAATAAGGCTTTTTGTTTTGATACCGGCCTTGTTTGCAAAAAATTGGTAGGAAAAAGCCTTATTTTCGGACTTTTTTTCCAGATAATAATCTTTCAGAAATTTGCGGTAATCCAGGTAATTGAAAATATTCTGCATAAAAGACCTTTGATCGTCTTCTATTAATATACTATAAATTGTACGGGGAAATTTTGCTTTTGGCTTTTTTCAGGTTCTCATTTTGAGAACAGATGCGTTTTGTTTTACTCTATACCAAGCAGGGTATAGAGAGTATCAAATCGATCAGAAAGCACACTGTCATGGGATGGTTCCAAATAATCTGAAAGCTTCAACTCATTGTATTTGTCCAGAGATTGTTGATATTCACCGGCATTGAAAAGGGAATCAGCAATATCAAAACCTTCTATTGTACTGTTTTTTTCACCCCGGTAATATAACCAGAAGCCAAGGGCTCCAAGAATTATAGCTGCAAATATGACATAATCCCATATACCGGAGTCCTTTTCTTTGTCTTTTAAAAAGCTCATGCTATTTGCCTTTTTTGATTGCTTCTTTTTTAACAGGAGCCTTTTTTGATTGTTTCGATTGCTTTTCAGGACTATTTTTATCTTCTTTGTCCTCATCAGTAGCTTTTTTATCTAACAGCGCAATTAAATCTTCAAAGGTTTTCTTTTCAAGGATTTTCTTAAACATGCGTTTATAATTTCTAGTGGTATGTAAATCATCAATAACCAAATCCCAGCCACGCCACTGATTTTTTTTCTGGAATAATTTGTATACAATAATTGATTCTTGCCCGTCAAAAAAAGTATGGGCGGTAATGTGCGCTTCTTTTCCTTCTTTTTTATAGATCGGTTCTTCATACCGTGTAGAGTCAGAACGGTATACTTCGAGTTTTTTCAAAGATGTATTTTCTATCATTGCCTTAAACGATGTTTCAAACTGTTTTTTTTGCTCATTGCTAAGCCCATCGTAGGTGGTTGTGCTCAGAGATTTTTTTGCCATTTGTTCAAAGTCAAAAATTCCATTTATCAATGTTTTTAACTTTTCCCGACGTTCTTTCGAACCAGGTTTTGTATTCTGCTTCAGCAACTTTTGAAGTTCAGTATCTTTGTCACGGATAAGTTTAACCGGATCATTTGGTTTCTCTGCGCAAAAGGGCAGGGAAAGAATTAATGAAATGAGAACAGTTGTTAATTTATACATAATGTTCCTCCTTTAAATTGGGCCACAAAACAGGAATATACTTTTTGTAGAAAAAAAATCATTTCTATTGGTATTTACTTTCTTTGAATGCCAGCTATTTAGATACTTTACTAAGATAGTCAGAGAGTGTCCAACCCGTAGCAGCAATGACTTCGCCGATTGCCATGTTATACTGAAAAATAGCTTCAAAATAGTCCTTTTTGGTGTATAGGGTTTCTTTATAAGGGGTGATCATTTCTTTGGCTAAGGAAGGATCTAAATCATAATCCATCGCAGCTCCTTTTAACCAGGCTTCTGCAGCACGAAGGGAGTTTGAGGATGATTTTAAATTGGCTTTCGCTTCCAGGTATTTAAGCCATGCTTCTTCCAACAGAATTAATATACCCCTGGCAGCATAAACCTCTTTGCGTTTTAGCATATTTAGTTCAATGCGCTGGGTTTTAAATTTCTGAAATCGTGACCAGAAGTTAAGGCTAACCCGAATTCCAAGCCCACCATAGCCATAGAGATCATTTAATGGATCCTTGGTAAATGCATCTTTTCCTCCGGATTCCCGGTCAGGAGACCATGTTTTTGTATATTCAAACCCTCCAAAAAGAAATATATCCGGGCCGAGTTCACCTTTTGCCACTTTAATAAGTTCTCGCCTTGCTTCTATACCATTTTCAAGGCGTCTCAGGTCTGGATGTGACTTCAGTGCTACCAATTTAAGTGAATCCAGGGGAGGCAACTCAATGGTGGACTGCACCAGCACTGAGTCTGCAGGCGAAAACTCAACTGAATCGGGGAGAAAGAGATAAAAATGAGCTCCCATAAGGGCACGGGAAAATCCGGTCATAGACTGGTTATACCCCTTTTCTAATTTATGACGATTAGCTTTTAGCTTTAGCAGGTCTTTCTGGTTAATAGATTCTACTTCATCATCCAACATTTCTTCGATTTTTTCTTCAGCATCCTTAAAGTCTTTCATGGCTTTTGCTGTTTCAATTTTCATTTTTTTTGCGTATAAATATCCGTAATAGATTTCCTGAGCTTCGAGAGAAACCTTGATTTTGTGCTTATAATGAGCGAGTTCTGCTACTTCAACATTAAGCTTGGCAGCGTTTAAGCCCGCCTGGAACCGATATATATTTAGTGGCTGAACAGCCTTTGCGCTGAGACCAAAAGTGGGGCCCCAATTCAAAAAGTCATAATTTCGATTTGATTCTTCAATCCAACGGGAGCTATCATCCGCTCCACTGGTCTGTAGATACTTTTTGTCAACACTCACATTCAGACCGGGGGCCGGTCCCATACCCAGATTCAGTTCAAATTTCGGCAGTATAGCAGAGGTTTTAACATCACGGACTTTGAGTTTTTGTTTTTTGATTTCGAGTTTTTTCTCATGAATAAGGGGGTAATTCTCTAAAACTTTGTTTTCAAACTGGATATAATCCAGATGAAGAACCCGTGTTTGTGAAAAGAGTATCCCGGAAAAAAGGAATGCGTATAAGAGAAAGCTTTTCAAAGTATTAATTGCCTTTTTCCTAAAAATTTGAGACAAAAATAGCTTATAATAATGTGAAATGGTTCTATTTTCTTATAAAATTTCAGGATTATTTGCTACAGAGCTTGCAGAACGTACATCGTTTTCTTTTTCACTTTATGCTCGTTGTGGCCAGGTTTCTGATTATCTGATTTTTGGCTATTATCCATTTGCTGGAGATACTCTTTGTCTGTTGTAGTATTTTATCTGTGGTAAAAAGTTTTTTAAAAGACATT
>JADFYW010000039.1 GCA_015232855.1 Fibrobacteria bacterium
TGACTATTGAGGCCTTAAAAGAAGTCCATTTGGCCAATATGTTGCATATTGTCCAGGATGGAGAAAAAGCCCTGGATTTTCTTTATAAGCGAGGTGAGTATGCGAAAGCCATTTTACCTGATTTGATTCTTCTTGACTGGAATCTGCCCCGCAAAAGTGGTAAGGAAGTGCTTGCGGAAATCAAGGGTCATCCGGTACTCCGTAAAGTGCCGGTAGTGGTACTGACCTCTTCAAATCAAGAAAATGACATTCTGGAGAGTTATAATCTGCATGCTAATTGTTTTATTACTAAGCCGGTTGATCTTGATCAATTTATTAAGGTTATCAATTCCATTGAATCTTTCTGGCTAACTATTGTAAAAAGGATTCCCCGATGATGGAAAAACAGAGCGATAGAGAGTTTGAAATACTTTTAGTAGAAGATAATCCCGGTGATGTAAGACTTACGATGGAGGCCCTCAAAGCCAGTGGATCGCATTGTCGCCTGCATACCGCGAGTGATGGTGTAAAAGCTATGGATTTTCTATTTAAACGCGGTGAATATGCAAAAAGCCCCCATCCTGATTTAATCCTTCTGGATTTAAACCTACCCCGAAAAGATGGGCGGGAGGTGCTTTCAGAAATTAAAGCGGATAGCATATTAAAGCGTATTCCGGTTATTGTGTTGACTACTTCTGATGATAAAAATGATGTAACACAGACCTATGATTTGCATGCGAATTGCTATATTTTAAAACCTATTGATATAGATCATTTTATAGAGGTGTTTCATTCAATTAATAATTTTTGGTTTAATTATGTAACCCTCCCACCCAGGAAGCGATAAACATGGAAGTAATTAAACTTCTGTTAATAGATGATAACCCAGGTGACGTCAGGCTTATTGAGCATACTCTGAACGCCCAGCCCCGGATTCGTTTTTCGGTTGATGCCACAGAAAGACTTGGTGGTGGGGTACAGAAACTGAAAGGTGAACAATATAACATTGTTCTTTTAGATCTTTCTCTTCCCGATTCTCAGGGTCTGGAAACTTTTACCAAATTAAAAGCACAAGCCAGGGATTTACCCATTATTGTACTTACGGGCCTAAATGATGAGGGAATAGCAATTCAAGCGGTCCGGAAGGGTGCACAGGATTACATTGTAAAAGATGAAATGAATACGGGTTTGCTCGTCCGATCTATTAGTTATGCTATAGAGCGAAGCAGTGCTGAAGAGAAGCGCCGTTGGCTTGAAATGAAAATGTTGTATGCTCAGAAACTGGAGAGTTTGTCGGTATTAAGTGGCGGGGTGGCACACAATTTTAGTAGCATGTTAACGGCAGTAATCGGTAATGCAGAACTGGCTTTGGGGAAGCTTTCTGAAGATTCTCTGGCCTATGCTAACATCAAAAAAATTGAAAGCTCTGCGTTACAGGCGGTAGAACTTACCAATCAGATGCTGGCTTACGCGGGTAAAGGACGCTTCATTGTTGAGGCTCTTAATATTTCAAAACTCACCGAAGATATGAAGGCCATTATTCAAACTACGGTGCCGCCTAAGATTAAGCTTGAGTACGAACTGACCCAGAATTTACCGCTGATAAAAGCAGATGTACCGCAGATTCAGCAAATGCTATTGAATCTTATTAATAATGCTGCAGAGGCCATCGGAGAAAACCGGGGGTCGATACGCATACGTGCTTTTGGTGTTCGGGCGGATACCAGGTGGCTTCATGATTCCCTGTTTACCGGAGAAATATCTCCCGGGGCCTATACCTGCTTACAAATATCTGATAACGGAATAGGGATTTCTCCCGAAACCAAGGCTAAAATTTTTGATCCCTTTTTTACTACCAAGTTCACAAGTCGGGGTTTGGGATTAGCTGCGGTACAGGGAATTGTACGGGGCCATAAAGGTGCCATTCGTATAACCAGCCAGGTAAACAGAGGTACAAAAATTGTAATTTTATTACCCAGTATAAAGGAAAAACCTTCCACTTTTATTCCCAATTCCAAACCAGTTAAGGCCTCCATTGATACCAGTGTGCTCTTAATTGAATCTGAGCCCAGTCTCGCTGAAGTCGCCCAAACCAAGCTGGAACAAGCCGGATATCGTGTGTTTCATGCACAAGATAGAATTCAGGCCGTGGATATATTAAAGCGTCAGCAACAGGAAATAAAGCTGATTGTGCTTGATGTACCAGAACCAACAGTGGGTATTCGTTCTACTTTGAGTCAGCTTCGTCAGTTTAACAGTAGCCTCTTGATTTTACTGACTTGTGATTATGATTTGAAAGACGTTCCCATAGATATTGAGAATGTTGATGTTAATGCCATTATAAAAAAACCCTATCGGTTTAATCTTCTTATTGAAAAAGTTCAGGAATTATTGAACACGGAGATAACCTAGTGTACTGTCCTAAACTGTATGGAATTTAATTTGCATCTGTCATCGCCCTGCTTGACAGGGCGATCCATCCCAGGATCGATAACTTGATGGATTGCCCTGTCTACAGGGCAATGACAACATGAGGAATAAATCCTATACAATTTAGGACACACCACTAGATTGTTGGGGTTTTACTCATGGAAAAAAATAATTTATTGTAACAAAATTCACGGCTGAAGAAGTACGCGTTAGTCGTTACCATACTTGCGTTGTAGCGCGTTAACTTTATTCATGACTTCCAGTGGCGTAAGGTTATCGAGCTTCATGTGCAATACTTCGTCATGCAAAAGTTTATGGACAGGGTTAACGGGTGCCGGTGCGGAGAAAAGATCTCCTTGAATACCCGGGGTTTCGCGACTTTTCATTTTACTAATCCCCAAAGCAGGGTTAGGAAGGGAACGTTCTTTTTCAAGGGATTCCAAAACTTCCCAGGCCCTGTCTATGACTGGACGTGGCAGGCCAGCCATACCGGCTACTTGTATGCCATAACTGGAATCACAATGTCCTTCAAGGACTTTGTGTAGAAAAATAACTCGTTGTTCAACTTCTTTTACCGCTACTTGTATATTAACAACTCGCTGTAGTTTTTTGGGCAGAGCGGTGAGCTCGTGATAATGGGTTGCAAAAAGTGTACGTGCGGCGATATTTTGGTTTTGATGAAGGGCTTCTACAATGGCCCAGGCAAGGGAAAGACCGTCAAAGGTACTGGTTCCGCGCCCTATTTCGTCGAGTAATATCAAGCTCCTGGATGTAGCATTATGTAATATGGAAGCCGTCTCGATCATTTCAACCATAAAGGTACTTTGTCCGCGGGCAAGTCTGTCTGATGCACCCACCCGGGTAAATATGCGATCTACCAGTCCGATTTCTGCTTTTTGAGCCGGTACATAAAAACCTGTCTGGGCCATGAGTACAATAAGCCCCACCTGCCGAAGGTAAGTAGATTTACCGCTCATATTGGGGCCGGTCATTAAAAGAATTTGGCGTTTGTCTGTATCGAGATCGGCGTCATTCCCGATATAGGAACCTGCGTCTGTAATCGATTCTACAACAGGATGTCGCCCTTCGGTTATGTTAATACGCTGGTTATTGGTTATAATAGGTTTACAGTAATTACGTTCTTTGGCAATAAGGGCCATGCTGCATAGTACATCAATTTTTGCAATGGTGTGACCGGCTTCAAGGAGAATGGCTGCCTTTTCTCCTGCTTTGTCCCGGATGCCACAGAAGAGCTCGTATTCAATAGAATTGGCTTTGCCCTCTGAGTTTAAAATTCGGTTTTCCCATTCTTTCATTTCTGGAGTGATATAACGTTCGGCATTCACAAGAGTCTGTTTGCGAATAAAATCATCAGGGATCTTTTCGGTATGCTGTTTGGTTACTTCTATGTAATAACCAAAAACTTTATTATAGCCAACTTTAAGGGTGGGAATTCCTGTTTCCATTTTTACGGTTTTCTCTAAATTTGATAACCAGGCTTTGCCCTGTCTGGAATCATCAAGGATCTGTTTGAGTTGAGGATGTACTTCGGGATTAAGCATGTTACCCTCGCGCACCGTAAATGGGGGGTTTTCGACAAATTGTTTGATGAGTTCTTCTCCCAATTCAGAAAGGCCGGTGAGCTGTCTACTGGCATTTCCAAAAAGAGGGGCTGTAAGTTCACCAATAGAAATACCCACGTTTGCCGCACGTAAAAGAGAGTGGCCGAGTCCGAGGAGGTCTCTGGCGTTGGCTCGTTTAGAACCAATCTTTGCAACGATACGCTCGATATCGTTAATTTCCCGCATGTACGTTTTAACGCTCTTTAATGTCCCGGAATTCTCAATGAGTTCTCCGATGGCATTTTGTCTTTCCCTGATTTCTTCAATATCGAGAAGGGGGTGAGAAAGCCAATATTTAAGTTTGCGGCCACCCATAGCCGTTACGGTCTTATCGAGCAAATGAAACAAGGTCCCGGTCTCGTCATCAGAATGGATGGGGCGAATCAGTTCAAGATTCCTGATTGTCGCTGCATCCAGGTTCATCTGGCAGGTAAATTTTCTGGTTGTTAATTTGGTAAGGTGCCCCAGGCTATTTTTTTTGTGTTCTTTTACATAGCTGAGAATAGCGCCTGCAGCCGCAACGCCCTCTTTCATGCGCCCACAGTCAAAGGAGTCGAGAGAGAGTACGTTAAACTGCCTGGTGAGGTTTCGGAGAGCTTCTCCAAAATTAAAGCGACCTTTTTCCAGCGACGTTATTAGAATTTTATCTTGTTGTTTGATTTCTTCTAAGGCTTCAGGGACAGGGGTCTCTTCTGGAAATAATACTTCGTTTGCGTTAAGCCGGTAAATCTCGTCTATCGCCTCTTGAACACTACCTTCCATTATGGTATATAATCCGGTGCTGAGATCAATATAAGAGAGGCCACAAAGATTCTGCCCGGGGAAGAGGGCTGCAAGATAATTATTTGTTTTGGCATCCAGGCAGTTATCGTTTGTGGTGGTCCCACGAGTGATGACTTCTATTACTTCCCGTTTCACAAGACCTTTAGCTGTTGCCGGGTCTTCTACCTGCTCGCAGATAGCTACCTTATAGCCGGCATTCACCAATTTGGGCATATGTTTTTCTATTGAATGATAGGGGAAACCAGCCAGGGGTGTATTGTCTTCGTGGGCCTGGTTCCGGGAAGTAAGCGTAAGACCAAGAACACGAGAGGCAATAACGGCATCATCATAAAACAGCTCGTAAAAATCTCCCATACGGTACAAGAGTAAACAATCTTGATGTTCCGCTTTTACCTGGGCATATTGTTTCATTAAGGGAGTAGATGGCATAGAAAAAAGGACTCAGTTAAAAATAGAGAATTGAATACTCATCATAAGAGATTCAATGACAAACCCGTAATAATAGGAAATACGTTGGTGATAGGCAAAATTGTGATCAGCACAAATAATTACCTTTCAAGCCCTGTTTTCGGTATTATTGGTTGATAAACACATATTTTGGGTTTTTTATGTTTTTAGCAATGCTGAAATGAGCTAATTTTATAACACCATTCGATAGTTCCTCAAAAATTGTGTGCTTTGTACATTTTTTGGTATACTATTGAAATATCCGGTATATTGTTTTTAACGGGGATGTGCGCTATGAATAAATTTCTTTTTATCAAACTTTGTTTTTTGCTGGTTTTATTCTCTGCTTATTTGTTTGCACAAAAAGAATTTAGCCTTGCGGTATATGACCTGAAAACAGACGGAATTGATTCGTCGAAGGTCCGTACCATTACTGATAAGTTGAGGGCTGAATTGGTAAAAACCGGGGCTTTCCGGGTGATGGAACGTGGAGAAATGGAAGCTATTTTTGCTGAGCAAAAATTCCAGGCTTCTGGAATTTGCGATAAAGATGACAAACTGGTAGAAATGGGCAGGCTCCTTGGTGTTGAAAAAATTGTTACCGGGAGTGTGGGTGAGTTTAATAAGAATTTCTTTGTTATGAATGTGAAAATGATTGACGTAGAAACCGGTGAAATCGTAAAAGAAGAATCTGAGATACGAAGGACAATTCAATATTTACTTATTCGTTCTACAAGGTATATCGCTAAAGATTTTGCCAAGTTTGAAAACCCCTTAAAAGAGCAATCGGCACAAGTCAAAAAGTAAAACCAACCGTTTTTACAATATTTTTACAACTCTTTTACGCTTGCCTGAACACTCCGGAGTCTTGATTCAGTATTATATCTATAGACCTTACATACAAGGTGAAGGAAGGATATAAATCTTGAATCAATGGGTTTTATTAACCATATTAAAAAGGAGTTGAAATGAAAAACACATCTGTATTAAGTGGGCTTGCTCTTGCCATTATCACTGTCTTATTTTTTTCTGGGCAGGTGGCTTTTGGGTTTGGAAAAAACCAGGTTCGGCTGGAAGTTCTTCCTTCTCATCCGGTTTTGATGTCGGATAAAAAACAAAAGACAACTATTAAGGTTGGGTTGACCGGATTTGAAATTGAACAGATACAACGTTCAAAGGTAAACGTAAGTCTGGTGGTAGATAAGTCTGGCTCTATGCATGGAGACAAAATCAAACGGGCAAAGGAAGCTGCTGAGATGATGGTGGAGCTTTTAGGAAAAGATGATGTTTTTTCTTTGGTAGCCTATTCCAGTACGGTTGAAACATTGGTTCCCTCAACGAAATTGTCAGATAAGCAAGATGTGATAAAACAGATCAGAAAAATACGGGCAGATGGTAGTACCGCTCTGTTTGGAGGCGTCAGTAAAGGTCTGGCTGAGGTGCGAAAATTTCTCTCACCCCATATTGCGAACCGTGTTATTCTCATTTCAGATGGTCTGGCGAATATTGGCCCGAGTTCGCCCCAGGCCCTTGGGAAGCTGGGGGCATCTGCTGCCCGTGAAGGTATTGCTATCACCACAATCGGTCTTGGCCTTGGCTATAATGAAGACCTGATGGTACAGCTTGCCCAAAACAGTGATGGAAATCATGCCTTTGTGGAAAACTCAAATGATCTTGCCCGAATATTTAGAGAAGAGCTTGGTGATGTATTGTCTGTTGTTGCTCAGGAAGTTGAAATTACCATAGAATGCCCGCCGGGTGTCAGACCCCTCAGGGTCATAGACCGGAATGCTGAAATCCGTGGGCAAAAGATTTTACTGTCTCTAAACCAATTATATAGTAACCAGGAAAAATATCTTTTACTGGAAGTTGAAATTCCTGAAGAACAAACAGGAATAAAGCGTGACATAGCAAAAGTGAACGTTGTCTATTCCAACATCATTACCCAAAAAAAAGAAACAATAACACAAACCGCCATGGTTAGTTTTGATAAGTCTGAAGCAACCGTTAAACGTAAAATAAATAAAAAAGTGGTGGTACAAAAAACAAAGGCCATTGCCAATGAGCGTAGTAAAAAAGCGGTTCAGCTTCGGGATAAGGGTGATGTACAGGGAGCATCTTCTTTAATGATGCAAAATGTGGAGTTGTTTAAATCTCAAGCGGATGTGTTGGAAGAACCCGAATTACTGGAAGAAAGTGAAAAAGAACTGAAGGATGCCGAAGAAGTACGCAAGAGGGGGAGTTCCTGGGGGAAAGCCCGAAAGGCCCTGAAAAAGAAACAATATAAAAAAGAGAATCAAACAAAGTACTGATATGAAAAAGAGCCTGGTCATTTGTCTGATAGGAATAACCGTATTGCCCCTGACTGTTATTAGTTGGCTGGGGGTAAGTCGTATCAAAGGCCAGGAAGACCAGCTTAAACGACAGAGTGAGGTGTTGCTCAAAAACAATCTTGAAAATGCGGTGCAGCGTGTACAAAACACTTTACTAAAGATAGAGAACCAGTTGATTCAGCAACTCCCATCTTCACCACCCACCCAGGAAATACTGCAGAGGCTTTCACGTAAACATGCCTTGGTATCCCAGGCATTTTATATGGACAGCAAGGGGAAGCTGGTTTATCCTGATACGGGTCAACAGTTGAGTCAAAGGGAAATAAAATTCTTACAGCGAACAAGCTTACTCTGGGAAAATGATGCTATACTGGAGGGTCAAGAGGGAAAGGAATCTGCGGGATTAGAACGGCTCTCAAAAGAGCGGTCAGGTAAATCCGCACATGGTTTATTGGCTCTTGCGGAAAGACATAATCAAGGCTGGATTCCCTGGTATTGGGAGGATGGGTTACACTTGCTTTTCTGGAAAGCCGTGTCGGGAGGAGGGGTTATAGGTGTTGAAGTGGAATATATGGCACTTCTATCCCGAGTAACCGCTTCTTTGCCTGAAGGCGAAAGTTCTCTCGGCAAGTATGTGTTATGTAATGCTGGTGGTGAGTTTATCTATCAATGGGGGCGTTTCTCTCCAGAAGAGGAAAAGGCTCTCTTCCAGAGTCATCAGTTGCCCGCTCCACTTCACTCATGGCAAATTCGGTATTATGGAAAAGGTATGTCGCTTACTCAAGAAGGCGGATGGGGGGAACTGGCAGGTCAGTGGATAGTTCTGGCTATGTTATTACTTACCTTGATTGGCCTTTCCGTGTATTTTTTTCGCGAATCTTCCCGTTCTTTTTATGAAGCAGAGCATCGTGTGCAGTTTGTAAACAGAGTGTCACATGAGTTGAAGACGCCCCTGACCAATATTCGCTTATACGCAGAACTTTTAGAAGATAAACTTTCGGAAGAAGACAAAACTGCAGTAAAACAGCTTAGTATTATCCAGGCGGAAACCCAGCGTCTCACTCGGCTGATAAGTAATATTCTCACGTTTTCTAAGCAGGCAAAATCAACACTAAAACTTAGGCCAGAAGAAATTTGCGTTGATGATGTTATTAAGACTACTATGGAATCCTGCAAGCCTTCTCTGGAAAAACTTGGTGTTTTAATTGAGCTTGATCTCAATGCACCTGTCTTAGTTTCGCTGGATAGAGACGCAGGCGGGCAAATACTTTATAACCTCATAAGTAATGTGGAAAAATATGCCCGTTCCGGGGGATCCATAAAAATTACATCAGGACAGACCCGTAACGAGACACGGATACAGGTAATTGATAAAGGGCCTGGTATACCACTAAATCAAGTGCAGAAAATATTTAATCCCTATTATCGTGTAAGCAGTAAGGTAACAGAAGGTATTTCCGGTACGGGTATTGGTCTTTCCATTTCCCGGGATCTTGCCCGGATACAAGGTGGGGAACTTGAATTGGTAAAGTCACCGGAGGGGTGCATTTTTCAGTGGACCATACCTCATAAAGGATAAATAATATGAAAGTACTTATCGCAGAAGATGATGTTAATATACGTGAAGGTGTTGTAGAGCTCCTTGAAAAAGAAGGGTATGAGGTGTCAGCCGCGTCAAATGGAAAAGAAGCTGTTGATTGTTATTCTTCTGAGAAACCCGATTTTTTGATACTCGATATTATGATGCCAGAAATGAGCGGATATGATGTATGTCGAAAGATTCGACAGGATGATCAGAATACCCCCATTTTATTTTTAAGTGCTAAAAGTGAAGAGATAGATAAAGTAGTTGGTCTTGAATTAGGTGGAGATGATTTTGTAAGTAAGCCCTTTGGCTCAAGGGAGCTTATGGCGAGAGTACGGGCGATTAGTCGTCGGATGCTATCTCAAAAAAAAGAAGAACCCGGTATGCAGAGCTTTTGTATGGGTTCACTTGAACTTTTTCCGTCAGAGCTTCGTGCCCGGCGGGGCAGTGATGTAGTTGATCTCAGTTTGAGAGATGTACTAATTTTAAAACTCCTTTTCAGAGAAAAGGGAAATGTTGTGGACAGGCGTCGGTTTTTTCGGGAGTGTTGGGGAGATGATTTTGTTGGCACCACACGAACCCTGGATCAGCATATTTCCCAGTTACGAAAAAAGATTGAAGAAGAACCAAAAAATCCAGAAATAATTAAAACCGTACATGGCATAGGTTACCGCTTTGAGGGGTAGCCTGTTTTTCTGATATTTTTGGCTATGTTTGGTTTTTTAGAAAATTTTCCTTTACTATTTTAAAAAAAGTTACATTTACTTTGAATTTTATTGGATTTCTTTAAAATCTGGTTAGAGGCGTATTTATGGAAGTGTTTACTATTGTAGCCACAGTCCTTGGAATCCTATTTATGTTCCTTGAACTGATTCTGCCAGGGGGCATTTCATTTTGTGTTGGATTGAGTACCATTGCTGTGGGCCTGGGGTACCAATTTGGTTTGGTTACCGGCCCTTTTAATATGTTCCTTAGCTGGTGTGGGCTCTCTGTGGTGAGTGCGGGGATTGGCATATTTATTGTTAATAAAATGTTTGCTGGCTCATCGGTGGAAGACTCCTTTGATGAAGATGTTGAAAACTTTGGTAAGCCGGCTGTTGCATTAGAAGATATTGATGAAAGCGATGGTCGTATCCAGTTTCAGGGTACAAGCTGGAAAGCGGTATGTTCCGGTGGCGCTATTTCCAAAGGGAGTCACGTCAAAATAGCGGGTCGAATTAATCTGACTTATATAGTTGAACTTAATCTTGAAGAACAACCCTTAATTGAAAGTGAGAACTAAATATGTGGTATGTATTATTGGCCATAGTGATAATTGCTATCATTTTTATTAGAAAGACGATTATCATTGTTCCTATGCGTGAGGAGGTTATTAAAGAACGTATGGGAAAATTTACAGAGACCCTCAAACCAGGGTTTCATTTTATGGTTCCTTTTATTGACAACGATGCTTATCACCGTGAAAT
This sequence comes from Fibrobacteria bacterium, assembly GCA_015232855.1. Taxonomy (GTDB): domain Bacteria; phylum Fibrobacterota; class Fibrobacteria; order UBA11236; family JADFYW01; genus JADFYW01. Next base: position 10,646 of record JADFYW010000039.1, read on the forward strand.
GCGTGAGAGAGTATTGGACGTACCCAGCCAGAGTTGTATTACCAGTGATAATATCCAGGTTGATGTGGATGGTCTTATATATATCAAAGTTATTGATGCTTATAAGGCAAGTTATGGAATTGGTAATTATAAAAGCGCAGCGGTAAATCTTGCCCAGACTACCATGAGATCTGAAATTGGAAAAATGACCCTGGATAGTACCTTTTCAGAGCGTGATCGTTTGAATGAAAAAATTGTAAAGGAAGTTGACCGCGCTTCAGATAGCTGGGGGATAAAAGTTTTACGATATGAATTGAAAAATATAAGCCCATCCCAGTCTGTTGAAGATACCATGGAAAAACAAATGGAGGCCGAACGTTCAAAACGTGCTGAGATAACCCTCTCCACAGGTGAAAAAGAATCCCGGATTAAGATATCTGAAGGTGAACGGGCAAAGGCTATTAATATCTCGGAAGGTGAAAAAATAAAGCGGATAAATGAGGCAGAAGGCAGAGCTGTTGAGATTGCTCTCATGGCAGAGGCCTCAGCAAACGGGATTCGAAAAGTGTCTGAAGCGATTCAAAAGCCGGGTGGACAAATGGCGGTAAGGACCCAATTAGTAGAGCAATATATTCAGGAATACGAGAAGATAATTGAAGCGGCAAATATTTCAGTGTTACCAGGGGACCTTGCTAATATTAAAAGTCTCGTTAAAACTATTGGCGCAGCTGCTAGTGTAAAGGAGAGTGTATAATGGCACAATTTGATTTTATCCCAAAAATTATTTTAGGTTTACTGGCGTTGTATGTTCTTTACCAGTTTGTTCGTTCAGTACGAATGGTTTCGACACGTACAGCACTTATTGTTGAACGCCTGGGTAAATATCACAAAACCCTCCAGCCCGGGTTTCATGTACTCATGCCATTTTTAGATAAAGTGGCTTTCACTTTAGATTTACGTGAAGAAACTATTAATGTAGAGCCCCAGGAGTGCTTTACGCTGGATAATGTTAAAGTGGAAGTGGATGGTATCATATATATAAGTGTGATGGATCCTATGAAGGCAAGTTATGGCATTACTGATTATCGGAATGCTGCTATACAGCTGGCAATGACAACCACACGTGCAATTATTGGAACCATAGAATTGGACAAAACCTTTGAAGAGCGGGAACTTATCAGTGCCCGGGTGGTGGAAGTACTGAGTGAGGCTGCAGAGGGTTGGGGTATCATGGTACACCGATATGAAGTCAAAAACATTGTGCCCCCTGAATCAGTAAAAAGTGCTATGGAACGGCAAATGACTGCGGAGCGTGAAAAACGAGCTATGCTCGCAACGGCTGAAGGTAAACGGCAGTCAAGCATAAATGATTCGGAAGGTATGATGAGGCAGTTGATTAACCTCTCAGAGGGTGAAAAACAACGGAGGATTAATGAAGCTGAAGGCAGGGCCAAAGAAGTGGAAGCACTGGCTAATGCAACGGCCGATTCCATTACTAAAATTGCTTTGGCAATATCAGAAAGTAACGGAGAAGATGCCATTAACATGCGCCTGTCACAGCAATACTTGAGTGGGGTATCAAAGCTCGCAAAAAAGAAAAACGATGTTATCCTTCCTTTGAATTTAGGGGATTTTCAAGAAGTACTCAAGGGAATCAAGTTGTAAACAGGTTGATCTGGTTCTGGTTCTCACTTAGCCGGAATCAGAATTATTTATTTTAAATTGGATATTTTGTAACTCATTGGAAAGCCTTCTGAGTTCGAGAAATTGTTATTCCATTAAGGGTCTTGTTAAGAATCTAATCAATTAGATATTAGTGTCTTTTCAGTATGCTTATCAGGTGCTTGCTGATTATTGGACTCTAAGATATATTTAGCATTAGAGCGGCAATTTTTAATTTGGGAGTAAAATATGAATTTCCGGAATTTAGCATCTCTTTTCAGGATATATTTTCTGCCTTATATTGTATGGCTTCTTTTTATTGCACTTCCCACGCACAGCTTGGGAGCTGAAGCTGATACTGTAAACTATCGCCCTCCAGAAAATGATGTTGAACTGGAATACTGGTTGCAGAATATGGTATGGTACCATCGGTATTCGGTTGAGGAAATTCAATTGGCAACAGGCCTAACTCCTGATTCTATAAACTCAGCCCTCGTGCGTTTTGATATTAACGCTTCTACAAAACCCGACCGTTCTGAAGATGCTCCTCTGCTTGTAATGCCCTTCCCAGGCGGCAGACATCCCCGTATAGGGTTTCTGGAGGGTGCTATTGATCCACAACGAGATACTAAAATGAGTATTTTCCCCCCATGGGACGACACCAGTTATGGTGTGATAGATGTACCTGAAACAATCTGGATAGGGGATAAAATATTTTATCTGGCACATACGCATATCAATACCATTTGGGATGATGTGGGTATTAAACTGCATAAAGTTGAATGGACAAGGCACAATGACGGGTCTTATGAAATGCGTAGGAAGATGCCGGACAGTACGGTAATAGGAAGTTTTGTTATTCCCTCTAAAACGGAGGTTCGTTTTCAACAGTGGATTACAAATAATACTCAAAACACCTTACGGGGGCTTCGGGTCCAGGATTGTCTGATGCTTAGTATGATGCCAGGTTTCAATGAATTGAATGATAATAATAATGTCGTATCAGGTGGGTATATTGCCCGGCATGGAGGAAACCAAAAACACTGGGTGATAATGGCTTTTGGGCCAAGTGGAGAGGCCTGGACCAATCCACTGGTACCTTGTATGCATTCCAACCCTACTTTCCCAGACTGTGCTCCAGGAGAAACTCAGAAAATCAGAGGATGGCTTTCTTTTTATGAAGGTGATGATATCCAGGCAGAGCTCACCAGAATAAATGCCATTGGGTGGATGGATGACCCAGACTATCAGGTCACTTCTACCAACAGAAGACTTTATAATATGAGTAAAGCCCATGCCCAAATACATTTCAGCAGGTACTCGAATAATGGTTTGGTACAGGACCAGGATGTAAATCTGAAATATTCGATTCTGGGTAAGAAAATTCCGGTGTCCGGTTTTAATACTGTTAAAAATTCTATAGTAATTCTTCAGCCATAATTATAATAAGATGATTAGATTTTTTTTACTCATATTGCTTACGCTGGGCTTTTTATGTAATTGTGCATTTATGACTCCCAGGATACCTGAACCAGAATATCAGCATTACGTCAGCTTGGGATTAAATGTTACCGATATTCAAATCATAGATCAGAGAAAAGGTATCAAAAAGGGTGAAATTGATGTGCCGTTTTTTGCTTTACCGGGCAAGCACTATTCGCATATCCCTGTGCTTCACCAAGAAGACAAAGACGTGATTAAACGTGCTATTAGAGATAAGTCGTCAAAAGCTGGTTTGCCAGTTAGTGCTAATGTGTATGTTGACCAGGGTGTTCAAAAGGTGGATGTTGGTTGGATGACTTGTAAAATGTCAGCACACACCAAAGTATCCGTTTATTTTACCTTTGAAAATGGACGTGGCGATGTGTTTTGTTCCGGTCATAGTTCTAATTATATAGAGGGGGGAATAGTGCATGAAAAGCATTTAATAAAAATGATAAAGACCTCCTATAAAGTCTCAACAAAAATGTGTCTGGAGAAGGTGAAAGAAGAAGTTGACCGTCTAAACATTTCTGGAAAACGGAGCATATAAGCTGTTATAGGAACTTTTTTTAAGAATGCTTAAAATAAAGTTTCAAATATTAGTGCTCAGAAGAGGGACTAACCGAATCAGTGAGACGGTAAGCAGGAAACTCTTTTAATAAATACTCATGAAAAATTTGGGCCATTAGTGCATGACCTTGTGCATTTGGATGAGAATCATCACGTGCCGTCCATAGGACTTGAGGATTGCCTCCGTAGGCATCTCTAAAGGCTGGAAGCAAATCACAAGTCCTTATTTCCTTTTCATTAAGAAAGGCTTTTAGGATGGTGTGACAAGTTTCCTGACCTGAGCCCTTTGATAAATCGTGAAGGTCTGGCTGCATAAGAACAATAAATGGTTGGTTTAGCTTCAAGGACGCCTGATGGAAATTTGAAATCATGTTTTTCGTTGTTTGCCATCCTGTTGCATCATCCTGATACAGGCGGAGATAATAATCACCGAGATTTTTGATTTCAGAGCCTCGAGCAAAAAGTATTTGCTTTATACGGATGTAAAAAAAGGCGGCGAGATAGGAATGTTCCACGAGAAAACCGGCGTTAGTGGGAGTCACAATTTCTGCATCGTTAATGAAATAATGTAGTACAACCAAATCGGGCTTTATTTCGGAAACTAATTTTTGATAAAGTGCGTATGCATGTTCCGTATTGTAATTACCAATTCCGGCATTAATAACATTTATTTTTGGTAAGGTCTTCCATGTGTGGCTTAATTTTTCTTCAAGTAAATGAGTAAAGACCTGTTTGTAGGGAACACCCCACCCAAAGGTGATGGAACTGCCAAGAATGAGAAGACGAAATTCATCATTGTTGCTTTTGCTGATTGGTGCTTCTCGTAGTCCATAGTTATTGATTTTTACATCTACTCCCATAAGATTCGCTTCGCCACCAGGAATATGCTCATGGCTTAATCCTGGTGTTGTACTGGGGCGTTTAAGCTTTTTTGCATACTTATGCATTTCAATATCATACATAAGTGCTTTATCAGAATACACACGAAATCCGAATTCTGCTACAAGCATAATTATGGTAGTGGTTACTAAAAAAAGAAGTATGTTTTTAATAATAGTCATGTCGATTCCGTTAAAATTGAAAATATATAAAAGGTCTTACCTGGTTCCATTGTAGGAAAAAAGAAAAAGTGATTGCAACACTGCCAATGAAAAAAATAACAGAAGAGAACCACCCGGGAAGGGAAAGAAGATAGAGATGGTCCTTTTTAATATAAGCCGGTAAATCTATGAGGAGGACAATGAAGGGTCCACTGAGTAAGAGTAATAATTGGTGAAAATCAACACTACCTGACAAAATGAAAAGTTTAGAAGCATAAGCTATTGTTGTTTCTACGTCATGAGTGCGAAAAGGAATCCAGGTAAAGAGCACTAATAGGTACACAAACAAGGCGGAGGGAAGGCTAAAATACCATGGTTTTGGTACGTTTCCTTTTTGGTTACTAAAGATATTATATGCTACCAGGTAGCAGCCATGTGCTACTCCCCAAATGACATAATTCCAACTTGCACCATGCCATAGCCCTCCCAGTGCCATGGTTATCATGAGATTAATTTGGGTACGAAAATTTCCTTTCCTGTTTCCTCCCAGAGGTATGTATAAATAATCCCGTAACCAGGTAGAAAGAGAAATATGCCATCTGCGCCAGAATTCAGAAATGTTCGTTGAAAAATAGGGCTGATTAAAATTTACCATAAGTTTAATCCCAAATAGTCTTGCCACTCCCCTGGCAATGTCACTATAGCCTCCAAAATCATAATAAATTTGGAGCGAGAATAAAATAAGGCCTGTCCAGGCTGCCATTGTTCCTAAATCCAAATACTGGTTAAAATAATTATCAACAAATGGAGCAAGGTTATCCGAAATCACTGTCTTTTTTATATAGCCCACAAAAATAAGACAACCACCGCTTTTAAAATTGTCCCATTTATATTTATCAAGATTTACCATCTGTGGTAATAAGTTTGTGGCTCGTTCTATGGGGCCTGCAACTAATTGAGGGAAAAATGCTATAAAGAGAGAGAAGTCCAGTATACGTTCGCTTGGTTTTAAATTGTTTTTATATACATCAATAGCGTATGATAGTGACTGGAATGTATAGAAGGAAATACCTATAGGCAGAACGATGTTTAGGGTGGTATTAGAAATGGATACATCTAAAGTGCCTAATACACTTTTGAGCGAGTTGGTAAAGAAATTAAAATACTTGAAAACAGCAAGTATACCCAGGTTATTGATAATGCAACCAGCCAGGAAAAGCTTCTTGTGGAATGGTTTTTGGGAAGTATGCATTTGTCGGCTGAAGACATAGATGACAACCGTAATCCAAATAATAAGTCCAAGGAATTTCCAATCCCATAAACCATAGAATACATAACTCGCTATAAGTAAAACAAGTTTTTTGAAGTTACCAGAACCTAACGGATAGAGCAACAGGACCACTGCAAGAAAAAGAAAGAAAAAAGGATTATTAAAGGTCATGTGTGGATATCAAGTTATTGTTGGGTGATGATATTTTGTAAATAGGAAAAATGCTTTTCGCCACGATATTGTTTCCCTTTTGGCAATTTCTTTTTTGCTCTCTTCTGTTTCCAGAAAAAGTCCAAGTGTATGCGCATTTGTGGCGTGCTGAATTGGCTGGTAAGTTTTTTTAATAACCCGATATCGCCCAACAAAAAAACCTGTGGCAATAATCCCGCAACAATGAGTGGAGGAGTGGTTAGGAAAATAATGTGCTTAAATTTCATAATAACCTGTTAATACTAAAGATAGGACTTTTTTGTGGTATAAAGAATTATTTTTTTAGGCTTTCAGTAATGAAAGTTCCTTTAAATATGTGTTGGGTAATTGATCGGCATGTATTTACCGGTCCTGATTAGAGTGGTAAGTTTACTACATAGCAGTCTGATATCAGGAAGAAAAAAATATATTATTACTAATGACAAAAATGTTAAAAAAGACAAAACAGAAAAAATCGGTTTAACAAAGGAAAAGGAGGAAGGAAATGCCTCATATAGTGGTAAAATTATACCCGGGTAGGACAGAAGACCAAAAGCAGAAGTTAACTAAAGCTATAGCAAAAAACGTGGTAGAAATCGCTGGTTGTGAAGATTCTCATGTATCAGTTGTCTTTGAAGAGACTACTCCGGAAGCCTGGCCAGAAGAAGTTTATCGGCCTGATATTCTGGAAATGAAAAAAGGAAAATTGTATAAAAAACCGGGGTATAATCCCTTTGAGACAAATGAATAACAACCGGGCGTAATAACGAAATGAACACAGGAAAACAAAGAGTTACCTGTTTGTTAATAATTAAGCCTGTACCAGAAACGAAGATATTACTTTAAACAAATTATCCAGCTTCCAATTGGTTTTTTTGCTTAGCACCACATGGGTTTGCAGGGTACTATTGTCGTAGCCCGGTTTTACCAATTCTCGATTGATGACAATAGCTGCTTTTTTATAGTAAGCACAAAAATGGGCCATGAAACTATCAAAGCATATAATTGGTCCACTGTGTTGTTCCAGGCGGGAAGCTAGTTGTTCAACAGAATACGTTCCTGTTTTAAGTTTAGGGTACTTTTTATTGAGTTTGCTTAAAAGGCTGGCTTCTGTGGGCCCTGCAATAACTTCAAGTGGGGCATTGATTGAAATTACCCATTTACATATTTCACTGATAATGGATTGATAGCGTTTTGTTCCAAAATCTGTCTGTAGGGTAGTGCTTCCACAATGAAAGAGTACATCAGGTTGACTATGAGTTGCTCTAAAAGGCTCTGCTTTATATTGATTTTCCGGATTTTTAAATTCACCAACTGAAGACGTAATGGGCTTACCAGTTCTAGAAATGAGCTCCATATTTAGAAGCATATTACTTTTAATGTTGTTGGTGAGGCGATAACAAAAATGGTAGGCTGATCGTCCGTTTTCATCAGTGTAACAGAAACCATATGCAGTTTTCGCACAAAAACGGGCCGCATAATCAAATTTCACGCGAAAGGCTCCAATGGGATTGGTCAGAATAAGATCAATTGGATGAAACAATTGTCTGAATAACCAGGATGCCTGTTGAAATTGCACCCTTTCAGGAAGAAGGAACAGTAAATGTGCTGGATCAAAATCTGGGCAAATGAGTGTGATGTTTGCATTAGGATGCTTTTCCTGCAGGGTGTTGATTGCAGGAAGACTTTGCATAAAGTCGCCATAGGTTCCGGCTAAAAGATATGCTATTTGTTTTATGGGAAATTCCTGAGCTTTTCCTCTTTGTTTGGGCGGAAGGAGTCTCAGTATTTTTCTGGCAAGCCATCTTCCATTCATAATGGTTTTAAAATAGGAATATTTACCGTTACGGGGGTAGAATTTGATATTGAACTATGAAATCATCAGATAGAAGCAAAATAGAGGAAGATGGCTTTCAACCTGGGTTTGTATACGAATGTTCGACTGATTTTTAACGATGGTTTTACCCATGTCCAAAAATATGTATACTGGTAACCCTTGCCGATAATCAAAATTAACCCGGCAATATTTTCCCCTTTTACTCATCGGCAGTTTGTAGGTTAAACTTTAAGAAAAACTTAACAAACTGCTTAAAATCCATTAAAAACGTGTTTATTCAATCAATTTAGAGGCTTTTATTGTGTCTTGATGCACTGGCACAACACTTGCTTTAATTTGATAGGAATATATAGGCTTTAATGAAATGATACTAAAACAGGTTTTATACAGACAAACAGCCATGCCGGTTATTGAAAAGAGCCTGGATGCGGCTATGCTGAGGGATAAGGCCATTGCCAACAACCTGGCCAATGTACAAACTCCTGCCTATAAAAGAATAGATGTCAGTTTTGAGGAAAGCTTAAAGAAGGCCTTGGATGCTAAGCGACCCAAAGGAACGAAAACTGATGATAGACATATGTCTGTCGGTAAACCTGAAATTAATGAAATTATGCCCATGGGATACCGTGCAGAAGATAAAACTCTTCCCGGAGAGATAAATAATGTTGATATTGACCTGGAAATGGCTAAAATGGCCGATAACCAACTCAAGTTTTTTTTCTCTACTAAATTCATGAGTAACTACATGGATGATTTCTCAGATATTATTAAAGGCAGGATAAGGTAATAAACCGGTATTAACGGGAGACAGATTATGAGTATGATCGGAATGTTTACATCACTCAACATCAGTGCAACCGGTTTGCGTGCCCAGCGGGTTCGGCAGAATGTGATAGCTAGTAATCTGGCGAATGCTGAAACCACGAGGACTGATGAAGGGGGGCCATATCAGAGACAGGTGGTTCAGCTTCAGGCCGACCCAAAAGAAGCGGATGCTCATTTTGTATTTGGTCAGGAACAGCTTAAGGGTTTTACTTCAGAGCCTAGTCATATGCGCATTCCTAATCCTGAATTACCCATTAAGAAAGGTTACATAGGAAGTGGTGTTCAAGTAGCAGGAATTGTAAAGGATGGTTCTGCACCCCGGATGGTATATGATCCCACACATCCCGATGCCAGTGAAAATGGGTATGTAGCGATGCCTAATGTAAATGTGGTACAAGAAATGACAGATATGATTACAGCCACCCGAGCTTATGAAGCTTGTGTAACGGCTTTTAACTCGTCAAAAAGTATGTTGATGAAAACCTTAGAGCTTATATAATTAGTTTACTATGAAAATCGGCCAAAATAATTCCATCGCGGTGAACCCACCTGCACAAATGACATCAGGGGTGGATGCGCTTACGCGTTTTCAGCAGGCAAGGGAAACTGCTTTGCATCGTTTGGGGAATGGGGACGCAAAGCAGAAACTGGAGCAGCTTATCAGGGAAAAGAAAAGCTCCGGCATGGCTGCAGGCAAACAACAGACAACGAATGTGATGCCTGCAGCCAGCACAACGATTAATGCGGGGGAAGGGGTATCAAAAGTAATTGGAAATACCCTGCAAAAAGCCAGTGAATTGTTGCTTTATACAAATGAGCCGGAAACGGCACCGGTAAAAAGCGGTAGGAAAATCCTGGGAAACTATATAGACATGGTAGCGTAGGGGAGAAAGAATGATTAACACCATCGGAACAGAGAAGTTTGCGGGGCCACTTGTTGCTCCCGCACCTTTTAAAGGTACCGTTAGTCTTGGTAAACCAAAATTAACTGAAGAAGATCAGGCTGCTAATAAATCAAATTTTGGGGAAATGTTCCAAGGGTTTGTTAAAGATGTTAATCATATGCAAAATACGGCAGGTGAGTCTATTCAAAAACTCATTGCTGGAGAAATTAAAGATCCTCATCAGGTCATGCTTGCCGTTGGGGAGGCGAAGATGGCAATGAATCTTTTACTGGAGATCCGAAACAAGGTATTGGAAGGCTTCCGGGAAATCATGCAGATCAGAGTTTAAGAGATAATCAGAGAAAGTAAAACAGGGATAATAATCAGGGGAAACAGGGTATGGCGGATTTTTTTAAACAGTTAGTCAATCAGTTAAATGTTATTTGGAGTAAATTAAATATTACCCAGAAAGTAATATTAATTGCAACCACAGCAGTGACGGTTATCGGTATGGCGGCCATTATAACCTGGTCATCGCTTTCTTCAAATGATAATGGCTACTCTACGCTTTTTGTTAATCTGGAATCAGAAGACGCTGCCCAGGTAACGGAAGTATTAAAAGATATGGGCATTGCATATACACTTGAAAATAGTGGACGGCAAATAATGGTTCCTCAAAAAGAGCTGTATGAAGTGCGGATGGAACTCGCTCGTAACGGCCTTCCCAGGAGTGGTGGTCAGGGATTCGAACTTTTTGATAAACTGCAACTTGGTATGACCGATTTTGTTCAGAACCTGAATTTTCAGCGAGCTCTGGAAGGTGAAATTATACGAACTATTGAAACTCTAACTGAAGTGGACAAGGCCCGTGTGCATATAACACTCCCCAAACCATCTTTGTTTAAAGAAAAAGAAGAAGAACCAACAGCTTCTGTTGTGTTGAAACTCCAACCCGGAAAAGATATTAACGGTAAACAGGTGCGGGGTATAACTCATCTCGTGGCAAGTTCTGTTGAAGGTCTTCTGGCAAGGCAAGTGACGGTTCTTGATATACATGGTAATATGCTTACCAAAGGTTTTGCTGATAACGCTATGGCGGAGCAAGCTGATCATAACATGGCACTTCAGCATGCAGTGGAGTCTCATCTTGAAAGAAAAGTACAACATATGTTAAAGGGGCTTTTGGGCCCGAATAAAGCTCAGGTAAAGGTTAGTGCGGTACTTGATTTTGAGCAGGTTGAAAAAACTGTTGAAACGTATCTCCCTTCATCCAAAGTAATTCGTTCACAACAGCGTGATGACGGTGTTACCAAAAACAATCCAATGGCTGGAGATGAGCAAAAAGAAGGCTCAATTACTAACTATGAAATAGACAGGACTGCAGCTCGTATTATTAATGCTCCAGGGGCGCGTAAACGGGTTACCGTTTCGGTGGCTGTGGATGGAGCATATAAATATAATGAAGATGGAAAACAGACTTTTGAAGAAAGAAGTCAGGACGAACTGGATAAATTTACTGCTCTGGTCAAAAATACGGTAGGATTTGACGAAAAAGCGGGAGACTTAGTGTATGTGACTGCTGTGAAATTTGATCGTCAGTTTTACGATCGGGAGCTTCAGGAAATGGAAAGCCAGGAACGCAAAGAATCATACCAGTATTGGGGGAAAATTGCCATTATCTTTGTGATTGTTTTTCTGGGATTCTTATTTCTTAAAAGTCTGGCCAAAAATATCGCAGTAGCCATGAACCCTCCTATTCCAAAATATACGGGTGTAGCACTTGAGCCTGAAGAAGAGGAGATTCCCGAAGAACTTAGGAAGCACAATGAACTACTGGAGAAGGTGGAAAATATAGCAATGGAAAATCCCATGAATATGGCTTATCTCTTGAGGGGATGGCTCAAAGATCCACATAAATCCAGTAGTAAGTAGTTTTGAAATTTTGCCTCCTTTAATCTGAAAAGGGTATACTATAATTAAGGAATAGGGTAGCGGTAACTAATAATGGAAAGATACTTTTTAACACAAAACAATATTTTGAGGATATCAAATAATGACAATGGTGACGGGCTGTCAATATATGATGCATAGTCTCATTGGATATTGCTAATCGCGTAAACAAGAGAGGGAACTGTGGCAAAGGCGTTTTTTAATGACAACGAAGGCAATCAGGGTAAGGAAACCAAGATTCAGCAATTTGATATTTCAGGTAGAAAAAAAGCTGCGATTGTGTTGGTTGCACTGGGCACAGAAGCATCGGCCCAAATACTCAAACATCTCGATGACGGTGAAGTAGAAGCTATCACTACAGAAATTTCTACTATAGAAGGGGTAACGCCTGTGATGCGCGAAGCCGTCCTTGAAGAATTTCATCAGATGGCCCTGGCGCAGCAGTTTATTTCTCAGGGTGGAGTGGATTATGCGCAAGAAGTGCTTGAGCAAGCTGTAGGCCCCAGAAAAGCCCGGGAAATCCTTGAGCGCGTTCAAAACGCTATCCGCACAACGGGTTTTAACCTGCTTGAAGGTGTAGACCCTTCCCAGCTGGTAACATTTATCCAGAAAGAACATCCTCAGACTATTGCTCTATTGCTGGCCCATATTGATGCCCAACATGCAGCTCCTATCTTATCTGCTCTTCCACAAGAGGTACAGGTGGATGTGGCTACTCGTATAGCCACGATGGAAAGTATTTCACCGGAGGTACTACGGCAGGTGGAAGGCGTGTTATCTCAGACCATCAGAAACCTTTTTGGTGGAGATGTATCTGAGATTGGTGGAGTAAAATCTGTTGCGGAAATTCTCAATTTTGCGGACAGGGGTTCGGAAAAAAATATTCTCGGAAACCTGGAACGTGAAAATCCCGAACTTGCAACCGAAATCAAAAACCTTATGTTTGTATTTGAAGATATTATGCTGCTTGATGATCGTTCCATGCAACGTTTGATGAAAGAAATTGATACTAAAGAACTGGGTCTTGCGCTTAAGGGTGCTCCTGATGACACCCAGGATAAATTCTTTAAGAACATGAGTAGCCGTGCTTCTGAAATGATAAAAGATGATATGGAATTTATGGGTCCTGTAAGAATCAAAGATGTAGAAGAAGCTCAACAAGCCATTGTTGATGTTGTACGCAGGCTGGAAGATGATGGAGAAATCGTAATTAGTGGCCGTGGTGGTGAAGACGAAATTATTGTATAGGAGAACACATGACACAACTTGGAGATGATCTTAATTCGTCTGAAAAATCAAAGTTTTCTACAGTGGGAGTAACCCGCATTCTCAAGGCAGGGTGTAGAATGGATGTATGCGACTTTTCGATGGGTGGCTTGAAATTGGATTCCATGGAGATGCCTGGCCGAAAAAAACCTGGTAAGGAAGATTATCAGATAAAAATTGAGAATCTGGAGAAACAAGTTCATGCGAAAACGGCAGAAATTGCCCAATTGCAGAAACAACTGAGTCAGGCCACTCAACAGGCTTCTCAGGACGGATATCAAAAAGGAAAGGCGGAAGGACGTCAGGAAGGAGAACAAGCAGCCGGACAGATATATACTACCTCAGTTGAAGCAATGCAGCAAGAACTAGAGTCTATTGTGGGTGCACTCAATCACGAAAAATTCACATTGATAAAAGGATATGAGAAAGATGTATTGGCCATTATTATGACTTGCATTCGGAAAGTATTCAGTGAATTGGCAGATAACTATGAAGAGGCTGTTTGCCTGGTAGTTCGGGATGCTATTAGCGCGCTGGAAGCAGCTCATTCACTTACTATAAGAGTGAATCCAGAAGATTTTAAAGTAGTAAACACCAACCAGAGTCTTTGGATGCCGGTTTCCCAGAAAATGGAAGAAGTAAAAGTAGAAATGGATGAGGGAGTGAGTAAATCATCATGCGTGATAGAATCCGGTGCTTCGTCTGCAGAAATTTCTGTGAATGGGTTACTTATGGATATTGAAAAACAACTTGAGGCTGTTTTTAATGAGAAATTTAAAACAGAAGAAACAGTTGAAGAAACTCCTCAATAGAACGAAAAAAAAGCATATGGATAGTGGATTATCATCTTACCGGGAAGCACTTGAAAAGGTGTCTCCCTTGCGTGTAAAAGGAAAAGTAACAAAAGTTATTGGTCTTATTATTGAGAGTGCAGGGCCGGTGGCTAGCATGGGAGAGTTATGTGAAGTCTATCAGAACTCGACCTATATAGGCATGGCCGAAGTGGTAGGGTTTCGTGATTCGTCTACTCTTCTTATGGCTCTTACCGCAATGGATAAAATGCGGCCTGGTATGGATGTTGTTGCTACTAAAAGACCCTTTTCTGCACAGGTGAGCGAAGGCCTTTTGGGTCGGGTTATTAGTGGACTGGGTGAGCCCCTGGATGGAAAAGGGCCACTTGCTTCGGGGAGTGAAGTAGATTTACACCAAAGCCCGCCAAACCCCATGGAACGGCAGCGGATTGCAGATGTCATGGTGACCGGAATCAGGGCAATTGATGGTTTTCGGACCATGGGCAAGGGGCAGCGCCTGGGGATCTTTTCTGGTTCGGGAGTTGGCAAGTCGGTACTCATGGGAATGATTGCCAGAAATTGTAAGGCGGACATAAATGTTGTTGCCCTCATAGGGGAACGTGGGAGAGAATTAAAAGAATTTATTGAAAAGGATCTGGGCGAAGAAGGTTTGAAGCGTTCGATTGTTGTTGTTGCTACAGCAGATACACCGGCAATTGTCCGCGTAAAAGCAGCGTTTTTAGCAACAGCTATAGCAGAACACTTTCGGGATCAGGGGAAAGACGTTATGTTGATGATGGATTCATCAACGCGTATTGCCCTGGCTCAGCGTGAAATAGGTCTGGCCGCCGGTGAACCGCCTACCACTCGTGGTTTTCCGCCATCAGTATTTTCAATGCTGCCAAGGCTTTTTGAACGTGCTGGTATGGGCAAGTGTGGCTCTATCACCGCTCTCTATACGGTGCTGGTGGAAGGTGATGACCTGGATGAGCCAATATCTGATGCGGTCCGGTCAGTTTTAGATGGGCATATTGTGCTTTCTCGTGATCTTGCCAACCGAAATCATTATCCCGCTATACAAGTGTTACAGAGTGTGAGCCGTTGTTTTACTGATGTGGTCACAGATAAACAGAAAGAGGCAGTAGGGCAGTTATTGAAGTATATGGCAATATACGCAGATTCTGAAGATATGATACAACTTGGCGCCTATGTTAAAGGAACAAATGCGGATCTTGATCAGGCTGTTGAGCTTAATCCGTTGGTGGAAAAGTTTTTGATGCAGCAAATCGAAGAAACAACAGATTTTGATGAGGCATTGAATCAACTGTCTGATATCAAAGGGCATATACCATGAAGCGCTTCTCATTCAGATTGGAAGGCATGCTGAGTTTTAAACAATGGCAGGAAGATGACGCGAAGCGAGCCTTAGGTTTTGCTGTACAAGCATTACAGGAAAAGAAACAATACAAGCAAAAATTACAAACGGAACATGAAACCCTCGTAGTTCTGCGCCGGGAGAGTCCTCTCCTGGGGCCTATGGAACACATGCATTTTATTCGTTATGGTAATAAGTTGGTGGTTGATATAACCAAGCAGCAACAAGCAATTGAAGAACAAGAAAAGGTGGTGCTTGCAAAAACAAAAGAATTGAATAAGGCCATGATTGAACGAAAGAAAATGGAAAAACTGCGGGAACGGTCACTTCAGCGTTATGTAAAAGATAAAAAGCGGAAAGATACCGGGATATTGGATGAGGTGTCTACCAATTTCTATGGGCGGGAAAAAGCACTTTCATGAAGCCGTTATTGCAGAGAGGTAAATTCGTTGCCTGCGTTATATGGCTGATGACAGGCGTCGCATATTCGCTTTCTATTGACGTAAGTAATTTTCGTAATGGCTTGAGTGGTTCTGCAGATACCAGCCACCTTGCTTCTGGCTGGGGAAGTAGTCTGGAAGTAGCCATCAATTATTATGATTTATTACCGGTATTGCAGCCCGTTACTCTTAATAAGGGTATCTTGAATAATGGTTTGTCTGGGGCAAATCCGGTTGTGGTAAACAGTGATGGCCAGACTTTTAAAATTGCGTATACGTCCTGGTATGATGCTCACAATTTATTCAATAATTCACAGCCCCAGGCGAGCATTGTAATCCGGACGCTTAGTCTGGAGTCCGATACGGTTGTATTTTCTGATTCGGCATTTATTGTTGCTCAGTCAGAAAATCCTTCTGATAAAACAGGATATTTCTATGGTAATACTCCTGCCTTTGTTCCACCCCCACCCACCTATATGAATTTTGCTGCGGAAGGAGATGGCTTTGCGGCTTATTGGACGACGCTTACCCCGAATGGTCCTATAAGACGTTCCAGCGATAATGATATTGCTGGCAAGACGGACGCTTCTTCTTTTGGAGTATATGTGCCCACACCGGGTAATTGGGAACTTTTAACAGATTATTACGGTACACTGGGTATGGCTGCTCAGCCTGGTAGTAATGCTGACAAATTGGTACTGGCCTATGAATATAAAATCGGTCCGGCACAAATTCGTTTGCGTTGGGAAAATTTAGGTGATCGTACGTCAAAAGTAGCGACTATAACCAGAACCGCATTTGCAGCAGTAGATTTTGCTGTGGCGGCCAGTTCCAATGGCAATGTGTTGGCGGTATGGCGAGAAGATAGTCTTTTGTGGGGTGTGGGGTACAATAACTCACAAGTTCAAATAATGGCACCAAAACAACTTGATACCGAACAAATATATTTTCAAACTATAATCGGGGGGCATACCTATAGGCAGTATGGGATTGCTCCACTCTCAAATACCGAGTTTGTGGTAACCTATGGCAAAGGAGATGTAATATATTACTCTATTGTAAATGTAAGTAATGGGGGTATTACAACAGCAGAATCTTTGACACCTGCTACCAAACAGTGTTACTTTCCGGATGTAGCGGTTTCGACTGAATATGTGGTGTTTTCGTGGTATGGGAATATGTATGGGGGTAACCGGCAGATTGAGTGTGCATGGTTTTCACGCACTGGGGCAACCATTGATACGGACTCGAGACAAGACAAATACCTTACAGGAGAAAATGTATCTTTTAATGTAGGGAACAATTGGCAGGCATGGCATAATTATCGCGTACCCAATATTGCTGTTGATGAGCAAGGTGATTTTGCAGTAGCTTATGACAACGGATTTGATGCTAAAGCAGCTGCCTGGCGAAATACGCCCATGTATTTTAGTACCGCCTATTTTCTCAGTGACAGCATAGTGCTTGGGGATAATGGTTCCAGTTATTCATTAGACCCTGCAGTTGATTCGGTAGCTATCACCAGTGTCCGGTTGACTCCTGATGATCAAGGTGAAGTACTTCTCTCATTTGGGGCTGGCGGTAGTTATAGCTCTTTTTCACAGGTGATTGATACCGGTGCCCTTGCGTCGCCCTTGAAAGGTAATTTTAACAGACTGAAGTATCGAGTGAACCTGGAAACGGAGTCGCTTTCTTTGAAGTCTACACCAAGCGTTTCTGCTTTATCGATTGACTATAATATCAAGCCCCATACAGCTGTGGTTGAAACCCTACAGTTGGGTACTTCGGGCGCTGTGCAGATATATGACCCTGCAAACAATTATAATTTAGTTGCCAGACAGGATACTTTGCGATTAATAGCCTGGGCATTTGATGTTGATAATGATGTGGGTTTCCGAATTTTGACCACGGATAGTGCTGCACAAGATAATTCACCTGAATCAAAAGGGGCGGGTTTCTATCGAAGTGTATTATCTGTACCTCCGTTGGAGGTAGTAAAACAAAATCATCAGGTTGAAATAATTACCATTGATGGTGAAGGATGGACTTCTGAGGCGGTTACATTGCGAGTGAATTATTTCAATTACCCACCGGTCCCTTCTGTATCATTTCAAAAAAACAGGTATCCGAAATCAGCCGAAAAAGATACTATACCGTTGTATGAACGTATGCGTGTGCTACTTCGAGCAAGAGATACCGCTGCAGTTATCGTACAATTCAATGACGGCAATGATACTGAATCAAGGGTCCAGTTCTTTTCGGGTGATGTACAGCTTTATGATAGTGTGGTATCTGCGGGGGTTCCATTGGTAATTCCCTTTACGGCTAGTTTGGCAGATACCGGTGTGCAACACCGAATTTTATTTTCGGATCAGGATACCACAGTTGAATTTGAGTTTGTAGCTGATTATGCAAATGATGTTCCGGTTATGACTTCGAATTTTATTAAACACCAGGGAGCGGAAGTTGATAGAATTTATGTGCCCAATGGCGGGGGCAGTGATACCCTGGCAATTACTTCAGATGAGGTATTTGTTGTCCATGTGGATGATACTGCCCGGGTATTCCTGGAATGTACTGATTCAGTAGATAATGCGCTGGAACTTAAAGTATATCGGCAGAGTAATCTTATACTGGACAGTACCGTTATTGTGGGGGAGCCTTTTGAATTTATAGTGCAGTCAGATAGTACTGAAGATACTTCTGTTGTGGTAATAAGTTTGTCAGACCCGGATACGACTATATCTGCACGCTTTATGTTACTGCCAAATCAAACGCCCATTCTGCGTTCTATGTATTCAATTTTAGATGGCCGTGTACGAGATAGTATTTCAGGCGTCTTCGGTGATACAGCGATAGCTATCTCTCCCTTGCAAACAGACAGCTTAGTGATTTCGTACGGACATGGCGGGCCTGTAGGAGGGGGATTCCCCCATGTTTCCTGGCGTGTGCTCAGTCGACCTGAAGATTGTGCTATACAAGAGCTTAGTTGTTATGAAGAGGATACTGTTTTATGGGGTGATACGGCAGTTTTTGTTTATAACGTAGATCAGGAAAAACTGATAATCCAAATAAAGGATGTATATTCCGCATTTTTTAGAGACACTATTACACTTTATTACCCGTTTCTGGATACGAGTACGGCAAAAAATGAAGAGCTGCGAGAAGAGCTGTTAGCACTCGAGTCTGATACTGCTTATGTACTTGGATCAACTGCATCGGGTCGTTTGGATACCATATCGTTTTTAAATAGTGGTTCTGCTATGTTGCAAATAGACTCCATAAAAACGGGCGTTGATAATGGCGACTGGTTGCATATAACTCTCTCCTGGACCACTCCTGAAAATGAATTCAGAAAGTTGAAAATTGATGAGGCCACAGATGCTTATCAACTTACGAGTCCGCTAAATATTGCCCCGGAAAGCAAAATAACACTTGGCTTTTTGTTTTTTTCGGATTCTTTAAAAGGAGACTCCGTGATTCAAGATACCCTCTTTTTGGCTACGAGTGATTTTAATAATCCTGTTTTAAAATTACCCTTTAAGTTTCGCTATATTGATTTACCGATACTCTCACTTTCGGTGGACACGACTGGCCGTTTTTCGCCCCTCCTGAAAACAGTTGCTAGTATATTACCGCCGGTTAAAAGGCAAACCAGTATTATTTTTTCTTTTTCTGAACCTGTCCGTTTATCTACTGTTCTTCCGGGGACTATAAGTATTTATTCGTATCTGGATTCTTTAAAAACTGGCGGGATAATTCCAATTGCAAGCGCATACCCGGATTATTTGCATAAAATTTATTATCGTTCGTTGTCTGGCCAGTTATCGGGTTCTTTGGTTGATACTCTTATTTTTTCACCTCATTATACTTCCCCGGGAGATTCACTGGGAGTGCAGCCCCGGCCTGGTGCTTTTCTACCCCGGGATATTATTCGTATACAAGTATCTAATTCTATTACCGATTCGGTGGGAAATGCTCTTGATTTGGGTTTGCGAAAAATTGCTGCTATTCCCGGGTCTCAAGATTCGTTGTTTACACTTTCGGTTGATACATCACGGTTAAGTGTGGTGAGTACCGTGCCTGCAAACCATAGTATCAGCTTTGATCCGGAAGACCCTATTGAAATACGTTTTAATCGGCCGGTGGCCTATACGTACGAACATGACACTGCTGGTGTTATTGTTTCAGTTGATACTGTAAATTTGTTGTCAGATTCTAATCTTACAGTTAATGTATCTTCAGCCTTTCATGGAACTTATCATTTGAGGTATCTTCGTCTCACAAATAATGGTAGGACCTTGCTTATAAGGACCTCGCCTAATATTTTTAGTGTAGATTCGGTAACCGTTTATCTACATAGCAGGATTGGTTCTGTAGATGGATTCACCCTAGACGGGAATGGAGACGGTATCGGAAGTTATTGGTTTGATTTTGATCCAGATTCATCGGATGTATTTTCTTTTGGCTTTAAAACCAGGCGAAAAGAATTTTATATTTATCCAAATCCCTTTAATTGGTCTAAAGAAAGTCATGCCGAAAGTGAATGCGGTTGTATGACTTTTAAAAATGTGCGTGATATTAAGGGCGTGGAAACAGGACAGACGCTTATTTTCAGGATATATACAATCAGCGGAGACCTGGTGTTTAGTTCTGATAGGCGCGTTCAAAACCTGAAACTTTTGCAGGGTGATACTGAGCCTGCCTGGAAATGGGATTTAACCAACAACTATTCAAAAAAAGTAGCAACGGGAATGTATATATACTCGATATCTGTAAAATCCAAAGGGTTGGTAAAAAAAGGCAAACTAGCTGTTATCCGGTAAGCTTGCTTAGACCGTCTAATTCCAGATTATTCAAATACAACAGAACTTTTGCCGTCGGTATGAATGGCTTCTCCTATGAGAGAGACTTTTTCTCCTGCATTTGTGAGACGTGAAGAGATGTTGGCGGCCATATCTGTAGGGACGATTACTACCATTCCAATGCCCATGTTGAAAGTGCGGTACATTTCATCTGTTTCTACATTACCTTTTTCCTGAATGAGTTTGAACACCGGTGGGACATCCCAGGCATTCCGGTCCAGTTTTATACTGATACCTTCGGGCAGTATCCGGGGGATATTTCCTTCAAATCCACCTCCGGTGATATGAGCGAGACCATGAATCAGTTCATCCTCTACCAAGGGTAGAATCCCGGCGAGGTATGACTTATGGGGCTCTACCAGAGCCTCTCCCAGTGTAGTATTAAAACCTGGAGGTGTTTCATTGAGATTCATGCCCGCTTCAAGCAGTGTTTTACGTACCATTGAAAAACCGTTGGTGTGCAGACCGGAAGAGGCCAGGCCCAGAACCGTATCACCTGCGGTAATCTTGCTGCCGTCTATCAGTTTGGATTTATCCACTACTCCCACAATACAGCCAGCAAGATCGAAATCATTTTGATGATAAATACCGGGCATCTCAGCTGTTTCGCCTCCTAGCAGAGCGCATTTATTTTCTTTACAGGCGGAAGTGAGGCCTTCTACTACACCGATAAGGGCTTCTTCATTCAATACTCCCGTAGCGTAGTAGTCCATGAAAAACAGAGGTCGTGCTCCCTGTACGAGAATGTCATCTACACAATGGTTTACAATATCCCGGCCAGGGTAAGAAAATTTTTCCATTTCGATGGCTATACGAATTTTTGTACCAACCCCGTCAATTGAGGACACCAGGAGCGGTTCTTTCATATTAAGCCCGGCTATTGAAAAAAGTCCTCCAAAATTCCCAAAATCTGCTTTGACACGATGGGAAAATGTGCTTTTAACCATGCTTTTTATAGCACTCATTGCTCTCTCTGCTTTTTGAATATCTACGCCTGCATCTGTGTATTTCATTTTACTCTCATTTTTAGTGATGATAAAATAAAGGATAGTAATTTCTACTAAAAAGAAAAAAGCCAAAAGACTTGTTAAATTATAATTTCTTAAGAGATCTATGATAAATACCGGTTTAATGAAGAATATTTACTTCTGGATGGCAGGATTATTTCTTTTTTGCCTTTTTCATGAGGTTTCAGCATATTCTTTTAACCGAAATCAGTCTCATTTAAACTGGAAAGTGGCCGAAACAGAACATTTCCGGTTTTATTTTGATAAAAAAATGGAGCCAGTCGCTGAGTATGTGGCAGGAATTGCGGAGAATCTCTATAAAAGTAAAATAGATCGCTATAATATTGTATTACCGGGGAAAGTAGAATTTGTAGTACGAGAGGATGTGGTTTCTAATGGTTTCGCCAATCCTTATCAAAATACCTTGAATATCTGGGTCTCAGACTGGGG
>JADFYW010000003.1 GCA_015232855.1 Fibrobacteria bacterium
ATGTTTTTGCTAAAAATGACAAACTCATTAATCAATGGGTTTTTGTAGTAAATTCCAATCTGATAGAGAAATATTTTGACTATTGTAGAAACTCTCCTTTTACCAATGAAATTATTAATAGCACGATTGTTTTATCTGGCGACGTGGTAACAGCGGTTCAGAAAATCACCTTATTAGACAAAGGTGTTTTTCTGGTTGTGGATCCCGATACGCCGCAATTAGCGGTCAGAGAAAAAATAAATTGGCTCATTGCCCAGAAATATCGTTCAATTACTCATAGTATGCTGGTGACCCGGTTGAATTCAGAATTCAAAAATCACCAGCAACATGTGAAAAGTCAAAGTAATCTTTTACAAATGGCTGTACATGATTTACGCTCTCCACTTTCAGCCATGATTTGCTATTCTGAGCTATTGATGGATGGCTTCCTTAATGATATTAAAGAAAAGGGCATTAATCCCATTAATATCATCCATCAAAACTGTCAATTCCTCATTGATATGGTTAATGACCTTCTGGATTTGGCCCAGTTGGAAGCAGGAAAAAAGAAGCTTAAATTATTACGAACGAACTTGGTTACGATCATTAAAAAAGTGATCCGTTCTCTCGATGGCCTTACCAGAGCGAAACATATTGTAATAATAACAGATTTTGAAAATATTCCGGATTTTTTTGCTGACACCCAAAAAATGGAACGAGTAGTCATTAATCTTCTTGGGAATGCGATTAAGTTTACAAAATCGAATGGAACCATCCACATTAAATGTTCCAAAAAGGGGAATTTCATTTCCCTGGCTATTCAAGATACCGGCCCGGGCATATCTAAAAAAGATATCAATAAAATTTTTGAAAAATTCAATATGGGTAATGGGAGTAAAATTTCAGGTAAAGGACATGGGCTTGGTCTCGCTATAACGCGCTCGTTTGTTGAATTACATGGTGGTAGTATTTTTGTTGAATCAGAAAGGCACAAGGGGTCCACCTTTGTGGTGCATTTACCCATTGAAAAACGATTAGAATCTCATAATGTTTATGCTGAAAAACGAAATTTAATTTTTGATATTGCACAAGATATTAAAGGTTTAGAGTCCCTTAATAAGCTTGCTAATGCTCCTGTAAGTTATTTTACTTCAGACAGGGATTTAATGAGGGAACTGCCAGATGTAGGAGTATCTTGTTTTATTATTAATGAATCATTTGAGTTTGGTTCCTTAAGCAGACGTTTTTTCTCTATTATTTTACAGGGTCGTATGAGCCATATACCCTGTGTTGTGCTCATCCCATCGCAGCTTACTTCGGAAGAAAGTGAAATGTTTAAATATTTAAATATTTTTTTTCTTAAAAAGCCGATAACTATATTAAAACTTAAATCTGAAATAACCAAAATGCTTGAAAAAGAGAGGCGAAAAGAACTCGCTATACAGTTGTAATGATAAAATTTAATAGAAATTCATTATCCTATAAAACCACACTTATCTATATCGTGATGGGTGTAATAATAATCTCGATTTTTAACTTCATTATTTGGGAAAATCAGTCTGATCTCATCATTGAAAATCAGAAATTAGTAGTGGAATCGATATCTCAAAAGCTACAGAAACTGGTACGCAGCCATTCCCAGGAACTAAGTTATGATAAAGACATTAATGTATATGAAAAAATGGCAAAAGAAGCTGTTAATAAGGGAATCATACAAACTGTTGTCTATTCTGAAGGTGGAACCGTTATCTATAAACAACAGGGCGAAACCCTAAAACAAGACTATAGTGACATTGAATTGGTTCTCATAAACAGATGTATTGTCAGATACGAAATCGAGAATAAGCAATTTTTACACCGAACAGATGTTTCCCGCAGTGTATTGGTACTTTATATTCCTTCTCCGTTGCCAGGGAGTTCTGAACTGGTAGTTACTAAGTTTACCTTACCCCTATTTGAATTGGCAAAAAAACGTGATGAAGTTCTTCTTATTTGTTTTATAGTAGCACTTGTGGTTGCAGCGCTCCAGTTGCTAATGGCATTGTTCCTGAGCAGAATAATTATTTCGCCTATTACTAAACTGGTGCAAATGACGAAAAAGGTTTCTCAAGGTGATTTGACACAGCATATCACTTTGAAACAAGAGGATGAGATCGGTATATTGGCAAATGCTTACAATGATATGGTGGTGAATCTTGACAAAATGCAAAAAGAGGCAAAGGGTGCCAACCCCCTGTCTGGTTTACCAGGAAATCTTGCTATTATGCGGAATATTGATGATCGGTTAAAAGTAAAGGCCGAAACAGCGATCATATACGGGGATTTGGATAATTTTAAAGCCTATAATGATACCTATGGACTGAATAAAGGGGATGAAGCCATTTTACATTGCCGGGATGTTTTTTTGACGGGGGCCAAAGAAGACGGTGATCCATCCACTTTTGTTGGGCATGAAGGTGGAGATGATTTTGTAATTGTCACGTCGTTTGCTACCTGGGAAAATTTATGTAAAAAAATTATTGCGGAATTTGATAAGGGAGTACCCCGCTTTTACAGCGAGGAGCATGTCAGACAAGGGTTTATTGATGCCAAGGACCGACAGGGGAACGCTGTTCGTTATCCACTCATGAGTCTCTCTCTTGCAGTTGTGAGTAATCATTTCAGATCAGCAGAAGATCATCGTATCTTAATAGCGTGGGCTGGTGAAATGAAAAAAGTGGTTAAAAAAATGCCGGGGAGTGCATACGCTATTGATAAAAGGCGGTGTTAATATGCCTAAACGTTTGCATACATTTCTTGGAGAGTTCTTTTATACATTGAATCCCATCCTTTTAGTGGTTGTTTTTGTGCTTTTCAGTGCTTATATCAATAATGTGATTATTAAATTCAGGCTTGCGGAATTTGACAATGCACTTACCACCATTTCCAACAAAGAAAATACTGGCCATACTATCGATATGTTATCCCGGTTTAAACTTATTAGAGAACGTATTGAAAAACCTGAGGAAACAAGCGAGAAATTAAAAAAAGAAATTAAGTTTCGCTCTTTGTCACAAAACAAACTTTTTGACCAGCAGCCCGTACAGTTTACTCGTTCTGATAAAGTGGCAATCAAAGTGATTTCAGGAATCAGATCTCTTTTAGGCAAAGAAAAGATAAATATTAATCAGAAACACAATGATACTGAAGAACTGGAAGAAGCATATTTTTATGAAAAGAACCGTCGTTATGACAATGCAAAAAATATTTATGAAAAAATATTGATGAAAAAGGACTTGCCCACTAATTTGCGGTCTACTCTTTTACTTCACCTCGGTTTTTGTAAGGCAACTTTGGGTCAGTATGCACCGGCCCAGAAAAACCTGACGGATATAAAACAGGTAAAGGAATTCCAGGGCAGTTATAACTGGAAGGTCGCTCACAAATTATCTAATGAGATTGCTGAACTTGAAAAAGAATTTATTAAACTCCAGCTTAAGCCTGAAAAAACAAAATCTGCTCAGGGTAAACAGATGTATCTTCTTGGCAACTACAAACAAGCAATAAGCATATTATCAAGTGAAATAAATACGGCCCCCATTTCAGTAACAAAAAAAGCGGAGAGTTATTATCTGTTGGGAAGAGCAAATGAAGATTTGGGTGAAGAATCTGAGGCGGTCGCCCAGTATAAAAAAATAATCCAGGCCGCTCCCAAGTCTGAGTGGGCTAAAAAAGCCAATAGAAGATTATACGTTCTGGGCAAATTTTATACAAAGAATGAGGAACTCAGTAAAATTGCTGCTGAGAATAGTAAATATTATGGCGATACCTCTCTGATCAAAGATTTGGAAGTGTATGAAAAAATTGTAGCCAAGTCTAAAAAGATGGCTAGTGATACCAGTAAATCACCATTAGCTTCTTACGTAAAGAAAAACATCGATACCCTTACATCTACGGATACGAGTAAATCAGATTCTTTGAGTACTCCTGAGTCCTTTTCCGCTTTGTCGGTTACTTCTGATTCATTGTCTCAGAAAAAACGGGTTGAACATGCTAAAAAGACCGATCCTAAAGTGAAAAAAATTATGAATATGCTCGAAGAGCTTCGTATACCTCAATCAACAGATAACGATGAGCCAGAAGAAGAGCAGTTATTATCTGTAGTGGGAGAAAGAACGAACGAAGAACTACAAAAAAAAGAAAGTATTATCTCGGATCCCATTAGGACAAAAGATGTGTTTTCAGTAATAAATGCCAGGAGTGGCGAACTCAAATACTGTTTTAAAAAGTGGAAAAGAAAAGGTGTAATTGTAGGTGGTAGGCTTACTCTAAAAATTAACATTTCTGCTGCGGGAAATATTGTCTCTGCTGAAATTATTAAAAAAGATAAAGGTGTTGAGCATGATGCCTTTGAAACCGAATTGTTAAATAAGATAAAAAAATGGAAATTTAGACCTGTTGAAGCTAAAGACCCCGAAATTTCAATTACCTTTCCTGTCACTTTTTTATCAAGAGACATAAGGAACGTGAATAAATAATTCTTCCCAGGGTGGATGGGATTTTCAAGTAATGAAATTGAAAAAAATTAATAAATTCTTACAAATCATCCAGATAGGTGTGTTAATTTGGATGAGTTGGCTACTGTGGAAGGGTGTGGGATTTTTATTCCAGACATTCTGATTCTTTATACAATTATTTTTTTTCTTTTAGTGTACAAAAAAAGCTTGACAATAGCTGTTCTCAGAATATATTTGGCAATATCTGCACATTTAAAAGGACTGATATAGTGATAAATAGTGAAGAATGGCAAACAGGAAGACGTCCCAAAAGCGACGACTTTGATGATTTGGACCCTAATCACGATGGTTTTGAGGGTGAAGGTTCGTTTGACTCATACGAAGAAGAAGAAGAAAATGAGGAGATAAACCTCGATAATCCGGATTTCCAAAAAGGGGAAATGTGGAATGATTATGCAGATGACCTTGATTTTGAGGAATAATCTATAAAGGTCACTACTCTTTTGCGCTTCACATTTTTACCAGGCTCTCTATTTTGCCTGATTATATCTTTTGTTTTAATTCAGTGCGCTGGCTCTGATTCGCAGCCTAAGATAGGTAACACTGCTATACCTATTTCCGATTTGGAAAATAACAAAATTTTTTTATCAGAAATTGATGAATTTGTTGAAGTGGGAAAAAGCTTTCTTCAGGATTCTTTATGGTTTGAAGCTCAAATAAGTTTTGACAGTGCGCTTTCGTATCTTACCCAAGTTGAGGCTCTGGACTCTCTTGATTCTCTTTCATATGTGATGCTCCAAAAATATCGGGAAGAGATTTATAGTATGTTAATCCGGGCTATTTCGCATTCTTCGCACTTACAGATTGCGTATACATGGACCCAGCTGTGGGATCAGGAAATCGAAAAGGTTAGTGATTCCAAAATAGATTCCATCAAGGAACTTTCAACTGGTTTTCAGATACAAACATTTGGTTTACCCATTACGCCTCCACTTAATTCACGCATACTTTCCGCTATGGCAGTGTTAACCGGCCCGGGTCGCCCATACTTTCAGAAATGGCTAAACCGAAAAGGTAAATATCAGCCCATCATTGAAAAAAAACTTCGCGCTAATGGATTGCCAAAGGAACTTATTTATTTGGCAATGGTGGAGAGTGGTTTTAGTCCCTGGGCCTGGTCTCAAGCTCAGGCTTGTGGTATCTGGCAGTTTATCAGTGAAACGGGAAAGAGGTATGGATTGGAGATAAACTGGTGGATTGATGAACGCCGTGATCCTGAGAAGGCAACAGACGCTGCAATACAATATCTAAAAAAATTATTTCAATATTTTGGAAATTGGAATATGGCTATGGCTGGATATAACTGTGGTGAAGGGCGTATTTGGAGACAACTCAAAAAAGATAGTACACTCTCTTTCTGGGATATGGAATTACCAAAAGAAACTATGAAATATGTTCCAAAAATTCTGGCGGCCATGATTATTGGTGAAAATCCAAAACAGTTTGGATTTACTATTGTGCCGGAAGAGCCTGTTCCTTATGATACGATAACGGTCCAACATTGTCTTTCTCTTTCAACGATTGCCAAAATGTTAAAAGTTGATGACATGGATGTTAAACACTTGAATCCGGAATTAAGGCGCTGGTGTACTCCTCCTGAAACCAAATCATATGTATTGAAGATTCCTCTGCATACCCGGGGATTATTTGTAAAAAAATATGCAGTGATGGATAAAAACAATTTAATCAGCTGGCACAGGCATAAAGTCTCTTCTGGAGAAACACTCGGTCATTTGGCTGAACGTTATGGTGTTCCAGTGCGGGCCATCAAACATACCAATAATCTTCGAGGAAATCTTATTCGAATTGGTCAGTCTTTAATAATTCCCATACCCTCATCAAAAAACACCTCATTTTCAAATATCACAAATCCTCAACCTGTCAATCGTCCAAGACGTACTTCCCCCTCGACGCCTCTGAACTATACCGTAAAAAGTGGAGACAACCTATTTGATATTGCCCGAAAATATGGTACGTCAGTCACTGGTATTATGCAATTAAATGGGCTGAGTTATAAATCTATTATCCGTCCTGGTCAGAAGCTCAAGCTTCTTCCCTCAAAAAAATCCGGCACCGTAACTGCAACTTCAGCAGCTGATGAATCTGCAGACAATTTTCGTTCCTACAAGGTGCGAAAAGGAGATAACCTGATAGGTATCAGTAATAAACTTGGTGTTACAGTGACCCAATTGAAAAAGTGGAACAGGTTAAAGGGAAGTAGGATAAAGGCCGGACAAATATTACGGTATAAAGTTTCTGGTTCTTCTTTATCCTCACGAGTGGTTTATTACATTGTTAAAAAAAATGATAACTTATGGGATATTTCCAGGAAGTTTAAAACAAGTGTAGAGAGTATTAAACAATTAAATAATCATCTTCCAAAGCTATTGAAACCCGGTATGAAAATCAGGGTAAAATAATTGTCTAACAACCTTCTCTAAATAAAAGGAGCTGCGATGAGTCGTTTTTTAAAGTGGGTAACGATTCTGGGAATAATATCCTTTATTTGCATTGTTATTTGTTTTAGTTCCTTTTTTCATATGGTATCAGGTTTGACAGGTGAGAATTTTGCCTTTCAATATGCTGAAAAACGAAAACATTTGGTGGTTTTAAAAATTGAGGGTCCAATTTTGGAAGCTGATGTTTTTTTAAAGCATCTGGGGTATATAAAAGAGAATACCAGTTGTCAGGGAGTGCTGGTACGACTGAATTCCCCAGGAGGAGCAGTGGGGGCCTCCCAGGAAATCTTTCAGGCGTTACGAGACCTTCGTTCAGAATCATTTAATGTGGTAGTGAGTATGGGTAATACAGCGGCTTCCGGGGCTTATTATATCGCTCTGGGAGGGGATAGGATATTTGCCAGCAGGGGTACTATTACCGGAAGTATAGGGGTGATAGCCAGGTTTCCGGAGGCGGTACAGCTCTTTAAAAAGCTGGGGGTTTCCATGAATGTGGTATCTAGCGGAAAATTGAAAGATGCAGGAAGTATGTTTAAAAAGGCTACCCGGGAAGAGAAGGCATATCTTCAGGCAGTGGTTGATGATACCTATAGCCAGTTTATGGAGGATATTTTAGCCAACCGGGCTCTATCCCGGGAAGATTTAGAACCATTGGCTGATGGACGAGTATTAACCGGACGGCAGGCACAAAGTGCCGGACTGATCGATACTCTGGGGGGCTTGCGAGAAGCAAAGCTCTATTTAGCTGAATTGGCGGGTATTGAAGGTACTCCTCTTTTTGTTGAGGCACAGGGGCAGAAAACCTGGATAGATCGTCTGTCCAGTAAAACAGATGTTGGTCATGAAGCTCTTTTAAGTCATATTAATAAAATAACCAGTGCAGGCTTATTTTATCTATGGCCATTAGGTGTCTTTTAATTATTGAAAATGGTATGCTGAAGATAAGCATTTTTGTAAACTATTTTTAAAAGGGAAGGTGCCGATTTTCATGAAATGCCTAAAGAATATATCCAGCCAAATTAATTCCGGATTAATTCAGGTTGTATTTTATATTCTCCTTCCACTTAGTGTTTTTGCTGCATCAATAGAAAGTATTAAGGATGAGCGGGGACGTTTGTCTTTTACTCTACTGCAAGATGGATTTAGCCTGGTTGAATCTACAAATGGGTCGGTTCTGTTGTGTGAAGGATGCCTGGGGTCTCCACGCACCGGAGAACCGGATAGACCTTATTTTTCTTTTACGGTTATAAGTTCTCCTGACACAAATAGTGTACCACAAATAAAGATTACGATAACAGAAGCAGGGGCTTATCCAGTTAAAACTTCTCCTTCCCCTGTTCCCGAGTATCTATCTCCCTCTGAGCCTCGTTATGTACGGGATAATGAAAGCTATCAGCAAGCTGCAAAGATTAACCCTGTTGTGGGCAGCATACGTTGGATGCGTGGTGTCCCGGTGCGTACCATTATGGTGCCCCTTGCCAGTTGGGATGCTCTTGCAAAGCAATTTAAAGCTATACATATGATGACGGTGACCGTTAGTTTTTCCGGAGTACAGCCACAAGCTATCCCCGTTCCTCTTCCTGGGGTCTTTTTGAAAAGTCTCTTTAATCCTATAGGAGGAGGTTATCTGATAACCCGGGCTGCAGACGCACTGAGCAAAAAATCCGCCAGTGTGAGGAGTGTTGATTTGGAACCGTATTTACTTAAAATCCAGATTGGGGATACGGTGGTGGGAAGCCAGGATGAGGATGGTGTATACGAATTAGCTTATGATCTTATTAGAGAAGCTGGTATTGATAACGACTTCAAGCAAAGCATTTTGGCGGCACGGGTGGAACATATACGCTTGTTTACTGGGACCGGTGGGGTGCTACCAGATGCCGTGGAAGGTATGCCCACAGGGGGAACCTTAAGGGAAATTCCAATGGAAGTCTTTGATAATAATAATAATGGAATATTTGATGAGGGTGATGTTATTCGTTTTTATGCTCATGGTACCAGTCAGTGGAAAGTATTACCTGGAAATGTCATTTCAGATACCGTTCCGGTTAATTACCGTTATGAGGTGAACCCCTATTCCTTTTATAACTATTATTTTTTGGAATTTTCTACGACATCGACAAATGGAAAACGGATTCCCACTCTTTCTTCTCCTTCTTCGGGTACGGCGCATTCTGAAAGCTGGTCATATGTAAGAGCAGAAAAAGAGACCGGAGTTGCAGCATGTGACCCTTCTGGTGCACTGGATGATGAGACGGGAAGGTACTGGCATTGGTTCCTGGCAGATCCTGATATTTGCGCAGCATCAAAAAACCGGACTTTTTCCGGGGGACAGCTTCGATTACCCTCCGATGTCCTACCCGATTATACTTCAGGAAAGCCTTTGTATTTAGGTGTTTATTTAGCAGAGCCCAATACTCAGGATCTTTTTGATATTACATTTTCTAATGGAACGGCAGAGTTTCTTTCGGGATTTAGACCTGGGAATGGAGCCTTTTACCGGTATGAAGGTAGTATAGATCCTGATGATTTTAGATTTGAGTCTTTATCCTGGAGAGCTAATAAAATTAATGTTGGTTTTGATGGTTATTCTGTTGTTTATTACCGGGCCCATAGAACAGTACAAAATCCAGTAACGATTTTCCCCGTTTCTTTTGGGGACAATTGTAAGTATGTCTTTTCAAAACTTGAGGACAACCGGGTTGCTCTAAAACTTGTTGACAATATAGCGGTTGGGAAATTGAAAATCTCTAACAATGCTTTTACTGATAACGCTGAACAGAGTGATAATGTGAAGTATTTTTTGTACCCAAGGGAGGATGTTCAGACTGTATTGGCTGAGCAGTTGTTCGTAGATACCCTTGTACCACCAGAAGGGGTATTGATGGATCTCAACTCTGGCGATAATATTGCGCCTGAGTATATTATTATCTCGCCAGGGGCCTTGATACAGGAAGCGCTGGATTTAAAAATATTCAGGCAGCAAAAAGGCAGTAATGCCCTGCGAACTGCAGTAGTTAGGACAGAAGATATATATCGGCAATTCTCTAGTGGGAGACTGTCTCCCATTGCTATAAGGGATTTTATCAGATGGGCCTATAATGGCTGGAATACGTCTTCTTCTTCTGATACTGTGCTAAAATATGTCACTCTCTTTGGGGATGGATATTATGATTACCGGAACATAAAAATACCAACTTCAAAAGGACTTAATTACATACCCCCTTTTGAAAACGGGGCGCGCTGTACCGATGATTTCTTTGTCTATCTTGATGTGGATGATATTATACATTCTAGTGCTCAAATAGATGTAAGTATTGGGCGGATTCCTGTGGGTTCTCAAATTGAGGCACAGGGGTATGTCGAAAAAATTAAAAAATTTGAAGATCCCTCTTTTGCCGGACCCTGGCGGAATACCTTTATATCAACAGCGGATGATAACCATCAGCGGGGTAAAATCGATGGGATACCGCATACCAATTATGCAGAAAATATTGTTAATAAGGTGCAACAGAAAATAATCGGTATGTATGTTGAAAAAGTATATTTGCTTGACTATGAATCTAATTTTTCTTATTCAAAACCTGAAGCTGCCCAGGATTTGCTTAATCTTTTAAACCAGGGGGCACTGGCCGTGAATTATTTCGGGCACGGGTCATATGATGTGTGGGCTGATGAAGGTTTGATGGTTTTACGTAAAACACTTCCCAAGCTTACCAATAATGGTAAAAATGGTTTGTATTCGGCCTTTTCCTGTACGGTAGGTCGTTTTGAAAAATACCATGAAGAAGGTATGAGTGAGACACTGGTAAGTACTCCACAGGTTGGGGGAATTGCTGCTGTTTCAGCCAGTAGAGAAACCTATGCTGGTCCTAATAACAACCTCGCAACGAAGTTTTTTGAAAAAGCTTTTGAAATAACACCAGATGGTGAAACATTCCGATTGGGAGATGCGCTCCGAATGGCCAAAGCCACTGGTAACATTATCAATAACGAAAAGTATCACTTGTTTGGAGAACCGGTTACCTTCCTTAGAAAGCCATCTCTTACTATTTCTTTTTCACAGCTTCCTGATACTATTTCCAGTATGGATTGTGGAACAATTATAGGAACGGTAAAGGGTGGTTCTGGTGAGGGACATATCCAGGTTAAGGTGTTTGGTGCCGGTATGGAAAAAGCCTTTAACATTGAAGGACAACGTATGTTTCAGAGGGGGGAGCTTATTTTTTCCAATACCGTACCGTATAAAAACGGGTTATGTACTCTTAAATATATATTCAAGGAAAGATTGCCTTTTGGAGATACCACTGCGGTGATAAAAGCTTTTGCCTGGGACGCAAACAAAGAATTGGAAGGGTCCCTTGAAGTTCCTGACATTATTGTACACGGTGAAAAAAATAATTGTGATATAAGTGACACAGATGGTCCTGCTATCCGTATTTCTGGATGTAACAGAAGTCAGACTTCGTCAATAGATTTCCCAAAGGATATAAAGATAGCTCTCCCATATTGCCTGGAAATTGTTGTAACAGACAGTACCGGAGGCGTTTCATCTGCTGAGCTGCCTGATGAAGGGACCACTATAGAAGTGTATCAGAAAAAAGACGGTTTTTTATCGCTACTCGAAAGCCCGTCTAAACCTTCTTTGGGAGATGATGGTTTCGTACAAAAAACATTTAAATGGAACTTGCCTTCTGACATGCGTCCGGGGCAATATTTATTGAAGATACGTGCTCAAGATGGTTTCGGTAATGTAAGACAACGTAACCAAAATTTTGAAATTTCTACTAAATCCGAATTTAAGGTGTATAAAGTCATAAATGCTCCCAATCCTGTCCGGAAACAGGGAACCTGCTTTTATTACGGAGAAGTTGCTGAACAAAGCACAGGTGAATTCTATGTAAAAGAAGAGGAAATAAAGGCTGAAATCATGATATTTAATCAGTCAGGATATTTGGTAAAGCATTTACGAGATGTATTGCCTCGTACAGAACTCAGTAAAACTGATGAACAGAGTTGTCGAGAAAGAAATGCCTGGTGGGATGGAAGAGATCACTGGGGACAAAAACTCGGAAACGGGACTTATTTTTATAAAGTCAAAATAACGCAGAAATCCCTTGAGGAAAACAGCGAAACGAAAACAAGCACTCTACAGAATGTACTGGCTATTAGCCGGTAACATTACTAATTATACTTTCGCATAACGCCTATAACGCGACCTGCTATATGGAAATCAGGTGTATTTTGTTCGATTATAATAGGGCCGAAGGCAGAATTGGCAGGTTCAAGCCTTACTCTGCCGTTCTCAGGGAAAAAATATTTAACGGTGGCTTCATCTCCGATGATGGCTACTACAATTTGTCCCTTTTCAGCATCCGCCTGGTGTCGGGCAAAGATTAAATCACCATTAAAAATACCAGCATCTTTCATACTTTCACCTTTTACTCTGAGGGCAAGTACATTTGACTGGTTCATTATAAAATCTTTATCCACCACTACGGTCCCTTCCAGGTTTTCTACTGCTAAAAGTGGAGTACCGGCTGCAACACGTCCTAATATTGGAATTTCAACAATATTAGAATTGGATTGAGAAAGGGATTTAACCTTATTCTTGTTTATTTGTGGAGAAATTATATCGATTCCTCGGGATAATTTGGGAGTACGGCGTATATACCCCTTTTTAATAAGGGCTGAAAGTATGCTTCTAACGCCATTGGTGGATGATATATTGAATTTTATACCAATTTCACGGACTGTAGGGGGACGTCCACCATCATCTAGACAGGACTTAATGAATACAAAGACTTCATTTTGTCTTTGGGTAAGAGGTCTACTTTCTGTCATGGCTTCCTCCTCAGGTAGTGCCGTCTTAATATAGTGCACAAAGGTTCAGTTGTCAAGATGTGCAGTATCTTTTTGTTTGAAGAACTGGGTTGGCTTTTGTATTTTCCCAAAGATGATACTTATTAAATTTGCGGCTGGATTTTCCATTCTTTTATTTTTTGCCATGGTTATGGCAATCATAAGCCGCTTAAATAGCCTGTCTTCGCAAATAGACAGGATTTCTGGAAAACTGTCTCAGGCCATTAAAGATGAGACTGCTCTCAATTCCAAAAAGGTAGAAGATATATCAAAAAAAGAAGTATCAAAATAACATTACTTCTACTAAAAAAAGGCATGGAGGAGAGTATACAATACACACCTAATCCGTGGAGATAAAAAATGGATACAAGTCAAATGACACTACTTGCTATTTTAGCAATAAACCTAATACTACTACCCCTGAATATTTTCTTTCTTATCAGGTTAAATCTTCTTAAGTATCTTTTAGAACAGCCAGTTGTAAAAAAAATGCCCCTTAATATAAAATTAAAACAACATCGAGTTGATAGGAAATCTTCTTCAGATAATAAATCAAAGAGCAGCCGTCCCAGACCTTCTAATAATCGCACCAAAGGTGGCAGCAGAGATACTCGAACCGACAGAGGCCCCAAAGGAAGAAACGGTAGAGTTGCAAAAGGCCCTCATTCACAACAGCCAAAGGTAACGGTGAGTACAAATGAGGCTGCAAAAGAAACTCAAAATAAAGAAGTGGAAAATAAAATAATAGATAAAAAGGAAATTAAAACAGAAAATAAAACAGTAACTAAAACGGAAACTAAAACAGAAGCGACTTCAAGACCTTCTTCAAACGGTGGACGCAGACCTTTGGGCGTTAAGGCAGAATTAAATAATTCAGTTGAAGCACCAGTTGTTAATAAACCAGAAATAAGCAAACCAGAACCGGCACTTACTGCTCCAGTGGAACAAATTCAACATGGGCGCCGCATTAAAGTTAAGAAAAAACCAACTTTTGAAGATTAATTAGTTCGTGTTCAAAATAGACCATTTTAACAACCCAGTCATTCCAGCTTGTCTGGAATCAAATAATGGTGCTTGTTAAAATGGCCCAAAATAGCTGATTTTAACTTGCATATACATCTGATTCCGGACAAGCCCATACTATGACGTCAAAACCAACTATTTTGAACAGAAATTGATTAGTAGATATTTCGATTAGACTTTTTAGTACTCAATCCTGCTTTGCTCTTCGAACTTCATAGAAGAGCAGAGCATAAGTTTCATTTAAGCGGATGTAAGCGCACCGCTTAATTTAGATTTATCAAACAGCTTTTCGAACAGCAAGGGTATGGTTATATATAAACTTACTTGTCTGGATTAGAAAATTACGCTCTCTTAAAAGAGTTTTCTTCTGAATAGGGAATAATTATTTAAACAGATTTCCCTGGTTGTCTTTTGTAGCATTGTCAGGAATCGGAAATCCCAAATGGGTATACGCCGAACGAGTTGCCACACGGCCACGTGGCGTCCGTTTTAAAAGTCCGCACTGTATAAGATAGGGCTCATATACTTCTTCCAGAGTTTCAATTTCTTCTCCAACTGCGGCTCCTAGAGTAGTTAGGCCCACGGGTTGACCATCGAATTTTTGCATGATGGTATTTAGTATTTTTCGATCCATTTCATCAAGCCCCAGACTATCTATCCCAAGCATATCCAGTGTCTTTAAGGCAATGGCTTCATCTATGATACCTTTACCCCTTACCTGTGCCACGTCACGGCATCTTCTGAGAATGCGGTTAGCTACACGTGGGGTGCCGCGACAGCGGCCGGAGATTGAGGAAATTCCTTCGGGAGTATATTCGGTGCCAAGAATATTAGCTGAGCGAGTTAATATCTGTTGAAGGTCCTTTTTTGTATATGGGTTCAGTCTGAAAGATAGTCCAAATCGATCTCTTAATGGAGATGTTAACATTCCACTCCTGGTAGTAGCGCCCACAAGGGTGAATTTTTTTAGATCCAGCCGGATGGATTCCGCCGATGGACCGGATCCCAGGATAATATCAATTTTATAATCTTCCATAGCAGGATAGAGATATTCTTCGACAATGCTTTTAAGCCGGTGTATTTCATCGATAAAAAAAACATCTTTACCACCCAGATTGGTTAGCAAACTGGCAAGTTCCGAAGGCTTCTCTAAAGTTGGACCTGAAGAAACAGACAATTTACTATCCATACTGTTACTGATTATATGAGCCAGTGTTGTTTTTCCAAGACCAGGGGGGCCGGATAAGAGTACATGATCAAGAGGCTCATTTCTTTTTTTTGCGGCTTCCAGATATATTAACAGGCTATTTTTAAGTTTATCCTGTCCTATAAATTCATCCAGAGTTGTAGGCCGGAGAGAGTATTCTTGATCCGTGTCATCCCCATACTGTTCCGGAGAAATAACCCTGTCATTTTCAAAGTCGCCCATCATACTCCAAAATTATAAAAGTTTGAGTGCTTCTGGTATGGTTTGGCTGGTAGTACTTTTTCTGTCTAATGCATCATAGGCTTTTTCAGCTGCAGTTTGAGCTGATGATTCTTTGACTCCAAGGGCAATTAAGGCCTTGATGGTATCGGATAATGTTTTGTCATAGCTCTCAAATTTCTGAGTTTTGGCTTGTTCTGTAATTTTTAGTTTTGAAAAAGGACTTCTGAGGGACGCGACCATTACTTCAGCAGTTTTTTTACCGATACCTTTTAGTGCGGTGAGTTGCCTGATGTTTCCATTAATAACTTCACTTACCAATGCCTCAGGCGCAATCTCTGATAGCATCCTTAGAGCAATTTTTGGACCAATTCCAGAAACGGTTATAAGCCTAAGAAATACTTCCTTTTCAATTTCAGAAAGAAATCCGTATAGCTCCATAATGCCTTCTTTTACATGAAGGTAAACGGGAAGGGCAATTTCTTCCTGAATGTTAGCGCATTTTTCGGATGTTCTTACCGATACGTTAACCCCATAGCCAACCCCATTTACATCAATGAGTAAATGAATGGGGTCTTTCTGGAGAAGTATACCTTTTAAAAATTCAATCACAATACTTAAAGGTAAAAAATGATTAGTGTAACTGTCTGACTAAAAAACAATAGGCTATAGCCAGGGCATCTGAAGCGTCAGATGGCTTGGGAGGATGTTTGAGGTGTAATCGTTTTTGAATCATAAAACTAACCTGGTCTTTGGTAGCTTTTCCAACCCCAGTGATAGTCTTTTTAATGAGACGGGGTTCGTATTCATGGATCTCTATACCGAAAAGATTTCCTACAGAAATAATGGCTCCCCTTGTCTCACCAAGAACCAGTGCAGCTTTTGGGTATTTTGCTACAAATGCAGTTTCAATGGCAAGATAGGATGGTTTATAAATTCTAAACAGTTCTGAGAGTTTTTCAAAGATGGTTTTCAGCTTATTTGGTAGAGAATCTGTTCTTTTGGTTTGAATAATTCCGTATTCCAGTACTTTTATTCTCTTTTCTGTTTTTTCAAGAAATGCATATCCGGTCTTGTTGGAGCCGGGATCGATACCCACACTAATCAAGGTCTTCCAGGTCTTTGTCGTCAAACTCTGCGTTAACAAATACGTTTTGAACGTCATCTTCCTCATCCAGAAGATTCAGAAAATTCAAGGCCTTTTTAGCAATGTTACTCTCTACTTTTATAGTGTTTTGAGGAATTCTGCTGATTTCTGCTGATGTTGTTTCTAATTCTTTTTTGGTTAGAGCTTCCATAACTTTTGAAAAATTATCCTGCTCCATAGTAATCCGGTATTCCTCTCCACTGGAATCTAAATCTTCTGCTCCGGCTTCTATTATAAGATCTAAAAGCATTTCCTCATCTATAGCTTCTTTTGATAATGTGATAACACCCTTGGTATCAAACATCCAGGCAACTGAACCCGGTTCAGCCATGTTTCCCCCATTTTTCGAGAAGAGGTTTCTGATATTGGCAACAGTTCTGGTTTTATTGTCTGTCATACAATCTACCATTATAGATATGCCACCGGGACCATACCCTTCATAAGTTGGCTCAAAATAAGTTACTCCTTCAAGCTCGTTAGCACCTTTTGCAATAGCTGTTTCTATATTTTTTGCAGGCATATTAGCACTTTTTGCTTTGAGAACAGCAGTTTTTAGTCTTGCATTGGCACTGATATCGGAACCGCCCATCCTGGCGGCTACTGTGACTTCCCGAATAATACGGTTAAAAACCTTGGCTCGGGCGCCGTCAATGCGGGCTTTTTTTCTTTTGGTTGTGGCCCATTTTGAGTGTCCTGACATATCGTATCCTTGTAGTTATTTATTTAAAAAAGCTGTTTCTTTTATTAATATACTCAGTTCTGCTGAGATTTAAAAAAATTAATTATTGCTCCAGCTAGTTTTTCAGCGATTTCATTTTGTCCCTTTGATGAAACAATAAATTTTCTGTCTTTTTCATTGGTGATAAACCCCATTTCAAAGAGAACCGCCGGCATAAAGGTACCCATAAGAACAAAAAAACCTGCCTGGTGAGCTCCGGTTCTATGTTTTCTCATTTCACTTTTTTTAAATGAGTCTACGATTTTCTCCGCAAATCGTTCGCTTTGATGACTGTAAAGGTTTAATTCATGTTCCAATAGTATCCATTCTACTGCAGAAATTTCAGTTTTATTCTTTTGCTTTTTGGTTTTATTAAGAGCTTTGTTTTCACGCCGTGCGAGCATCTTATCTTCTTCACTTTCTCCAG
Source organism: Fibrobacteria bacterium (assembly GCA_015232855.1). Classification (GTDB taxonomy): domain Bacteria; phylum Fibrobacterota; class Fibrobacteria; order UBA11236; family JADFYW01; genus JADFYW01. The sequence continues at coordinate 17,598 of JADFYW010000003.1, forward strand.
CTCGTAAGATGTATGCAACATACCCGTTTATTTCCTTTAACCTTTTTTTTGAGCCTTCAATGGCATTGCAGTGTAGACTGATAAAGAGGTCTCCTCCGTGTTTAGCTGCAAAATCAGGCCGCTCTGACAAAGGAATGTATACATCCTTTTCACGGGTGAGCAGTACGTTAAATCCCTTTTTCGTTAGTATGCGTTTTAGTTTTGTACCAGTTTTGAGTACAATATCTTTTTCGAAATTTCCTTTAAATACTGCTCCGGGATCCTTGCCGCCATGTCCTGGGTCAATAATTATTGTTCGTTTGTTATAAGCGGGTTTTTTAATTTTAACTTCTGCTTTTTTTTGCTTTTTCTGAAGGGGCTTTCGAATTGAAACTGAAAACTTTTTTTCTGCTGCGATATAATTTGTTTCAATAGTATCAACTTCATTAGGTATATATAATGTGATTTGAGCGTGGTTCTTTTCCTGAACTGTTAATATGGATTTAACAAGTCCCTTTTCTTGTTTGGATTTTACTATCTCGGGAGAGAGAATGCCTTTATTAATATTTATAATGTAATGGGGCGGGACCCACAGAATTTTATGCTTAAGTGCTTCTTTAACCTGGATATCAATTAAGCATCCGTTTTGTAAATCTGTTTTTACAATGTTAAGAATATTGCCATTTTGTAGATAATGTTTCAGCCGGTTAGAATCCGGAGCATATTCAAGTTGGTCGGGAAATAACTGATTATAAATTGGAATGAATGTGTGGAGAGGTATAAAAATGTCATTGGCTGATTTCCGTACAGGATACGTAAGATTAAGTACGGTTTGGTATTTTCCAATACTTATATAAGGGTTATCAACGGTAAAATACCATTTCCTGTTGGTATTATCGTTAATGATAAATTTTTGAGCATGGGGGATTACTGCTCCGGAATCATTAAAAAGATATTGTAAACCACTAACCGAAAAATAAACACAGTTATCAAAAACGGTGTCTGTTATTGTTTTGTATTGATCGACAGAAGTATTAATGGGTTGTATTTGGATTGCTCGTACCGGAGTAAAAACAATAAGCAGACAAGAAAGAAAAAGTATGTAAGTTGCTATTTTCATCGGTTTGTTAATTTGATGGCCCGTGCCATTTCTCTGTTTGCTTCCTGTTTTATTTTGTCCTGCCGCTTATCAGATTTTGCTTTACCTTTACATACGGCTATCTCAAGTTTTATCCACCTGTCTTTAAAATATATCTTCAAGGGGATTACGGTAAGCCCATCCCGATTTACCGCCTGGGAAATTTTTCTGATTTCAGATTTATGAACAAGGAGCTTTCTTTGGCGAGTGGGTGAATGATTGCAGCGGTTTCCCTGGTCATATTCAGGTATTAGGGCATTTATTAAAAATAATTCATTATGCTTTTCAACAACAAAAGCCTCATTAAGGGAGATACGGCTGGCCCGGATTGATTTTACTTCCGTACCCTGCAGACAAATACCCGTTTCATATTTGGTAATAACATGGTAGGAATAATGGGCTTTTTTATTTGTTGCAATGATTTTCATGTTTATTGGGAATCAAAAGAACGTAAGGAAAGTCTTATCATATACAAAGCTACTTTATTATTCGGTGATGTATCATCCTGATTGTTCAGTTTACCAGGTCAGTTGAATTCACAGATATTATATGCTAAACATAAACAAGCCTGCATATATGTGGCAGACCTGCGTAAATTACGGGAACCGTTTATAGGTGCGTTACTGGTTTAGTCTTTTTACCAGTTCTTTGCTAGCCTCGAAGATGGGCTTAAGACCAGCTTCCACAAAAACAGGTTCTCCTGTACGGGGGTTTCTGGCCTTTCTTGCTTTTTTATGTTTGACTTTAAAACGACCAAAACCTCTTATTTCGATGTTTCTGCCGCTCTGGAGAGATTGACCAATAGTATCCAGTAAACATTCTACCACAATTTTTGTGTCAACTTGAGTGATACCGGTTTGCTCAGCTATGGTTTCTACTATTTCTTTTTTTGTAACGTTTGCCATGATGATTCCTGTGTATAATCTTTGTAAGTCATTATAGATAAATGATTAATATAAAAAAAGCTATGTGGATTTCAAGATGTGGCAGGTAAAACTTTTAATTTATATAAAACCGTCTTATTATTGGGATCCAGCTTAAATGCCTTTTTTAAGTGAAAAACAGCATCTTCAAGGAGTTTAAGGTGCTCAAAGGCTGCTGCAATCTGGATATGAGCCCGAACATGATCCTGGTCCAGTTCAATTACTTTACTTAAATACCGAATAGCTTCTTTAAATTGCCTGTTTGAATTAAGAAGAACTCCTATTCGGAAATTAGCTTTTATATGGGAGGGGTTATGAGTTATTGCATTCTGGTAGGCCTTAAAAGCTTCTCTTTGAAGCTCTCTTTTTTTATGGATGGTATTTTCATAATAAGAACCCGACATTATAAGTTCACCCAGATTGTACCAAGTATTAAAGTCTTTAGGATTTAGAAAAAGTGCAGTTTCATATTCTTTTTTAGCCAGCTTGTCCTTGTTCAGATAATAGTAGACTGCACCGAGATGTCCTCTCACTTTTGGGTTGATAGGGTCGAGTTTTACACATTTCTTAAAATAACTGAGGGCATCGGCGTAGTTTCCTTCAAGTTTGTGTTTCCTACCCATTTGAGAGAGGGCCGGTACGTAATTAGGATTTATGGTTAGAGCCTCTTGAAGATATTTAGCATTGCCTGCTTTTCGGGTTTTTGTTTCAATGTTAATAGTACCTAAAGCGGTTAGTAATTCCAGACTTTGTGGTGATTTCTTAAGGTAGCTTTCACCAAGTTCCAGGGAATTATTCACTTCTCCTGTACGGTATAATGCCTGAATTTCTATAGCTTGAATTTCTGTATTATCCGGGTTAAAAGACAGCGCTGCTCTGGCCTTTTCCAGGGCGGTTTTATATTCACCCAGACCTAAATTTATTTCTGTGATTTGTCTGAGAAAATTACTGTCAGATTCATAAGTGTCAGTGATGTATTGGCTATGTTTATAGGATTCAAATAACTTTCCATTTTTAAAATATATTTCCATTAATTTTTTATGAGCCAGGGCCGTTTCTCCAGTGGCAATGTCTTTTGATTGAATAAATTCCGGCTCGAAATTTTCTCGGGAGGTTGAGAGTTGCGTACCTTCAGTATCAGAAGAAGATGATTTTGGTAGGGAGTCATCCTGGGTGAAGGCTTCTGCGGTTAGCTGTTCCTGGGTTGTGTCATTCCACCGAAAATAGGCAATGAAAACAAAGAAAAAGAGGATATAAGTCAGAAATGCTACAATAGCGAATAACTTAATTGTTCTTTTATCTGTTTTTGACCAGATTTCAGCAAGTGGAGTGAAAAAGCGCTGAATGCCCGGGGGAAGTTTAATCGCCTTAAAAGGTTTTATCAGTATTTCCGTAATTTTAGACACATTAAAGTATCGGATTATTTTCAATAAAATTTGATTAAAAAAACTGTTTGAATATACGTATGTGGTATAGGGAAGCTGCTAATGATGATGAAAATAGAAAAAATAGCCCAAAAACATGAAAAAAAGGACTTTTCTTTGTCTTTACCTTTTATAAAAGGGAAAAATTATTTTGTCTATTGAGTTCATATAGCATAATTGAAAGGGCTACGCTTGTATTATACGAATGAGTCTTTGATGAAATAGGGATTTTTACCATGATGTCACAAGTCCTTTTGATATGTGGAGGAATGCCCTTATCTTCTCCGCCTATTACAAGAATTGTGGGAAAATTATAACTCGTTTCGTGAATAGTGACTGGGCTATTTTCTTCAAGACCGATAATTTTAAATCCTTCGTCTTTTAATTGATTAAGCTCTTCTTCAGGATTGTTTACCCTGCAAATGGAAATAATCTCTGCTGCACCAGCGGCTGCTTTTGCTGCAGTTGCGGTAAGCCCACAGGTTCCTTTGTTTGGGAACATTACGGCCTGGGCTCCCAAACCTGATGCTGAGCGTATACATGCTCCGAGATTTCTTGGATCTTCAATAGCAGCGGCAAATACGATAAAAGGAGTTTCCCCTGATTTTATCTGTTGTATAAGTGATTGACGTATTTCCTGCCAGTCATCCAAAGATCTGCTGTTGCAAAAAGCAAGAATTCCCTGATGTCTGTTTCTGTACCAGTTATCCAGTTTGGACATGGGCAACTGATGCACACGTATTTTTAATTGGTCAGCTATTTTTTGCAGAGCAAATAGTTTTTTATTACCGCTGTCTTTTTGAAAAACGAGATGGTTTATTTTGTCGGGAGAGTTTTTTAAAAGAGACTCAACGGGATTAATACCTGCTATGATACTTGTTTCTTCGGTAGCCATAAGGACCTTATTTTTTATGTTCCAGAATATTTTTCATGAATTGAACAAAGAGGTATTCTGAATCTCTGGGGCCGGGTGATGCTTCAGGGTGATATTGAACGGAAAAAACAGGAAGCGTTTTGTGGCGAATACCCGCGACTGTGTTATCATTTAAATTTATATGGGTTATTTTAAGTATTGATGTATCGATACTGCCAGGATCAACCGCAAAACCATGGTTCTGTGAAGTGATTGCAACTTCTCCTGTTTCCAGGTTCTTGATGGGATGATTAGCTCCTCGATGTCCGAACTTCAGTTTGAATGTTTTTGCTCCCAACGCAAGGCTGAGGAGTTGGTGACCCAGGCAAATACCAAAAATAGGAACTTTACCTATAAGTTCGACTATCGTTTCCTGGGCATATTTTATGGGTTCGGGATCTCCGGGACCATTTGATAACATTACTCCGTCTGGTTTGAGAGCCATAATATCTTTAGCTGAAGTGGTTGATGGAACCGTTATAAGGGTAGCGCCCAAAGAATGTAACTTACGCATTATATTTAGTTTGACACCAAAATCAATGGTTACGATGAGAGGTTTTTTACTATCCACATCCATGGATTCGAGCTTTTTAAAGCAGAGGTCATACTCATCTTCGGTCCAGTTGTATTGTTCTTTGGTGGTTACCGTTGTTGCGAGATCCTGGCCGGTCATTTGGGGAACTTTTTGTGCCCTTTGGATTATTTCTTCCTTGTTATAGGTACCCGTTGCCAGTATTCCGGTGAGGGCGCCTTTTTCTCTAAGGATACGAACTAACTTGCGGGTATCAATGTTTTTAATACCAGGAATATTATTTTGACGTAGGTATTCGGAAAGCGTTAAAATGTTTTCTTTATCATATCCCTGTCCGTTACGATAATTCGATGGCCATTCACTGCAGTTTTTTACAATAAAACCTGAGGCCTGGATGGCGTTAGATTCAATGTCTGTAATGTTTACACCATAATTACCGATTTCCGGATAAGTCATAGCGACAATTTGCCCGGAATAAGACGGGTCTGTCAAAATTTCCTGGTAACCGGTCATGGAGGTGTTAAAACATACTTCGCCTTCGCAGGTGTTGTCTGCTCCGAATGAAAGTCCTTCAAAGACGGTACCGTCCTCAAGGGCTAAAATTGCTTTGGTACTTTTTGTCATAATAATGGTTTCGGTTAAAGTTCCAGGTTGATAATTCGTTGGTCAGATATAATATAATCCATTTTTTGGTCATGGCTTTGCTGGGGAATAGGCTCCAGGGCTATTTGGTTATCAAAACAGATACCCAGACGTTTGCCTGGTTGTTTTTCCAGGTACTTATCATAATAGCCTTTTCCTCTACCAATGCGGGCTCCGTTTTGGTCAAAACATCGCCCTGGAATCAAAAATAAATCAGGAAGACAATCTGGTTCAACTCTATGGCTATGATCCGGTTCTAAAATATCAAAGGCGCCTTTTATGGTGTCTTTCTCCAGGTCTTCAATAATGGCAAAATTCATTTCTGCTTCGATAATATAGGGTAAAAGAAGTTTTTTGCCATCTTTTAAAATTTGAGATATCAATGCTCTGGTATTGAGTTCATCTGAGAGGCTGACATAGGCACCGATATATTCGGCTTTTTTATAAATCGGGAAATCAGAAATGAGTTTAACAATATTTTCTGAGGCATCAGCCTTTGTGTCTTCCTTAAGCTCTGCAACCCTGGTTCGTCCCCAGGTGCGCCAACGTTTGACCTCTTCTTGGGTACTGGTTTCTTTTTCTTTTGTTTCTTCCTCTTCGAGCAGGGAATTGAATTGATAACGCAAATCTGATTGCATGCGGTAAAATTTGGTACGGAGAGAACGGATCCACCTCAGGGCTTTACTGATTTGCTTGACATCAAAACTGACGAGAACAAGTCCCAGGACAATTAAAATTTCTGCAATACCAAAAGAGGTCATGAAGTGATGTTTTTTTTACCGGTTAAATAGGATATGAATATGGACAGGCCGTATATGAGTATAAGTGGAACTGCTAATAAAACCTGGGTTACCGGGTCTGGGGGGGTGAGGAAAGCAGCTGTCACAAAAATTATAATGATGGCATAACGGCTAAAAGACCATAACATTTTTGCATCAACCAGCCCAAGTCGGGTGAGTGCAAAAGAAATAATGGGCAATTCAAAAGACGCACCAAAAGCGATAAGTACTTTGAGAATAAAACTAGCATATTCCCCCTGACGCCAGCTAGGGGTGATGTCACCAAGTGTATAATTCGCAAGAAATGCAATGCCGTAGGGTAATACGGTAAAATAACAGAAGGCTGCTCCTCCCAGGAAAAGCGCAACAGAAAAAAAGAGAACGGGGATTATCATTTTCTTTTCTTTTTCAAAAAGCCCGGGGGCAATAAAACGCCAAATGTGCCAGAGTACAATAGGGGAGGATATCACGATTCCTGAAATAATAGCAACTTTTATACTGGTGATAAAAGCTTCAATTGGAGCAGTATTGATGAGTTGGACATCGGTATTTTTTAGAGGTTGGGTGAGAAGTGCCCATATTTTCCGCCAATAAATATATGAACCGATAGAAGCTATAACAATTGCAAGAGAAGCATATATTAATCGGGAACGTAGTTCCCGTATATGGTCCCATAAAGTCATTTCATTATTATCTGGCAGGCTTTTCATGACCAGCAGTAAATGTAATTAAATTGAATAGAGGAAAGAGCGGAGATATGAAATTTTAAGATGCATATACAGTAGTTCATTTTGAACTCAAAGCTTCTATCCATGGCTTAGAAAGCAAGGCTTTTTGCCAATTCATCAGCGAAGTGCCATTGTTAATGTTTTTTGGAGAACGTTTGGCTAGTTGGGCAAAATGGCCAATCGAATCTTTTGATGCCAATAATGAGGCAGGGAGATTCAATTTTCGGGCAATTTTGTCCCTGGTTTCTTTTAAAATGGTTACCACTTTTGGATCTGGGGAAGAAGTCTTGTGTGACGTTGATTTTATCCTTTTAGGCCAGTTTTCAGGTGGTATTTTTTCTGCATGAATGATAGTTTCAAGTAAAGACGTTTTTAAAACGCTTTGGGTTTTTAATGGCAGTTTTTCCCAGGTGATATATTTGCCCTGGTTGGATGGAATAAGTGATATCATATGCAACATGGCTTTGGTATTGAAAATTTTGTGAACAGGCTTGTTATTTTCTTTTGCCTGCTGATCTCTCCAATTCCAGACTTCTTTTAAGACATTGAGCTGTCTTGAAGAAAAACGGTGTGAACCTTTGATACGCCAGACAGTCTCTTTATCAGGTTTCTGATAATACTGTGCTACTTCTATGAGGTGGTCACACCATTCTTGTTGCCAGGATAAGCGACCTAAATCTGAGAGTTCTCTGGAAAGATTTTCTTTTAGCTCAGGAAGAAAAAAAGTGTCTTTAGCGGCATAATAGAGCATTTCTTCTGAAATGGGTCTGATAGACCAGTCTGCTCGTTGATACTTTTTGTCAAGTTTAACATTGAAATATTGCTCTACCAGAGCGGCAAGGCCAAAAGCTTTTTTACCTGCGAGTTGAGCCGCAATCATGGTGTCAAAGATGTGAGATGGGGCAAAGTCGAATTTTTGATGGAGCATACGTAAGTCAAAATCAGAGCCATGTACTACGATCAGCTTTGGTTTTAGTGCTGCCAACAGGCCTTTGAGATTAATATCACTGATAACATCAATTAAGTAAGCTGTTTCATCTACCAGCAATTGGATCAATGAAATAGTAGTACCATAGTGATACATGTTATCAACTTCCATGTCGAAGTAGATCTCTTTGAGGGGCTTTATACGTTTTACCAATTGGTCAAGTTTTCTTTGCTTGTCTATGTAGATGCTTGGATAATTGGTTGTCATGGTCAGGTAACAGAAAATCCTGGTAATAAAATAAGACACAGTTATTCTGTTTCAGCCTTTGAAATTAGTAAAAGAGTTCAAAGGTTTCTTCCCGAAAATTAAGATAATTAATTAATTTTCCCCCCATGAATTTACGCTCACTTACTGGAATCAAACCTACAGGTATGCCACATATTGGGAATTGGCTTGGGGCAATAAAACCAGCTCTGGAACTCACCAAAACCTATGATGCGCTTTATTTTATAGCGGATTATCATGCGCTCACTATCACGCCTGCGCCTGAGGCCATGAAAAATGACACCTATTCTGTGGCTGCCACCTGGCTTGCTCTTGGATTAGACCCGGAAAAGGCTGTTTTTTATAAACAAAGTGATATTCCCCAGGTTTTTGAGCTCTGTTGGCTTTTGAATTGTTTTACTCCCAAAGGTTTTTTAAACCGGGCTCATGGCTACAAAGATAAACTGGCAAAAAATAAGGAGCTTAAAAAAGATCCAGATGAAGGTATTAATATGGGGTTTTATTCCTATCCTGTGCTAATGGCGGCTGACATTCTGCTCTTTTCAGCAGATGTGGTTCCTGTGGGTCATGACCAAAAGCAGCATCTTGAGTTTGCCAGAGATTTTGCTACCAGGGTTAATAATTTCTATCAAGTTGATTTATTTAAACTTCCTGAGCCTAGAATTACTGAAAATTCCCAGACAGTTGTGGGACTTGATGGTCGCAAGATGAGTAAAAGTTATGACAATACTATTCCTCTCTTTTGCACGGAAAAGCAGTTGAAGAAAATAACAAACCGTATTATTACTAATTCTCAGGACGTGGAAGAAGCGAAAGACCCTGATAAAAGCAGTGTATTTCTCCTCCACAAAATTTTTCTTGATGATGCCCAGGCAGAAGATGTGAAAAAAATCTACACTGCTGGCGGTATGGGCTGGGGTAAAGCAAAGTCCATGCTATTTGAAACACTCAATGAACAACTCAAGAATCCCCGGGAAGAATATAATCGTCTTGTGGCTGATACTGTGTATCTTGATGAAGTACTGAAAAAAGGTGCTGAAAAGGCAAGGGCTATTGCTGGTCCTTTTCTGGAGAAAGCCAGGAAAATTATTGGGGTTGCAAGCTAAGCTGTAGGATTGTTTTCCAGTTGTGTTACATCCAAAAGTCTGGTTATAATTTCTCCCTAAATACTACCAGTCGCTTCCGGATATTTCTTCTTCCGGTTTAATTAGTCTGGTAACTTCTTTTTTAAAATCATCCAGGCCGGTGCCTGCCAGTGCGGAAGAAAGAATGACTGTACAACCCGCTTGATTAAATTCTTTTGGGATAGTGAACTCTCCCAAGTCGCATTTGTTTAAAAGAATGAGACGTGGTTTTTCGAGCATTGCCTTCTGGTATGTTTTTAATTCGTGAAGGAGTGCCTGGTATTCTTCCCAGGGTTTACCAAGACTAATGTCTATTACAAAAGCAAGACAGGCAGTACGTTCGATGTGTCTTAAAAACTGATTGCCCAGGCCTTTTCCGGCGGCAGCACCTTCTATCAGACCCGGAATATCAGCGAGTACAAAACTGGGAATGGCCGAAATGGTATGGGTATCTACTACGCCCAGGTAGGGCTTCATAGTGGTAAATGCATAGTTAGCAATTTTTGGGGTGGCGTTGGACAAGCGGTTAATAAGGAAACTTTTCCCTGCATTGGGGTGTCCTACCAGCCCACAATCTGCTATTAGTTTGAGTTCAAGGAATATTTTCTTGTATTCGCCGGGTTTGCCTGGGGTAAAAAAGTCTGGAGCCTGATTGGTGGATGATTTGAAATTGTAATTTCCTTTGCCTCCGCTGCCTCCACGGGCGGCAACCCAGGTCTCCCCATGTTTATCGAGACTGTATATCGTGTCAACCGTATCAGAAGATTTTATTACTGTTCCGCAGGGAACTTCAACAATGATGTCTGCCCCATTTTTTCCTTTGTTACGGAAAGGACCACCTGGTACACCATTTTCTGTTTTGATAAAATGATTACGGTCGATGTCATACAATGTATGAAAATTGCTATTGGCTTTGAGTATAATATGTCCACCCCTGCCCCCGTCACCTCCGTCAGGGCCTCCACGAGGCATATGTTTACGTCTTTGAAAACTTTTTGAGCCGTCACCACCTTTACCGCTACGTAATTCAAGATAAGTTTCGTCCAGGAACATAATTGCCTTATAAAAGATTATGGGTAATTATAGTAATCATGAGTTGATTACCTTAAGCTTATTAAGATTCCCTGATTTCTTTTAGGTCGATATTTAACTTTTTTACTTTATTGTGAAAAGCAGTGCGGGTGATTTTAATTGCTTTTGCTGCGTTAATGATATTACCCCGTGACTGCTTTAAATGGTGGATGAGATATTTCTTCTCAATCGCTTCCATATGTTTTTTCATTTCTTTATGAGAAAGACTGTTTAGCTTATCCAATTCAGGTGAAGAGGCTCTGGACTTTTCCATTTGGAGATAGGTAGAAAGGTCCTCTTCAGTGATGGTAGAAGAAGATGAAAATGATATGGCCCGTTGGATAATGTTTTCAAGTTCCCGGACATTTCCGGGGTAATGATATGACTGCAGCAGCTTAAGTGCAGCTATGGAAAAACTCTTTGCTGGAGAATGCTCGCCATGTTTTTTAAGAAAATGATCCACCAATAACGGCACATCGGAGAGCCGTACTCTTAAAGAAGGAAGATTAATGGGAATAACGTTTAAGCGATAAAAGAGATCTTCTCTAAATCCATGGGTCTTAATGGCGTCTTTTAGATTCCGGTTAGTAGCAGCTATTATTCGAACGTTTACTATTTTGATTGTATTGTCTCCAACCCGTCGTATTTCACGTTCCTGAATTGCCCGCAGAAGTTTACTCTGGATGCTTAAAGGTAAATCCCCAATTTCATCCAGGAAAATTGTTCCATTATTTGCTTCTTCAAATAATCCTATACGGTCGTTAATGGCACCGGAAAATGCACCTTTAACATGACCGAAAAGTTCACTCTCAATCAGACCCTCACTTATAGCACAACAGTTAACACTGACAAAGCTTGATTTTTTATCAGATGAATGATTATAGATTGCACGGGCCACCAGTTCCTTTCCTGTTCCACTTTCGCCCTGTATCAGTACATTAGCGTGGGATTTCCTGGCTTTTTCAATAAGCATGTGGACTTGGCGGATTGGTTTTGAAGAGCCAACAATATTTGAAGCAGAGAATTGTTTCTCCACCATTTTCCCAAGTTTGGCAATTTTACTCTTTAGTTGGAGTTTTTCGTCTGCTTGACTCAAAGCGATATTCAGCTGATCCAGGTTAACCGGTTTTAATAAAAAGTCATCTGCTCCCAGAGAAAGAGCCTTGCGGGCCATGCTAAATGAATCATTTCCTGTGAAAATAAATACGATTTTATCAGGATACAGACTTTTTATACGCTTAACCAAAGCAAAGCCATCCATACCTGGCATCATTAAATCGGTAATAATGAGGTCAAAATGCTCTTTTGCAATCATTTCAAGTGCAGTTTCTCCATCATGGGCAACTGAGGCCTTATGGTTTATTGATGTTAGAATTTTTTTGAGACCGAGAGCACTGAGCTCCTCATCATCCACGATAAGGATAGCAAGTGGGTTTTTAGTATCTTCCGTTTTTTCGGGTGGTGATGGTGTGTTAGAAAGCATATGAGTAAGTTTTTTTCAGGGATTGCTTATGGATGAATGTACCTTTGAACAGTTTTAACATATGTTTTTTTATGCTAGCCACCAAATTATCAAATTTTCGGACGCATTTCAGGATTACCAAATAGAGATTTTTTTTTATTATGACAAATGGAGGCAACAAACTGCAAATGGAAAAACAAAAATTTAAAGAAAAAGTTCTTAAGGCCTTGCAGGATGATGATATATCCGCATTAAGGTTATTTGACAAGTTTCAGGCCTCAGATACTGATTTTTATGAAAAAATTGAGATGTCCCATGAGTTTATTGATTTACTTTCTTTTAAACTAAGAGAATCAAAATCTCAAATGAACAAAGAAATACTAGCTGCTTATTCATTTCGATTTTTGAAAAAGACCTTTAAAGATTTTGATTATAATAAAAAATTTATTACGTCTCAGTTTAAAACACTGGTTACTTACTATAAAAACCAGAAAGATCTCGATAGTGCAATTGATGCTCTTGAATTTCTTATCATGCAAGGAATTGCAGATTCAAGTTCTAATGAATTTCATATTCAGCTCGATGATATGTATCGATTACGACTTAAACGCCAGAAAAAAGAGATCAGAAAGTCTAACCTGGACTAGTCAAAATCCGTAAGGATTTCGACTCCCGTACCTGTTATCAATAATGTATGTTCAAACTGGGCAGAGAGCGAGCCGTCTGCTGTTATCACTGTCCAACCATCACTTAAAACACGAGTTTGATGTGAGCCCATATTTATCATTGGTTCAATGGTAAATACCATACCTTCCCGCATTTTTTCACCTTTTTTGCCTGACCGGTAATGAAGCACCAGAGGGTCTTCATGAAAATAACGGCCAATACCGTGTCCACAATACTCACGAACGACACCATAAGCGTAATTGTCTGCAATGTCTTGGATTACCTCTCCAATTTCACCAAAATATGCTCCGGGCCTTACAATATCTATCGCAGCATTTAAACTTTGACGGGTTATGTCTACCAGTTCTTCAGCCTGGGAAGAAACCTCACCAATCATGAGCGTAAGTGACGTATCGCCGTGGTAGCCTTCAAGGATGCAGGTCACATCAATATTTATGATATCACCATTTTTAAGAGTGTAATCTGAGGGAATGCCATGGGTTACAACATTATTGACCGATGTACATACTGATTTGGGGTACCCACGATAATTGAGTGGTGCGGGAATGGCACCATTTTGAACGGTAATATTATGTACTAATTCATTAATCTGGTTGGTAGTCACTCCCTCATGCGTAAATTCTGCAGCTGCTTTAAGGATGGTTGCTGCAAGGTGTCCGCTTTTCCGGATTAAATCGATTTCCTTTGCCGATTTAATTTTAATCATAATATTCCTGTAATTATATTGCTTTCTTTTTTGAACGGGTGAAATTTGACCAGTAAAGTCGGTGTAGTAAAACTCCAAGAGTCAGTTTTGCATCATCTGATTTCATCAGGTGTTCAATTAAAGGAACCATACGTTTTGCATTTTCTACCTCAATCTTTTTACTGTCCCGTAATTCTTGTTCCAGTAAAATTGTGGTGCGTTCCTGTACTACCGCGTCGAGTTGAGCCTCGTCACCAAGTTCTTTTTTAATAAAATGTATACCAAATTTCTCACCGGTTTTTTTTAGAGCCATTTCTTCCATTCCCGTTACCAGCGAAATGGCGATACCTTTGAGTCCCGCCCGTGCGGTGCGACCGCTTCTGTGAACATATGTTTCAGGATCTTCGGGATGGTCGTATAATATTACATGGGAAAGGCCCTTGATATCTATGCCTCGTGCAGCCACATCCGTCGCTACCAGGAAACGGACCTTCCTGGATTTTAAATCTTTAAGAGTTCGTTCTCTGATGAATTGGGTTACATTACTTGAAATCATACCTGAAGATAGTCCACGTGCTTCAAGGTATTCATGAACGTACTGAACATCTTTTTTCATATTGCAGAAAATAAGGGCCGAATCGGGGTTTTCAAATTCAAGAATTTTAAGCAGGGATTTGTCCTTATCCATCGAGCCTACGGAATAATAAATCCGATCCATTTCAGCTACTGATTGTTCAGATGAACAGAGATTTAGAAATTGTGGTTTACGTAGAAACTCATTACCGAGCCTGCGTACGTTTACAGGCATTGTTGCTGAAAACATATATGAACATCTGTCTTTGGGAAGATATTTTTGGATACGTTTCATATCCGGGTAAAAGCCCATGGAGAGCATCTCATCAGCTTCATCAATAACCAGGTCTCGCAGGCAATTGAAATTCAATGTTCCCTTGATAAGATGATCTAAAATTCTGCCAGGCGTACCAATAACAACATGGGGACCATCTTTGAGGGCGTCGAGTTGTTCCTTATATCCAACCCCGCCGTATATAGCGATGCTTTTGATATTTAAGCCATTGGCAATTTTGTTGAATTCATCATTTACTTGTCTTGCGAGCTCCCTAGTGGGAACCATAACAAGTGTCTGGGGACTTTTAACGCTGGACTCCATGATTTGGAGGAGGGGAAGAGCAAATGCTCCTGTTTTACCTGAGCCTGTTTTAGCCTGACAAATGAGATCATTTGCCTTCAGGATATAGGGAATTGCTTTTGTCTGAACCTGCATGAGGTCTTCCCAGCCTAATTCCTTCAGGGTTTTTTGTAATACCTCCGGTAAATCCGTTAATGCGTAATCTGGTAGGGGAGGTTGTGGTTCTATAATAGTTGGGGTCGCTTTTTCTTCTTTTTCAGGTGTCATAATTTTATAAGTTCCTTTTTCTACAGGGAATAATAATGGTTTCTTTCATTTTTTCAAAAGATTATTTGGTTTCAGTTGAAATATCTTCTGATTGAAAAAGGATTATTCCACCATTTTGTCGATACGCTGCCGAATAAAAAAAGCAGCAACAGCAAAAGCTGAAGCAACATTCAGAGAAAATTTTCTCCCGTATAGGGGAATTGATACTGTTTTTTGACATAAACTTAGGATTTCAGAACTAATGCCACGCTCTTCATTACCCACCACCAGTATACCCTTGTCAGGAATTTCTACCGGGTTATTGAGTAAAAATGGTTCTGCGTTTTCAGTAAGTTCCAATCCAAGTATGAATGTTTGATGCTTTTCACGTTCTTGTAACAGTAATTCATAGAGAGAAGACGTATAAGTAGTTGTGATCCAATTTTCTGTTCCCATGGCCGCAGATTGCAGGCTTTTGTTCTGTAGAGAGGGCGAAATACTATCGGGAATAATTACATTATTGAAACCGAAAGCTTCAGCAGATCTAATTATAGCTCCGGTATTATGTCCGGATCGTAAAGAATCAAGGGCAACAGACCAATTGATTGGTTTGGAAAGTGGCTTCGTTCTGTCTTTTGATACATATTGCAGTAATCCTTTTGAATGGCCACTGAGTTTGTTCCAATAATGATATTGATCATCCAATGGAGTCGAATCAGCTGTTTTTTGTTCTGGAGAAAGCCAGGAAAGGTAACGTGAATAGTCATCCAATGCCTGTTTGTGAGTATCCGGCTGTTCAAGATAGGCTTTAAGTAAGCCCGCCAAACGAGAAGCCTGAGTGTGCTCAGGCAGGGATAAAAATTTTTTTTGTGTAAACGAACTAATGTCGTCAGCCCTTGGTTATTGGGGCGAAGAAGCTCTTATCCGGCCTCGGTAATATTGGTAAATTGATACGGACCCAACTACTGAAAAACCTATAGCATAAAGCCCAAGGAAAGGCCCTACCAGGTATTTTTGAGCATGTATATATACAGCAAGCCCTGCAAAACAGTAAATGCCTAATAATAATTCAATGATGGAGCCATAAGGCAATGACTTTGTTCGGTAGCTGACCACAGTTTTGTCACCAGCTTTTGGAGTACGGATAAATGCACCCTTATTACCACTTAGGGCCGATAACACAGCCAAGGTATTGTTAAAAGCGATACCTACCCCTACAGACATAAGGATGGGAATAGCAGGGATGCGCTTTTTCCAGTGAATATAAGAAACCTTTTGGGCTACCAGATATAGAGTAGATGGGGCCAAAGACGAAATCAGGATAAGAAAACAAAGTATCCCGAATGTCCAAGTCCCTAATTTTATAGGATAAAAAACAAGCAGGGGGCAGGCCAATAAGGCGGTAATGAGCATTAGTGGGTGAATCATGTAATGGGTGGTGTGTAAAAAAGACTGAATTTTAACTCTAAGTGGAACTTTGGACATAAATACCTGAGGCAATAATTTCATAGCAGTTTGAATTGAGCCCTTTGCCCATCGATACTGTTGGGACTTGAAAGCATTTATATTTGAGGGAAGTTCAGCCGGTACTACAACATCATACACGAATTTCATCTTCCAACCAATAATCTGGGCGCGATAAGAGAGATCCATATCTTCGGTGAGTGTATCTCCCTGCCAACCTCCGGCCGTTTCAATTGCAGTTTTGCGCCATATGCCTGCGGTACCATTAAAGTTCATGAAAAGACGGCCCCAGGAGCGAGCAGATTGTTCTATTATAAAATGCCCGTCAATTCCAATAGACTGTGATAAAGTAAGGGGCGACTGGTTGGGATTGAGGTGCCCCCATCTGGCTTGAACCAATCCAATCTCCGGGTCTTTTAAAAGGAAAGGGACTGTTTTAAGGAGGTAATCTTTTGGTGGAACGAAGTCTGCGTCAAAAATGGCAATGAATTCTCCTTTACAATCCTGCATCCCATCATTTAATGCTCCAGCTTTATAATCGGTACGAATAGTCCGTCTGATATGCTTGATATCATACCCTTCATTCCGTAATTCTTCAACTATTTTAGAGGCAATTTTATGAGTGCCATCGGTAGAATCGTCAAGGAGTTGGATTTCATGCTTATCTTTTGGGTATTCCATAGCGCATACGGCTTTAAGCAGTCTTTCCACCACATTTGCTTCGTTATAAATAGGTAGTTGTGTAGTAACCAGGGGCAAATTACGGTACCCATGCTTTCGGTAATAATGACGAATAGCTTTTTTGTCGTAAAGAACTTCTTTTCTTTTATTTCGGAGGAAAATACTGAGTAGCCAATAACAGTTTATTCCATAGGTAAAAAGGCCGATGGCTGCAACGACATAGAGTCCGAAAAGGATATCTAAAGGGTTAAATACCATTAATGTTTTACCTGGGGATATGGAAGTTTAAATATAATTGACATTCTTGATTTTTACGAAATCCAGGAACCAATAATAACTTTATGCTACTTAACTCACAAGTTGAAAAATGCATGGATATACGTTTTAGTAATAAGCAAGTCTGCTTTTATGTAGCTAACCTTCGCCTAACTTTTTAAATTTATATATTTTGCAGTCTATGGCGGATTTTCCTGAACAGCTTGGTGCGGGGTCTCATATTGGAGAGCTAGGTGCCGGTTCATTTCTGTTTTCGACTAATGCTTTAACTGACCCAAATTTCATGTCCACCGTGATTTTAATTTGCCAACACAGCGAAGATGGAAGTTATGGTCTGGTCCTTAACCGGCCTGCCCACATGCCTTTGTCAGAAATATTCAATTCTGTAGACAAATACAAAAATCAGATTAGGAGGGTGCATATTGGGGGACCGGTTCAGGGCAGTGAACTACAGATTCTCCAGGTTAGCGGTGAACCTGCTAAAGGTGCGCTAGAAGTCGTTGAAGGGGTCTATTTGGGGGGGTACTGGGATGACCTCGATAAAATTATTGAGTCGGATACCCGGCAGATAAGACTTTTTCTTGGATACTCCGGATGGGGCGAGGGACAGCTTGCTGAAGAAATAAAGATGGGGGGCTGGGAAGTATATAATGCTGATGTCAAACGGGTGTTTACCGAAGAAGAGGATCCCTGGATGCAGGGTCTGGATGCATTCAAAAAAAAATATTTTAATTAATTATTAAGACGCTTCCCATCTGCCTGGCAGGGGAGTGCGACAATGGCCACAACTGTTTTCTTTTACATTATATTTTGTAACCATGAATCCAATACGCTCAATAACGGTGTGTTTGCAGTGATGGCAAAAAGTGTGAGCTCCTGAACCATCGGGAGTGCGGTAGTTCCCAATATAAACGTAGCGTAGTCCTTCCTTCATTGCAATATTTCTTGCTTGTATGAGCTTGGACGGCGGCGTGGGCGGGAGATGCTTTAATTTATAACGTGGGGTAAAACGTGAAAAGTGTAGTGGTACTTCTGGCCCGAGGTTGTTTACTATCCATTTGCACATTTCTTGTATCATATCCATATCATCAGAATAGGTTGGGACAATAAGGGTTGTTATCTCAAACCAGATGTTTTTTGCTTTCAGAAGTTTCAGGGTATCAAGTACTGGCTGTAATCTACCATAGTTTAACTTTTTATACAGGCTATCGGAAAAGGATTTTAAATCAATATTGGCTCCGTCAAGGTAATTGCAATAGTCTATTAACGGATCTGTATTTATATAGCCATTGCTTACCCAAACATTTTTTATGCCTTTTTTACGGGCAAGTTTAGCCGTATCCATCATAAATTCGTAAGTCACTGTGGGTTCATTATAGGTGTATGCTATTGAACTACAGTTGGCTTTAGCGGCATTCTCTATTGCCTGGGCTGGGAGCATTGAATAATGCATAAGGTCTTTTGGTTTTTTTTGTGAAAGCTCCCAATTTTGGCAGTTTAGACATTGGAGGTTGCAGCCGGCAAAGCCGAGAGAAAACGCATTACTCCGGGGGTAAAAATGGTATAAGGGCTTTTTTTCTATGGGATCAACGTGAACTGCTGAGGGATTTCCGTATACCAGGGAATATAATTTACCACCTTTGTGTACACGGACCCGACATTTACTACGGGATTCAGGCTCCATTTTGCATTTATTCGGGCAGAGTTGGCATTGGATGTTTTTACCTAATTTTAGGTAATGATAGGCCTCCTTTGACCATTCCCAGAGTTTTTCTGGAGCATCATTCTGAATAACCTTTTTTTCAGAATCGCCTGTTAGAATCTTATCCAAAAAGCCCGCATGTGCCCTGGTTCTCATTCCAAAAGAAAGTGCAGCTGCACTAGCCAGACAGGATTTACAAATCTGTCTGCGGGTAATAGGGTGCTCTTTGGATTCATTCATTTTTTATGCCACCTTTTTAAGGTAAAATAGATATTAACAAGAGCGTGGATAATGAATGTTCCAATGGTAAATGGCATAAAAAACATGTGAATATGAGAATGAAGATCTGCTGTGGCAATAATTGCGGTCCATTGGTAATCCCCGGAAATTCCATAACCTGTAATGAAGAGGATCGGAATAAAAACCATAAGGCACCAACCGCTTATCCTGTTTAGCTTTCTTAAATAGTATTTTCTGTATTTTTTCATGAGAATTTCCAGAGTTTGAGAAAGCCCGTTAGTTTCACGCACAACAAAATAAATATGGTATTTTGAATCCCCAGAGTGGGAATGAATAATGCCGAAGTAAGAAGTGAGCCTATTCCTGCTCCTAGAAAATCAGCAGTATACAGACTGCTGGCACCAGGTGGTTTGTGGGCACAGCGGTATTGACCGGCCCAGGCAAACTCACTTCCAGTTAGGGTTGCAGTGCAAAAAACCAATAGGAATAAAATAGTTTCCTGTTTCCAGAGAAGAGGGATGGCAGTGATGAAGATTAATCCTCCAATGGTTATTATTAATCCAAGTTCGAGATAGAGAAGTCTATTTTTTATTTTAATGATGCTGTTGTGATTTTTTCTGCTACTCAGATAGCTGCCTGCCGCCAGTCCTGTCATAAAGATGGTGATAAAGAGTCCGTATTTATAATACACATATCCTGAACTTGCTTGTGAAAGGATAATAAGGATAATTTCCATGGCAATGGATATATATCCTGTTGTAAAGAGAACCGACTCTATCGGACGATAAAACAAAAAGAGTAAAAGGCTAACTGCGATAAGAAATCCCCAAAGCCAGTTGAAATTAACCTGGTGAAACAAGCCCCAGTATTTGAGTTGTGTCCGAAAGGCCGTGGGATAAAGATCCCGGTTAATTTCACCGGTTCCCTTAAGCATGTTGTTAATCTCATCAACCCTGTCTTTACTTAATTTGCTTTTCATATAATACTGGTTCATATATGACGTTTTTATTTGTTTACGGGTCAGTAAATCCGAAATAGAGTTTGTAAGTTTATGATTTGCTAATACAAATACCGTCTCCCCTCCAGGGTAAAGTTTAACATGGGAAAAAACATTTTTAGCAGTAGAATGAATTATCCGATATAGTTGGACAAGGGGTAAAGGGTAATAGTTTTCAGCACCGGGGAGCGTAAAACTAACAACACCTCCGGGATGTAATCTCTGTTTTAACGCTATGAAAAATTCCAGAGTATAGAACCTGTTCAATTGTATATTAACAGGAGCAGGTAATGCAATTATGATAGCATGATATTTTTTCTTTGATTCGTTTATAAACTTTCTGCCGTCGGTAATGTGTACTTCAACGTATTGACTGAAAGTAGTTGGTGCAAATTGCCTGGTTAGTTGTATTAGTACCGGATCCAGTTCAATATAGTCAATTTTTCTTACCGGGTATTTTTGTATTTCTTGAATAGCTCCCGTGAGTCCGCCTGAAATGAGCAAGACGTTCAGATTATCTTCTGACACTTGAGAAAGGCTGAAATGGACGGTTTTTTCAGCTATGAGTTGGTTATGACTTGAAGCAAGTGGTACTCCATTTTCAAAGAAGTTTAATTGTTCTGCATCTTTGGTAACCACGAGTCTCCCATAGACGGATTCTTCTTTTTGGATGATATGTTGTGAGGGAAATAACCAGGAAATGGATGTCTCATCCAGCCCGAATCTGGTTGAAGCTATGACGAATAAAATTATAGCTATGATATAAAAAAATGTTTTTTTGTATTTGGATGTAATGCAAATGATGAGTGCTGCAGTGAGGTTCAACAGACAGGGGACATAGAGAGCATTAAAAGAACTCATGATAAACACTAATAGAAAGCTGAAAAGAAGCCCGCCAAGGATGTCTCCCAGATTATCGACGAAGTATATTCTCCCAATATGCCTCTGTCCAGACTGTTTTTTAAAAAGGGCGCAGGCAATGGGAAGCAGGTAACCCGATAACAGGCAATAGGGGAACATAATGAGGAGTATCATCGGAAATAGTGTAAATAGTTCGAGAGTAGATCCGGGTAGTGCAATGGTATTGCGGAAAAGTCTTAATAGCAACAGTTGTCCAAAAGGAATAAGTGCGGTTAAGATGAGTGAATGTACAAGTATAAATTTGATATGAAACTGGTAACGCCCCAGGAATGTTCCCACCCCGGTAAGGATAAGCCAGAAGGAAATGATGAAACCAATTACCAGTTCGTTACCCTGGTAGATGTTTAGAAGTTCTCGGGTTAGGGTTATCTGGGTTATAATCGACGAAATACCAAGGCAGCTAACTGCAATAAAGACAGGGAGACTGTTTTTACTCATAATGCTTTTTAATGGCTATCCTTTTTTGTCAATTTTGTAAAAAACCTGAATTAAAATTAGAAATTTTCTTAATTTTCGTGTTGATTATGAATCAAAATGGGGTTATCAGTGAAAGATTGAATGGAATTTTGAGTATACTGATTCCCCCCATATGTCTCATTCGCAGTTGTTATCATAAAAGATGGAAAGGACTACCGCTTTGCCGTTCTTGCCTGAGAAAATTGCACCCGATACAAAAAGACGTTTGTCATCACTGTGGCGTACCTGAGTGTAACGATAGTCATGAATTCTGGGAGTTTTCATTTGATCGTGTTCGCTCCTTGTTTCTCCTGGATCCTGTTTTGTCAGGAGTTATTCATGGATTTAAATATAATGGGTTGAAAAGAAATGCTCGTTTCTTATCGGCTTTTGCCCGTTATCAGTATGGTCTTAAAAATTATATTGAGGAGTACGACAGCCTGGTACCGGTCCCTCTCCATCCTCTAAAACAGCGTGAGCGTGGTTTTAACCAGGCGACGTTAATTGCCCGTTCATTGTCTTCTTTTTCAGGTGTTCGTTGTGATAAAACCAGCTTAAATAGACGAAAATACACAAAAACACAAACGCGTCTGTCGGGAACTGAACGGGTGGAGAATATTAATTCAGCATTTGTTCTGAATAGAAAGACTACGATCCAGGGCAAGAAACTGCTGTTAGTTGATGATGTTTTTACTACAGGGGCAACGTCGGAAGAATGCGCAAAAACACTTCTGACTGGTGGAGCTTCGTCCGTTGGCGTTATCACTCTTGCCAGGACGGGACTTAATACTGATGTGGACGATTATGGGCTAGAACTTGAGCTCGCAGGCTCCTTTCTTACATGAATCAGAGTGCAGAAAGTTGACTACTTAAAACCAAATTGAAAAAAAAGTTTTTTTTTGGAAAAAAAATTGCGTACTTGCAGTAGAAAATTATATTAAAATTATCTTAACAGCCAAAAAGGAGACAACATGGCAAAGAAAAAAGCAAACAAAAAAAAAGTAGCTAAGAAAAAAGTAGCCAAAAAAAAAGTGGCTAAGAAGGTCGTAAAGAAAAAAGTAGTTAAGAAAAAAGTAGCGAAAAAGGCTGCCAAAAAGAAAGTAGCCAAAAAAGTAGTTAAGAAAAAAGTAGCTACGAAAAAAACTGCTGCTAAAAAAAGTAACGCTCGGGTTTACACCGACGCTAAGAAAAAACAGGTTGTTGGATTCATTACGCAATTCAACAAGAAAAATAAAAAAGGCGGAATAGCTGCAGCTTCCCGTCGTTTTAAAATTCCTGCAACCACTATCAGAGACTGGGTTGCCAAATAATCAACTGATTGTTTGTACTCTAAAAAAACGGGGTCTTGTCCAAGGCCCCTTTTTTTATGGCTATTATTTATTTTCATTGCTATTTCTGTGCCCGCTGGCAGATTCCGCTGATGTAAACTATGCGTTTGGGTTTTTGAATGATAATTATACAAATACCATTGAGAACGGACGGACAGGCAGATATATCGGAGCAGATGATTTTCTGACGTTCTCATTATTTTCCTCATTACAATTCAATGATTATCAGGGATACCTCTTTTATAATATTGTTACATCCCGGAAAAATAATTTCCGTTATGATTTATTGACTCTGGATGTTAATCGCAGGGTTCGTTACCGGGGAGTAGATTTTTTTCCGGGAATTGAAATCGTTGTTAAGGAAAATTTGGCCGGAGAAGTAATACAAAATCAATTTCATGATTTGATATCACTACCCAAAGTATGGTGTGACTATGATGGCCCCGCATTTGGGGCAGGGGTCCTGTTTGATGCCCGGTACTTGTTAAACACGCCTTTTTTTTCTTTTGATACCTTGAGTTTTTTTCTGGAAAGTCGTTTCCCGAGCGGAGTATTACCCATTAAAAGTGGAATGAACACTGGCTACTCCCTGAGTTGGAATAGAGTGAGTATTGAATGGATAGGTGGTTTTCGCTGGTATCCCGGTGAAGTGGAACATTATAGCGAATTGATTCGTACTGGAGTTTTTGGCGCTATGGGTATCCGCATTCGTTTCTATAGAAAGTTATTTTTACAAGCGGGCATTGCACTGTTTCCTGTGCGGAACCTTGAAACAGATCCCCTCTATAAACCGAAAAACTTCAATTATTCACCTCAAATTTCCTGGTCACTGTCCAATTCGGTGCACTCATTAAGAAAAATAATCCGCTTTTTTTAAAGAGATAGTGTTCTCCGCAGTTTCGTACCAAAGAAGTATTCAGTGCTCAGATTAACGAGGTGTGAGTCTTTTTTTGTTAAAAAAGGCTAAGTCGCAAACAAAAAATCTGATAACTGGAAGAGATACCTAATCTTGAACTGAGTTGCGCTTGGAGAAAATGCCGGATTAGAATATCTTTTTGGAACCATCTCAGAGCTGGTTCACGCCTGACCTGTGCAGCTAAATAATTAACAGTGGAGGACTCAATGCAGAAAAGACGTATACGATTACATTCCGATGACCGGCCAAAACAATGGTACAATGTTCTGGCAGACATTAAAATGAATCCACCTCTGGGTCCAGACGGAAAGCCTATTGGTCCAGAAATGTTGGCTCCGGTTTTTCCTATGAACTTGATTGAGCAGGAAGTCAGTACTGAGCGTTGGATTGATATTCCTGAAGCAATACAGGATGTGTATTCGATGTGGCGTGCTACTCCTCTTATTCGGGCGATAAACCTGGAAAGAGCACTCGGTACTCCCGCAAAAATTTATCTTAAAGATGAGAGTGTGAGCCCTGCGGGCAGTCATAAACCAAATACAGCAGTTGCCCAGGCCTACTATAATAAAGAATTTGGAATCAAACGCCTTACTACAGAAACAGGTGCTGGTCAATGGGGAAGTGCATTGTCATTCTCCTGCTCTCAATTTGGACTGGAATGCGATGTGTATATGGTTCGTATCAGTTTTGACCAAAAGCCCTATCGTAAGACACTTATGCGCACCTGGGGGGGGAACTGTTTTGCCAGTCCCTCAGACAGAACTAAAGCTGGTCGAGCAGTACTTGAAAGAGACCCCAACACTCCTGGAAGCCTGGGCATTGCTATTAGCGAAGCGGTGGAAGCTGCTGTTTCTGATGAAACTGGCCAAACTCGTTATTCTCTGGGTAGTGTTCTTAATCATGTGATGATGCATCAGACGGTTATTGGTCTTGAGGCTAAAAAGCAGCTTGAGCAGGAAGGTGTCTATCCTGATGTGGTTATTGGCTGCGCAGGCGGTGGCAGTAATTTCGCTGGTTTGGCTCTCCCTTTTGCTCATGATAAAATAAATGGTAAAGAAGTTGATATTATTCCTGTTGAGCCAGCAGCTTGTCCTACACTGACAAAAGCGGCTTTTTCGTATGATCACGGTGATGAGGCGGGGTATACTCCTCTTCTTGCCATGCACAGTTTGGGCCATAACTTTGTACCTCCGCCTATTCACGCGGGTGGACTCCGTTATCACGGCATGGCTCCCATTGTTTGTCAGCTTGTTGTTGAGGGTATTTGTCGGCCGGAATCAGTTAACCAGATTGAAGCATATACCGCGGGTTTACAGTTCGCGCGTACCGAAGGTATTGTGACTGCTCCTGAAACCAATCATGCTCTGGCACAGGTGGTAAAAGAGGCTAACAAGGCCAAGGAAGAAGGTAAGGAAAAGGTTATCCTCGCTAATCTCAGTGGCCATGGTATGCTTGATTTAGGGGCTTATGAAAAATTCCTGGATGGGAAGCTTGAAGAAGTAGAGCTTCCTGCTGAAGTACTGGAACGGGCTGCGGCAGTACTATCACAGTATCCTAAACCAGAAATTCTTAAGAGCAGGTAACCAATATTATATACAATGTAAAAGTATTCGGTCGCGAGTTCTCAGTAGTCAGATAATTAATGGCTGCGCCTTTTTTATACAAGAAATGGCGTAGCCACAAGAATAAAAGCTGGTAACTGACGACTGATAACTGATTACAAAAAAAGGTGAAATACTCAATTATGCCTGTTTTGCACATATTATCCATAGAAGATGAGCCTGATATTCAGGAGCTTATTCGCTATAACCTTAAAAAGGAAGGGTACAAAGTTTCCACAACCCCTTCTTTTGATCCTGCTTCTGAAATTATCCGGGTTAACAAGCCCGATCTTATTCTTCTTGATCTCATGCTTCCTGGTTTAAATGGGCTTGAAATTTGTAAGGTTTTGAAAAACAACGCTGACACAAAAGATATTCCGATTATAATGGTTACGGCCAAAGGTGAAGAAAATGATATTGTTACCGGTCTTGAACTGGGTGCTGAGGATTATATTCTTAAGCCTTTCAGTATCAAGGTGCTTTCTGCCAGAGTTAAAACAATTTTACACAGAACAGGGAAAACCGCTCCTGAACAGAAAATTGATACCTTAAAAATTGATGCCCTGGAAATCCATCCGGGCAGACATGAAGTACATTTGGACGGGAAGACTCTTGAACTTACGGCTTCTGAATTCAGTGCACTTTACCTTCTGGCGAATAAACCGGGATGGGTGTTTACCCGCCACCAGATTGTGGAAGGTATACGGGGAGATGATTATCCGGTAACAGACCGTTCTATTGATGTGCTTATCGTTGGTCTCAGGCGAAAACTGGGGAATTACGGGAAAATAATCGCCACAGTACGGGGAATAGGATATAAATTTATGGATGTATGAAAAAGATTCAGCTATTCTGGAATCTCTATCCCGCTTATTTCATAATTATTGTAATTGGCTTCGGCCTTACTATCTGGTTTTCTACCTATACCTACCGTCAGTTTTCATTTAACCAGACCAGGCAGGATATGGCCTCTATTGCGCGTATCAGTGCAGATAGAATTCAACAGGAACTCAAAACCGGGGCTTTGGATATCCCTGCTGGTATTTGTGAACACCTCAGTGTCCTTGCACAGGCACGGGTCACCATTATTGAAAAAACCGGGAATGTTGTTTGTGATTCAGAAAAGGACTCTGATGCAATGGATAATCATAAAGATAGACCCGAATTTATTGATGCCAGAGAAGAGGGTGAAGGAATGTCTATGCGTTATAGCAGAACCCTCAACCAGGATATGATGTATGTAGCTGAACCTTTGATGTTTCACACTGGTTTTGAAGGAATAGTACGGATCTCCGTTCCACTCACTTCAATTCAAGCTGTACTCAACAGTGTACGGAACAAGTTGCTCTTAGCAGGAGTATTCACCGCTATTTTTGTTGCTGTTATGAGTTGGTTTTTGTCCCGTCATATTATCAGACCTCTGGAACAAATGCGGAAGGGTGCAGAAAATTTTTCTAAGGGTCTTTTTAAACATCGTATGCCTCAAACGGGTTCCGTTGAAATGTCAACTCTTGCTCATACCATGAATAATATGGCGGATGATTTGGGGAAACGGATGCGAACTATTCGCCAACAACGCTCAGAGCTGGACGCGGTATTCTCTTCCATGGAAGAAGGTGTGATTGCCGTTGATGAGGGTAATTGCATATTCACTTTTAACCCAAGCGCGGCAAAAATTTTAAACATTTCGCCTACTGATGCACTTGGGAAAAATATTTTAAAAATTGTCAGGAAGACTCAATTGCTCGAAATGCTTGAGCGCATCCTTTCTTTTAAAGAAACACTCAAAGAAGATTTAATTTTTACTGCAGGGAATGAAGAACGCTATCTCCAGATTCACGGCACTCGGCTTTTAAATGAAGGGGGAGATAGTATCGGTGCTCTCATTGTAATGAATGATGTCACAAAACTCAAACAATTGGAGAATATCCGGCGTGATTTTGTGGCTAATGTATCTCATGAGTTGAAAACTCCTATTACATCTATTAAAGGCGCAGTGGAAACTCTTAATGATGGTGCTATGCAAAACCCAAAAGATGCTGCACGCTTTCTTAAGATGATTGCTCAGAATGGGGAACGATTGCACCAGATTATTGAAGATCTGCTTAGCCTTTCTCGCATTGAGCAAAATTCGGAAGAAGGTAAAGTGGAACGGGAACCTACTTCTGTTCAAAAAATTGTAGAAAATGCGATTAACGCTTGTGATATGAAAGCTTTGAATAAGCACATTCAGATAATGTCTGAATTTGAATCGGATTGTGAACTTCCGGTTAATCCACAATTGATGGAAGAAGCGGTTATTAATCTTATTGATAACGCTTTAAAATATTCAAATGATAAAAAGACCATCAGGGTTAGGGTTACAGCACAAGATGGTGAATGCAGAATTTCGGTGATTGATCAGGGGTCCGGTATTTCAGACGAACATCTCCCAAGGCTTTTTGAACGATTTTACCGGGTAGACAAAGCGAGAAGTAGAAAAATAGGGGGGACCGGTTTAGGGTTAGCGATTGTAAAACATATTCTCCAAGTCCATAAGGGTCATGTCTCTGTTGAAAGTGAAGTTGGGAAGGGAAGCTCTTTTACTTTGCATTTACCATTATTATCCTGAACTATAAAGAACGATGTCTATTGTAAGCCAATTTATCGTG
The DNA here is from genome assembly GCA_015232855.1 of Fibrobacteria bacterium. Taxonomy (GTDB): domain Bacteria; phylum Fibrobacterota; class Fibrobacteria; order UBA11236; family JADFYW01; genus JADFYW01. Next base: position 45,527 of record JADFYW010000003.1, read on the forward strand.
AATCATATGGTATTGGTTTATTTCTTTTACGGTTTGTCCTTCTTTTCCCTGGGCATATCAATACTTACTCAGACCCGTAAAGGAAGTGCATTTAACTTTGGCGCAAACTTGTGGCTTTTGGGACTTTTTGGTCTGCTCCATGGCTTCAATGAGTGGATGGACATGCTCTTGTTGCTGGGAGAGTCGTATTGGAGCACGTCAGGGGTTACCATATTAGAGAATGTCCGCTTCTTTCTGGGAAAAATTTCATATATCTTTTTGTTTGAGTTTGGATTACAAACCGTTGTGGTTTCGGAATTGCCTAAGCGAAAGGCAATCCTGACTTCTGTTTCTATGTATGCGTTCCTGGTAGCCGTGCTTTTTTGGAAGGGGATCAGTTCTGGTTTTAGTGCCGCCTGGTTTGCGAATACCGATTTATTTATGCGCTATGTATTCGCCTTTCCCGGAGCCTTACTTACCGGGCTGTCCTTCTTTTTACAAAAAAAGGCCCGTGAGATAACCAGACTTAAAGAAAAACGGATTACGCACTGGTTCTCTGCTGCTGCAGTTTTATTTGTTCTTTATGCGGTGTTGTCGGGGCTTATTGTAAAAGGGGGAAACTTTTTCCCGGCAACCGTTTTGAATTACAGCAACTTTATAGCCCTCACGGGTGTCCCTGTACAGATATTCCGTGCCTGTTGTGCATTTGGTATTCTCTATTATCTCCTTCGCATTTTGCATATTTTTGAAATGGAAAAGTCTCAGAAATTAAAAGAGGCTTATGAAGAAGTTTTGAAAATTTCTACCCGGGAACAGGAACGGATTGGTCAGGAAATTCATGATGGCTTGTGTCAACAACTAACCGGCATTCTGTTTAATACTCAAATGCTAGAGAAAAAAATGGAGCAGGCTGAACCTGGTTATAACGAAGAACTGCATAAGTTGAACGGGTACCTTAATGATGCTATTTCAGATGCCAGACGGATGTCTAAACATCTCTTTCCTGTAGAAATTGAAAAACACGGACTTGTATTTGCAATACGTGAATTTTGCCAGTCTATAAGCGTTATGCATAATGTGGTCTGCAAAGCAGAAATTGAAGATACGGTTGAATTAAAAGACCATATGAAGGCAACTCATCTTTTTCGTATTGCTCAAGAGGCTATACATAACACGGTCAAACATGCCGGGGCTTCGGCTATAACGGTTACCCTTGCAGATATCGGACATGGTATACTGGAGCTTGTGGTTACTGATAATGGTATGGGAATAGCTGATGCCGATGAGCAACGTAGAGGGATGGGAATTACCATTATGCATTACCGGGCAAAGGTACTGGAAGGGACACTCCGCATTGAAGGAAATCCAAATGAAGGAACAAAGGTGATATGCAGGATTACAAGCACATAATACTGGTTGACGATCATCCCATTGTCCGACAGGGGCTTAAACTGATTCTGGAACAGGAAAAGTCTTATTCCGTAGACTGGGAAGCTGAAGACGCTATGGGCGCTATTAACAGCATCAAACAAAACAAACCTGATATTGCCATCATTGATATTTCCCTTAAAAACATAAGTGGGCTGGAACTAATTAAATGGATTCAAAAGCTCGATTTTAAGGTGACAGTGCTTGTGGTGAGTATGCATGATGAGGCTATTTACGCTGAACGCGCTATTAAAGCAGGTGCTCGCGGTTATGTTATGAAACAGGAAGCTTCAGAAACCATTATTCAGGCCCTTAAGCAAATTGAGAAGGGTAAGACCTATATAAGTCAATCAATTAAATCACGACTTGATATGGATATGTTTCAGAAAAATGCGGTTACCCCTTATATCGGCGCCCTCACTGACCGGGAACTGGAGGTGTTCCAACTGTTTGGCCAGGGGTTTAAGGTAAAACAGATAGCCGAAAAACTACTGCTTAGTCCAAAAACAATTGAGACCCACCAATCAAATATTAAAGAAAAACTGCATTTGGATAGTGCTTCTGCCCTTACAAAAGCGGCTATTGCCTGGAATATGAATAAATGAGTAGGGGAAACCCCCTATAGTAATTGTCTTTTTGTGAACTACATTAATATTGTAATCAGTTCTTGTTCAGAATTGATGGCTTTGAATCTGTTTCACTGTCATCACCCGGCTTGACCGGGTGATCCATCCAAAATCGATACTTTGATGGATTGCCCGGTCGATCCGGGCAATGACATATTGCATAATCAAAAGCATTATTTTTGAAAGTCTTAACAAGGACTAATTCATTATTCAAATAATGGAGAAAAAATGAAAGTTTCAGCCCGGGTATTATTTGGTTTCTGTGCAGCTGTGGTTTGCTTTCTTCCTTGCCTGGTGTTTTCCCAACAAGAAAAGCCAGAATCTAATATTCTCGAATTAGAAAAAAAAATAGTCTCTGCTACTCGTCATGAATCTTCTCTTAAAAAAACTCCATCAATCAGCCATGTTGTCACCCGGGATGATATTGAAAAAATAAACGCCCTGAAAACTTCAGATGTTCTTCAGTATGTTTCAGGGGTAAATATTGAAAGTGGAACCGGGAGTGGTGGTCCCTATAAAAAGAATATATCGGTGTCAGGTATGCCAAATTATTATAACGTCGTAATGGTAAATGGTATGCGGATTCGTAGTTCTCATATCCAGACAGGGGTTAATATTGATCTGATTCCTGTGGCTTCTATTGAACGTATAGAAATTATTAAAGATGCTTCTTCTGCCTTATATGGAAGTGATGCTTTAGGTGGGGTCATAAATATTATTACCAGAAAAGGAACAGCCAAACAAAAAACCATGCTAGGCGGAGGTACCGGAACCTATTCAAGTTATAATGGTGAAGTCATGAGTCGCGGCAGTTCAAAATCCGGTAAGACGGCTTACAGTGTATACGCTGGTTATCAACGCTCAGACGGAGCTGATATCCTTGCACCGAAACATCGAATTGGCCATCTCGATTATCGGAAAACCTCAGGTCTTGCCCGGCTTGACTTTTACCCGATAGAAGATATGACTGTTTCCGGGTATCTGAACTTTTTAACCGATGATGCTGAATTTAGTGATGCAAAACTTACAACCAGAGACACAACACTGGTTGCTCCTGATAGTTCAACATCAACCTGGTATCAGGTAGAAAATGAATATGAAATGAAGACAGCTTTAATGTTTATGCCAGGGCTTAATGCGAGTTATATGATTAATGATATGATAACCGCTCATCTGCAGGCCTATTATACTCATTGGGATGCTGAAATCAGCACTGAGCTTGATGAATTAGCATCACCTCGTTTGAGTTTTGATTTCAGGTTACCGGGAAACCTGGTGACAGTGGGTACCGAATATCTCTGGCGAAATTATTTTCGTGGCGGTATGCCGGATACTGCTGATCAATATACCGTTTCTGGTTTTGTACAGGACCAGCTAACTTTGCTGGATTCATCACTTATTGCTCTCATTGCTTTACGGACTGATTATGTCGCCAATACGGGTAATGATGCCGTTAATAACGGGCCGGTATTTTCTCCCAAACTGTCTGTCTTATATAGACCCGTAAATTTGTTGGCATTGCGTTTATCGGCAGGGAGGGGATTCAAAGCACCAACAGTGCAGGAATTATATGAACATAGGTATCATTTTGGCTCTTACCGCCTGGGAAATGCTGAATTGGGACCTGAATACTCAACTAATATAGCTGCCAGCTGCAGATTAGAGCCGCATCGGTTTTGGTATACTGAATTGAGTGGCTATTTTAATATGCTAGATGACATGATCGTTGTTGTTCCTATAGAAGAACAAATAGATAATAAAGTGACCTATAAGCGTTTTAATATGGAAGAAGGCTTTATTTATGGCGGAGAACTCCATGGTGGTCTTCGATTGGGAAATAAGCATCTTAGTGGTACCTGGGATGGCGGGATAGCTCTTTCCTATCAGTCAAGTGAGGATGATTCTCTTAATACCCTTTATCATCCAGGAATAAACTTTTCTTCTTCACTTACGATACGTTCACAAATTATGCATGATAGATATGCTACAGCTTTTATTGGTTATAATGGTGCTACTGGCCGAGAATATTGGAAAACCACCGAAACCGGAATCAACATAAATACAATTGAAAATCTGCATAACCTGAACGTGGGACTTAGTTTTGAATTACTGGAAAAGGCTGAGGTATTTGGTAAGCTGTCTAATATTCTTATGCGGGAACATGAGAGCTATGAAGATGTGCTGATGAAAATAGAGGGTGATATGGTTTGGGAGGCTGGTGTTCGAATTAAGATATAGCCGTATTGTTAAAAAAGCGAAACTTTCCGGTGAGTCTCTCCATAACGGTAAATATACACATCGTTAGGAACATCGCTCTTGTTTGCAATCCATACCCCTTTCGGAACTCCTTTATAAACCAGGGTCCCGTCTGTTTTGTATAGACGGAACAACTTTGAGTTGTTTTTAGGGAAGGAAAACCCCCGTCCATTAATTAATAAATCATCAGTTTTAAATTTACTACGTTCCACATTAACTTCCAGTCGGTTTTTAACAATCTGAAACTGGTCCAACTGTGCACCAGTGCGGTCAATAAAACGGGAGGTTAATACCGTGTCATTGACGGTAAGTATAACTGTTCCGTACTTTATGTGTTTTACATACATCATGGGATGAAGGCTTCCTGAAGCAGAGAGCTTACTGGCACTTCCGGTTACTATATAGACAGTGCCTTCATGGGGGTTTATCATGGAAGATTTTCGGTATGCTCCTGTCCCGTCCGGGTCGCCTGAGCCGGGGTCTAATACAACCGAATCCTTATTTTCAAAGTTACTTTTTGAATTACCATAGGCTCTATCAATATAGAATGAGCGCTCATAGGCATGGCTGTGGCCGGTGTATACGGCGTCAACACCATAATCTTCCAGGAGAGGGACAAAGTTTTCCCGCATCTGGTAGAGGTTACTTTCCTTATCTGAATTATGACTGCCGAAGGAATAGGGTGGGTGGTGGAAATAGGTGATAATCCAGTCTTGTTTGGTTGCTTTCAGGTCTTTTTCTAACCAGGTGTACATAGGTCCACCTATTGAACGAGCACTTTGCTCGGAATCAAGGGAAATAAAATGAATATTTCCGTAATCAAAGGAGTAATAATACTCGGTATTTGATGGAATACCGCCGGACTCTCCCTTTGTAGGATGAACAAAAGCCGCATGATAGGGGGCGGCGTCTTTGGTCAGGTTTTCGTGATTACCTATGGTAGACCAGCTGAAGTTAACGGACAGCGCTTCTGCAAACACACCAAAAAATTTACTGGTAAACTGCGCGTCAGTTCCATCATCATATGCATTGTCTCCGAGAAAGAGTATGCCATCCGCAGCATAGGAACCGCCATTTGCCAATTTGAATTGCTTACTGTTTTCGTATATTGCCCGGGAGGCATCACCGCCATCACCCACAACCCAAAAAGTATACTCCCCAGTCTGTCCTGGAGAGGGGTGGGTGACAAAAAATTGTTCCAGTTCAAAATCGACAAGGGTATCTTTTTGTACAAATTTGTAATAATACTTTGTGTAGGGGATAATTGTAGAGTCATCCAGCGTTAAACAGGCGTCTTTTGAAGCCTCAGAAGGCCCGGACATCATATTGAGGTTGTCCGGGCTGGTGCCATATTTTATGCTGAATGCTTCTGGTTCACTATACCTCCAGCAAATTATTGCAGATTCAGGAGTACCCTGCTGTAAATAGGGATATCGTATGAACTGTTGGGCACACGATAAAGATACCAAGAGGAACGCTGTTACATAGGCCAATCGAAAAAACACAGGTGAAATCATGCATTCCCCCTCATTTAAAAAAGAACCTCCAATGAATATTATAGGTTAACCGGAGGATTTAGACAAAGTAGTGGCTATTGTATATAAAGACCTTTATGATCTTTAAAAATTGATGTGATATTAAAACGATATTTGTGAATGAAGTCCCAAAGCGACATTACCTGATTTTGTCAGCATAATAACCGGTTGTAAATCACCAGCATATTCCGGGAATTTTTTAATCAGTTTTTTTCGGAACTGATGAAACCGGATCCAGGACATTAAAGAAAATAATCCCGCTCCACCTCCTGTACCCCACATTACTGGTTTGGAAGGGTTATCAGAAATTACCTCTCCAAGGAGAATGGCACCACATACCATTCCACCTGCATACCATAACCAGCCATTAGGGGTGATTCTGGCGTAGGGTCCAACTGCGCTGTGCATGGCAAAACCGGCAAAACCATTGGTCGATACACCGGTTGTATATACAATAGCCCCTGGCACAATAAGATTATTGTTTTTGAGCACCAGCCCGGTAATACTGAGGCCCGCACCGATCCAGGACACAAACTCAGCGCTTTGAGAGACTATCTTGGCAGTATGAAACTGACTTTTCTGCTGGGAAAAATTCATTTTATCAAAACCATCTCGCTGACCAGATGCGAACAGAATACACAATAATGTTCCTAAGAGGGCATTTGATAAAATTTTCATAAGGCGCAATCCTTTGTAAGAATTACTTAAAAAGTAATAAATATTTCGCATAAGAGGCCTGAAAAGATTGCACAGGTAGTGTTCTGTTTTGTTATTTTCTGAGTATGAGATTAGATAAATCAGCTTATAGTCATAGCAACCAGAAAAGGCAAAATCTGGTTTTACTTAAACTTTCTGCTGAAGAACTTTTGCGTATGGGTATGGATTGGTCTCTGCGAGTTGCGGGATATGACCCTTTAAAGCCACCGAGAATGGATAAAAAGGCTTTTTCAATGAGGAAAAGGGCTTGAATCGATTATCACTGCCTCCGGACTTGCTTGATTTTATACGTGCCCTAAATAAAGCCAGAGTCAGATACTTACTTGTTGGTGGATACTCTGTTATCCTATATGGTTATATGCGATCCACAATGGATATGGATATCTGGGTTGAGAAGTCAAAGACAAATTATATCAAACTCTGTAAGGCTTTTGAATTTTTCCAAATGCCCCTTTTTGATATGACTGAAGATAATTTTCTGTACAATCAAGAGTTTGATGTGTATACATTCGGTCGCCCTCCGATCCAGATCGATATTCTTAATCAAGTAAAGGGACTTTCCTTTAAAACTGCTTGGGAAAATAGGGCTACTCGGAAAACCGATGGGGTCAATTTAAAACTCATTAGCAAAAAAGATCTTATTGTCGCTAAGAAGGCCGCAGGAAGATTTAAAGATCTTGACGACATAGAGAAATTAAATAGTTGATGTAAACAGACTATTTTATAGTACTCTTCATTGAAATTACGCTCAAAAATCAGGGCTAATAAATTTCTAATTCTATCCTAACAAGATTCTAACAAAACATATTTATAATACAAACAAAACAAAATTTGAATAGGACTGAAATAATGAAGAAACAAATAATTAAACCAAAGGAAGTCAAATTGAAAATATTATTTATTATAGCAGCCATATTATTTACGGGTGCTATTGCTGAAGAGGTAAAAGAAAGTATCAAACTGGGCGGAAGTTTCCGTTACCGCCATGAAATGTTTATTATAGATGGGAAGGATAATCGCAATCGCCAACGTGTGGCAGCTAAAGCAAGTCTTAAAGCCAAAGTAGTTCCTTCTGTCAGTGTCAAATTTGAACTGGCCTCTGGTGGAGCAACGGCCCGTTCCGCAAATGCGACTTTGGATAATGCCTTTACCAAAAAAGATTTGTTCATTAACCAGGCAAATTTTCACTGGGCACCTGAGTTTGGTCAAGGGCTTTCTCTTACTGGTGGTAAAATGAAAAACCCTTTTGCCAAAGTAGGGAAAAGTGAACTGGTCTATGACAGTGACTTTGTACCTGAAGGTATTGCGCTTCAATATGCAAAAGACTATGGTTCTCTATCTGCCTTTATGAATGCGGCAGGTATCTGGGTTGAAGAAGAGAGTTCATCAGATGATGTAATGTTATATGCCGGGCAGTTGGGGGTATCACTACCTTTTGCTGACAAAAAGGCTGCTTTTACCATTGGTACAGGATATTATTTCCATGATGGGTTAAAGGGAACTGGTCCTTATGAAGAAGGTAAATCATTCGGGAATTCAGCAGATACAGCAAAAGCTCTTCTTGAAGATTACACTCCCTGGGAAGTGTTTGCAGAGTTGGGAATGAAAATCAGTGGCGTCCCTGCCAGTCTTTTTGGTCATTATGTACAAAACTTTGCAGCTGATGACGATAATGTAGGCTTCCTTGCCGGTGTCACTCTTGGCAAAGTAAAAAAACCGGGTTCATTAGGTTTCAGAGCTTATTACCGTTACATGCAGAAAGACGCTGTTTTTGCTCTTACCAGCGATTCAGATTTTGGTGGTGGCACAACGGATAATCAGGGTGTTGAGCTCAATGCAGATGTAGGTATTGCCAATAATATCAAAGGCAGTGTAACTTATTTTATCAATTCAGCCGGGCTTGATAATGGTACGAGTTATCAGCGTGGACAATTTGATGTGAAGTTTACATTCTGATAAACCAGGATTATTAAAAAAGAGGCAGTCCTAAAAGATAAAATAGGTGCCAGGCACTGTCATTACCCGGCTTGACCGGGTAATCCATCCCAAATACATTGTAACAATCTTAACTTTTTTCTGGATGTTGGATAGATTGCCCGGTCACGCCGGGCAATGACATATTACCTTTTCCGGCTGTGTTTTATTCTGATAACTGAAAACTGATGACTGAATACTGTTTTAACCAATTCCTAATTCACTTCTAACACAATCTTAACATTCCTATTCTATCATATCTACAAAACCTGAAAAGAACATTGTTAGTAAACCGAAAACCAAAAAAAGGAAATAAAACCATGAAAAAAATGATAATCAGCGCAATGTGCATATTTTCACTTACTCTCGCAGTTGCGGGGGAAAATCAATTGACCATTAAAGGTTCCGATACCATGGTGCATCTGGTGAGCGTTTGGGCAGAGAAATTTATGAAAGCAAATGAGGGTGCGGAACTCTCTGTAACCGGTGGTGGTTCTGGTACTGGTATTGCGGCTCTTATTAATGGTACTACGGACGTTTGTGCGGCTTCCCGAACGATTAAAGAAAAAGAAATAAAATTAGCTAAAAAACGGGGAACTACTCCAATGGAACATGTGGTAGCCAGAGATGGTATTGCAGTAGTTATCCATCCTTCAAACCCGATTAATGAACTCACAATCGATCAAATCGGGAAAATTTACACAGGTGAAATTACCAATTGGAATCAGGTTGGTGGTGAGGACCACAAAATCCTTGTGCTTTCACGGGAATCAAGTTCAGGCACATATGTATTTTTCCAGGAACATGTATTAAAGAAACACGATTATACTCCCAAGGCCAGACTGATGCCTGCTACTTCTTCTATTGTTCAATCTGTTTCAACAGATAAATTTGCTATAGGTTATGTTGGTCTTGGTTATGCAGAAAAAGCTGCTGATAAGATAAAGGCCATCAACGTTAAGAATGACGCAAAATCACCAGCAGTGAAACCATCCGAAAAAACAGTTGTTGACGGTTCTTATTCAATCGCTCGCCCTCTTCATTTATACACCAAAGGCGAGCCAGAAGGGATCACAAAAAAGTTTCTCGACTATGCCTTTTCCAAAGAAGGCCAGAACATTGTTGTTGAAACAGGGTATGTAGCAGTCAAATAACAAAAGAAATAAAATAGATGAAAGAAAAAATCGTAAAATATATCCTGGTAAGCGCTGCTTCTACCAGTATAATTATTGTCTTTCTGATTTTTCTCTTTCTTATAAAAGAAGCCGTTCCTTTTATTGAAGACCCGGGGATGTCCCATTTGTTTAAAAGTAAATGGAATCCGGTTTCTTTTTTTAATGAATCTTTTGGCTTATTACCCCTTATCACCGGTTCTCTGCTGGTCACCTTTATGGCCACTATCATAGCAGTCCCTTTCGGAGTGATTGCTGCGGTCTATATATCAGAAATTGCTGGTTCCCGTGAACGGGAAACCTTAAAACCCTTTATTGAATTGCTGGCCGGGCTTCCCTCGGTGGTACTTGGTTTTTTTGGGCTTATTGTTTTATCACCTATAATTAAAGAACTATTCCATCTCGATAGCGGACTAAGCGCATTAACTGGAGCGGTAATCCTTGCTATGATGGCAGTCCCCACGATAATTTCTGTTTCTGAGGATGCTATAAGGGGGGTACCCCTTGCCTATAAACAGGCATCCATGGCACTTGGGGCCACTAAGCTGCAGACCATTTGGAGAGTTATTGTTCCTGCTTCTTTGTCTGGTATTATTGCCGCTATTATGCTTGGTATTGGTCGGGTCATAGGAGAGACCATGGCGGTCCTCATGGTCACAGGCAATGCACCCCTGGTTACGCTCAACCCTTATGAATCTGTTCGCACGATGACTGCAACCATTGCGGGGGAGATGGGAGAGGTGCCCTTTGGCAGTGCTCATTACAGTGCTTTATTCTGGGTGGGAATCGTTTTACTTCTTATGACCTTCTGCCTGGTAGTTATATCTCAGAAGGTTCTTAAAAAATACAGTTTTGAAGCATGAATAAATCATTCTATGAAAATATGATAGTCTGGGGCATGCGCCTCTTAACCTATTCGGTAGTATTCGTTGTTGCTTATATCATTCTCGATATTGTCTGGAAAGGCCTTCCTGTTATTAACTGGGAGTTTCTGTCAGCTTTCCCACGTAAAAGCGGAGAAGAAGGGGGGATCTTACCTGCAATTGCTGGGACGCTTTTTTTGGTGATGGGTACTATTCTGGTCGCGCTTCCTCTGGGAATGGCAAGTGCTATTTATCTCACTGAATATGCAAGACAAGGACGTTTTACTAATATCGTCCGTTTGGCAATTGTTACCCTTGCAGGTGTACCTTCTATTGTATATGGACTTTTTGGCCTTGGTCTGTTTGTGATTTTTTTAAAATTTGGAACTTCAATTGTGTCTGGGAGCCTTACTCTGGCTTGTATGGTGCTGCCCATCATCATTGTGACCAGCGAAGAAGCCCTGAAGTCGGTACCTCAAAATTTGCGTGAAGGGAGTCTCGCCCTGGGTGCCACCAAATGGCAGACTATATATAAAAACGTACTTCCCTATTCGATTCCTGGTATGTTAACAGGGTCTATCCTGGCTGTTGGACGGGCAGCGGGGGAGACTGCACCGATACTTTTGACAGCTGCTGCGTTCTTTTTGCCCCATTTACCCACCTCAATATTTGACCAGGTAATGGCACTACCTTATCACTTATATGTGCTTGCGACCCAGCATCCGGATATAGAGAAAGTGCGGCCCATGCAATACGGGACTGCCCTGGTATTAATAGCTCTGGTGCTGGGGTTTAATACAGTCGCGATATTTATGCGTATACAACTTAGAAAAAAGTACAGATGGTAATATTATAATGATAGTTCAAAAGACGATAATAGAAAACCCCAAAATACATTCACGGAATCTTAATTTTTATTATGGTGATGTACAGGCGCTTTTTGATATTAACCTCCAATTACCCGATAAGCTGGTGACAGCGTTAATTGGGCCGTCTGGTTGTGGGAAAAGTACTTTTCTAAGAACACTGAACCGTATGAATGATATTATTGATGGAACCCGGGTTGAAGGTAAGGTAACCATTGATGACAAAGATATTTATGATAAACATGTGGATGTAGTCAAATTGCGGAAACGTGTGGGAATGGTGTTTCAGAAGTCTAATCCTTTCCCCAAATCTATTTTTGATAATATTGCCTATGGCCCTAAAATTCATGGAACAAAAAGTAAAGAAGAACTTGCTCTCATTGTTGAAAAAAGTTTAAAGGAAGCCCTTCTTTGGGACGAGGTGAAGGACCGGCTTCATGTAAGTGGTCTAAGTCTTTCCGGTGGTCAACAGCAGCGTTTATGTATAGCAAGAGCTTTGGCGGTGAATCCTGAAATATTGTTAATGGATGAACCTACTTCTGCTCTTGACCCTCGTGCAACCGCGGGCATCGAAGAATTAATTCGGGAATTAGCAGGGAGTTACACTATTGTAATTGTAACCCACAATATGCAACAGGCAGCCAGGGTTTCAGATTATACAGCCTTTTTCTATGAGGGTAAGCTGATTGAGTATGATAAGACGAAAAAGCTTTTTACTACGCCGGCAGAAAAACAAACAGAAGATTATATTACCGGCAGGTTTGGTTAACTAAAGGAAACAATATGAGTAATCATCTTCTCAGAGATATCCAGCATTTGGAAAAACGTATGCTCTATTTTTGTACGCTGGTTGAAGAAAACCTCACCCGGGCTGTTGAAAGTTTGGAAAAGCATGATGAAGAAAAGGCGATGATGGTAATTGCCCAGGAAAAGCAAATTGATAATCTTGAAATTGAAATTGAGGAAGAATGTCTTAAAATCCTCGCCCTGCATCAGCCAGTAGCTAAGGATCTGCGCTATATTGTAGCGGTACTTAAGATAAATAATGACCTTGAACGTATAGGTGATATGGCGGCCCATATTGGAGAGCGCTTTTTGTCCCTTGGTTATTGTCTCGAAAAATCATATTTCAACAAACTCACTCAATGCGCCAGGGACGTTAGAAGAATTCTGCATAACTGCCTGGATGCGCTCATTGGTCTTGATAAAGAATTAGCCCAACAGATTCTTCTCTGGGACACAGATATTGATACCTTCCATGAGGAATTTTTTAACGAAATCCAGCAGGAAATAAAAGAAAACCCCCAGGATGTGCATGTACTGCTGAATCTCCTCTCCATTTCAAAGCAGCTGGAGCGCATTAGTGACCACGCGACTAATATCGCCGAAGATGTGATTTATCTGGTGGATGGAGAGATTGTGCGACACAGCGGTTGATGGACGTTGTGCCTATTCGTTTAAAGCGGAAAACTGATAATACAGGTTGTTCCGTTATCTTGTAATACCTCAAAACATCCATGGAGTTGATTTGCCAGGATATTGATGAGTTTCATACCGAAGCCATCAGATGATGTATGTGTTTTATCTATCCCAACACCATTGTCTTTAATGGTAAGTTTCGCCTGTTTGGTATCCTGGATCAGGGTAATATTGATCTGTCCTTCTTCTCGGTTTTTGAATGCGTGTTTAAGGACATTGGTAAAAATTTCATTGATGATAAGGCCAAAGGGAATTAACACGTCAACATGAATAGGGAAGTCATCTATGGTTTTATTAATGGAAATGTTTGTGGTTTTTGGGAAAATTTTTATGGATTCTACAATGAGAGTGGAAATATATGCCTCTGAAGATATTTCGCTGATATTTTCAGAATGATGGAGTTTGTCGTATAAGGTGGTCATACTGGAAATACGGCTTTTAATGTCTTGTAAAACAGATACCGTTTCCTGGTTGGTTAATGAATGCATATGGATTGATATCATTGAACTTAGGGTGTTCAAATTGTTTTTAACTCGATGGTGCACTTCTTTTAGCAGAGTTTCTTTTTCTTCCAGTAAAGCAGATATTTTTGATTCTGCCTGTTTGCGTTCAGTGATATCCTGCACGGTGCCAATGACATAGGCTGGTTGTCCTTCACTGTCGCGTACTGCCTTTGCACGTTCTACGACATACCGAACTTCTCCATCGGGTCTAATGATGCGGTGGCCAATTTCCGTATCCAGTTCTTTTTTAAGCAGTTCTGCCCGCTTTGTAAGGAACTCTTTAAGATCATCGGGATGAATGGTCTTTTCAAAATTTTCTGCAGACACAATAAAATTGTCTTTATCAACTCCGAAAATGCAAAAAATCTCATCAGACCAACTGAGCTCCTCATTTTTAATGTCCCAGCACCAATGTCCGATATGAGCTATATTTTGAGCCTGGTTTAACAGTTTTTCACTGTGACTAACCCGGTTATGTGCCTCAAACAGAGCATAGGCCATCTCAATTGAGGATTGTAAAACAAATTCCCCTGAAGTTTTCAGAACATAGCCGTATCGCGTAATTTCTTTGATGGTGTTTACATGTTCATCATCCGAATAAGCCGTAAGAAATACAATGGGTAAATGCCGTTTTTTTAGAATTTCTTTGGCTGCTTTGTGGCCACTCATGTCTTCACCAAGATGAATATCCATAAGGATCAGGCTGATTTCGTTACTTTCATCCTTTTCAATAATATCAATGGCGTTTTTACCCGAATTAGCAATAATTACCTGATAACCAAAGTTTTCGAGGGTCTGGGTCTCATAAAGGGCAATTATTTGCTCGTCTTCAACCAGAAGGATTGTTTTTGGTTGGGTTTTCATAAAGATTATAACGTTTCAAATTGAGAAACTTATAAGTAGAAATAGTTATTGTTTTGTAAAAATTCAATTAAAAATAAATTGGATTAATTAATAGCTGGTTTTTGACTAGCAGGAAACTGTCCAAAAACACTGAATTTTGAAAGAATGCGGGTATTTATGCCGGAAGAGGAAATGACAAAGATATCTGTGTTCCTTGCATCTTTTTTATTTCTAACTCTCCATCAAGCTGGTGCAACAGTGCGGTGACAATATTCATTCCAATAGATTTTGATTTGCTGATGTCGAAATCTTTTGGCAGACCTATTCCATTATCATTTACTTCAAGAACACCATGAAACTTGTTTTGAGTGAGGGAAATGCAGATACCACCACTCGTATTTTCAAGAAAAGCATGTTGTAAAGAATTGGTAATGAGCTCAACCGCAATAAGGCCTACTGATATGGCAGATTGTACTGGTATGGTTATAGCGTCCAGTTTTTGCCTGATGGTTATTTCAGGGACCGTAACCGGAATTCGGGAGATAACTCTGGTTAAATATTCATCTAGTTTTACGTCTGCGGTTGATTCAGAAGTGTAAAGCAGACTGTAAAGTTCAAATATAGCTGAAACCTTGGAGTCAATTTGCTCAAGGGCTGTTTTGGCTTCATAAGAAGCGTTTGCATTACTAGTGAGCCTGATGATGCTTAAAACCATAGAAAAACTATCATTGAAACGGCGTTGGAGTTCGCGCAACAGACTTTGTTTCTCTTCAAGAGATTTTTCTATACTGACTTCTGCTTGTTTTCGAGCAGTAATATCTGTTAATATACCATCGACATACAATATACCGTTTTTGGCATAACTTTTTATGGCCCGGTTATATACCCAAATCCAATCACCGTTTTTCTTTTTTACCCGGTACTCTAATTCAAAATTTTCCTCTTTAACAAATAGAGCTGAATAGGCATTGCTTACTTTTTGTTTGTCACTTTGGTGAATGATTTGAACCCAGAATACCTGTTTATCTTGATACAGTTCATCTGGTGAGTATCCAAGAATATTTCTTATGTTTTTACTTATCCAGTACATGTTACCATTATAGTCCGAAGTCCAGGTAGCATCTGGAATGTTATTAATGATAAGACGATACTGCTCTTCCCGTTCACTCAAGCGGAGTTCTGTTTCTTTTCTGGCGGTGATATCTTCATGGCTTCCAATCATAAAAATGCCTTTGCCCTGCTCATCCCTAGTCACTATTTTTGCCTTTGTGTGTACCCAGCAATAAGCCTCTTGTTTAGTCCGAAGACGGTATTGGTCTTCGTAAAAATCGGGTTTTGTTTTGAGGTATTCAGCAGCGCCTTTAATAGCCCGGTCTTTGTCATCAGGGTGAATAAGGTCGGTCCAGGCATCGATACTTGCGGGAAACTCATCGGGTTTGTAGCCCAGCATTGTATAGAAGCGAGGGCTAAAATTAATCTCATCCTTATTAAAATCCCAGGTCCAGATGCCGTCAGTTGTTGCTTCTAAGGTGTTTTTAAGCAGTTCTTCATGTTGTAGCCGTTTAGTGATATCGGATAATATTACAATGAAACCGGTTACCCCATCACGGGAATTGGACATATAGCTCCAGTCAATATGGATATCCAGGACTTCTCCGGTTTTTGTGATACTTTTAGCATTATAAGATTCCGGTTCAGGCCTCTCTTTTTTAACATATTCAAAATAAGCCTTGTTTTGCTTTGCCAATTTCGGAGAGGCAGACAAATCCCATAAATATTTTCCGATAATCTCTTCTTCGGTGTATCCCAGGAATTTACCGGGAGTGGGGTTACTGAATAGAATTTTACCATTAAGGTCCGTAATGAGGATACCATAAGGGGAGGCGTCTACCAGGGTTTTATATTTTTCTTCACTTATTCTTAGAGCTTCTTCCTTTTCTTTTTCACTTATTTTTGCATTAAATAACTTGAAAGCCATTTTTATGGAAGTATTGAGAACCGCAAATCCAGTGTTTTTTATAACATAGCCGTATGATGCAATTTTCTCTGTTTTTTCAACAGTTTCCTGGTCGGTATGGTTGGAAAGAAATACGATGGGTAGTTCTTTTTTTTGAAGGATTAATGCAGAGGCCTGGGTCCCATCCATGCCATCCCCGAGATCTACATCCATAATAATAAGGTCCAGTGATTGGTTTTCTTCAGTGATGGTAATAGCCTCTTCTCCACTGCCTGCTACAATCACCTGGTAGCCACATTCCTCTAGTCTTTCTTTTTGCTCCAGGGCAATAAGGATTTCATCTTCTACGAGGAGGATGATTTTATTTTCTGAGGTAGTCATGAAAAGTCTCTATTTAGTAAAAACTAATATGGTATGTTCCATACACGTTAGTTTATGCAGACTGAAAAATAAAGCCAGATAATTATGACAATTTTGCAATTATATAAAATTTATTTCAATTCACATATTTTAACCGGGGATGTATGGCGATAAAATGAAAATGTGTTGAATTGAAAGAATGATAAGTCGGAAACTATGGGTTTACTAAAGATTGAGATGTTTGAGAAGTTTGTGGTTTTCGTTAGAACGATATACTTGCTTAGTGTCTGGTACTTATGATGTTCAAAAAAAATAAAGCGGTTACTAAAATTTATACCCGGCAAATAAGGTTAGTTGTAATTTTTTGGCATCATGTTTATTGGCTTCCTGACTGAATTTTTGGCCTTCATATTCGTATATGACTCCTAAGCCTGCCACCACATGATAAACTGTAATTACTTGAAATGTTGAACGTACATAATAGCCGTATCCATTTGCCCAGCCGGATATGTTTGCTTCGTTGTAGTCCTGATGGAATTTTAGGTTGGCATAATTAGGGCCGAGAGCTATGTCGATTTTTCTGGTAGTGGTCAAATAATAACCCGCCCATAATGTATAAATGAGGCCAGCGCGCAATACATAGCCCGTGTAGAGGTCTTTGGAACCATCATCGTCTGTAGAGGCTGAAGCAATTGTATACAAATCACCACCCAGTTCCAGGCCGAATGGGTTCAAGAGATACTTAAACATGACACCCATATTTGTCTTGTTTACGGAAGGGTCTGTATCAAGTCCGGTATTCCCCTGGTTTCCAGAAATGACTTTTCCGAGTGAAATGTTTAAATCAATTTCAAGGCCTTTGTTGTGGAGGGTATCCAGTTTTTTAACCGGGGTGTTGGAGATCATAAAAGAAACTGAATCTTTATATACATCAATATCTGCATAATAACAGGGACCGTATAGAATATTTGGCTTCTCAATGTTATACATATTACCAAAGGCCCAATTGTTGTCACATAAGGTCTTGATAGCAAATTGTTGAATGCCTAATTCTGTATGGCATTTATTTTCGATGGATCGGAATTTAATAGTTTTTACCTTAGAAACTGAATCAGGAATAATGGCGTTTTTAACAACAAAAGATTTGCAGTTATCATAGTTTGATTGGAGATTGGTTTCTACGGTGCCTTTGTGAATAGCACAGTTGTTTAACCAAAATAACAACGAGAATAAGAAGATAATTCTTCGTACGCATAATACCGTAAACCATTTTTTTTTCATAGGCGTATCAATAAGCATAATCTTCCCCCCTCCCTTATTTTCTAAAACCGGAATGGTAAACCCGGGTATTACTACAAGATTGTCATTTTTCTTGATATTTCCAAGCTTTAAAGCAGGTATAAAAAAAGACGGTTTTCATAACCGCCTTTTTTATTTGGAAAAGATTTCATTATTCTTCAAGCCCGAGTACCTTTTTTTGAGGTTTATCGGGGGTAGTTCGGATACCCCAGCCCGTATGGGTGTTGGGGACTACTCTGCCTTTGATGTCATACATAGATTTGGAATCCCGTATAAGGGGATTAGTCAGTTGAACTGATTTTTTCCTATACTCATTTGTGGCAGTAATGTCTGTGGTATCAATAGAAAAGCCTGAAGTACTATACTTTACTTCGCCTTCCGATACCCAGGCCATCATTACTTCGTTACCACGGCCTGTGACCGTACCCCAGGCTTCAATAGCGGTATTTGCATCTACATCTTTATTTGATTCCCAAGAGGAACCCTTGTTAATCAAATACATAACTTCGCCATGAGCTGCGGTATCCTGGATATTTGCCATAGAGGAATGAACAACAATGGTTTCGCCATTATCAGTAATAAACATGGTAGCAGGCCATCCATATTCAACAACACCGCCATCGAGTTCGGTTATGATGCCTGAAGGAGCGCGTATGGCAAGACTGACATTATTGTCTCGGTCGTAGCCCCCTCCCCAAAGAATATGCATGCCATCATTCTTGTCCACAAATACTTTGGGTGACCAGGGTTTACTGGCTCCCACAAAACGGGTATTAGCGTTCGTTCCGCTCCAGCGGCTATTGTTAATATCATATTTCTGATAGGCAAGTATACGCTCAGCAGAGCCACCATCCATCCAGCGATAGGCGATATAGAGATTACCTTTACTATCAGAAGCAAAATTGGGGTTTTTTTGGCCAGCGTTGCTTCCTTCTGGTAATACTTGAGTTTGCCATGCGGTTTCTCCTGGCTTTTTTGTCCGCATCGTAATTGCTGCGGTTCCGGGAGCCACGGTTCTGACAAAATACTGGATATTGCCAATTTTATCAAAAATTACAGTTGCTTCAAAACAACCGGTTTCTGCAGTTTTTTCAATATCTACTTCCGTCGCATTGGTAATAGTTGCAAAATAATGATGGGTTCGTTCAAAATTTGTGAATGCTACATATCCATTACCTGTAGAATCTCCGGCAACTCCAAGATCCCAGAAAGGCACACCATCTCCGACTTCAACAGGGGTGCTCCATTTACCATTTTTGTATCGGGCATAGTATACCTTCCCTGCGTTTACCTGGAGTTGGTTCCATTCAGAATTCCAACCGGTAGCTGAAGGAATGACGTATGCTAAGTGATAGTCGCCATTAGGGCCGGCTTCCAAGCGTACTCTCGTGGCTCCCATCTTAGTACCTGGTACAGCACCTACAGGATCAAATTCAATTACGGCGAAACTGTTAAAAACTATCAGCATAACCACAGAGATCCATTTAATAGTATGATTAGTCTTAAAAACGGCCAACATTTAATACCCTCCCGGTTAGCATAATTATTGGGTTTTTTGTTAGAAAAGCCCTATTTCGTTAATTTAAACCTGTCAATCCCCTCAGAAGACAAGTGTATACAGTATAATATATGCTGATTTTTTAATCTCGCAAGTGGAATGGGGAGCTTTTTAGTTGAACCGTTGGTTGAAAACAATAAAACCCCAGTAATACCTTAATGTTAAACGTGTTATGGTATAGTATGGGAGAACTGCTTTTTGCTATCTCAAAAGAACCGTCCATTACTCCTGGGTTCTTGAAACTGAGGGCTATATTTGAAAACTGACTACTTTTGGTTTGATTTTTTTACTTTCCTATGAAAATGAACTTTCTAGTACTTATAAAAACAGGACTACTGATAGGTTTTGTAATCAGCAATTCTATGGCCCGCAATAGTGATGACCATCCAGGAAAAACCGAAGATAATCAGCTGTTTCAGGTGGATTCTATAGTTTATCAAATAGGGGACGCTTTTGATGATGCTAATCGGCTCGGAGAAAATATTAATAATGATAACTTAGTGCTGAAAACAGAGCAGTTTTTCTATAAATTGGGAAACCTCCTCCATATTAAAACCCGCCCTTCCTGCATTAACAAGCTTATCCTGTTTAAACAAGGAGATATGGTTTCTGACAAAGACTTGCGTGATAGTGAGAGACTTTTAAGAACTCAAAATTTTATTAATGCGGCTTCCGTCACCCGCAAAACTACTCCAAACGGGAAAAATATTATTCACATAAAAACAGCTGATATATTTTCCACTATTCCCATGCTTTCTATTCCCAGATTTTCTTTTAGCATGGATGACATTGATTTGAATTATGGAATAGGTCTGTCGGAATATAACATTATGGGCTATGGTCAGGAGCTCAAGGGGGGATATAGTCATACCATAAACCGCGATTATATGTATGTCACCTATATAAATCCTTATTTTTTAATTCCTCATAATCGTATGACTTTATGGTATTCAAATGAGAGCGATGGTTCACAGATTCTTCTCCGTTTTGAAAAGCCCTATCTTACTCTACTGGATCGGTGGAAATATTTCATTCTTTATAATAATCGGGAATACACAAAATGGTTGTTTGACAGTGGGAACAATATGCCTCAATGGAGTAGGGTTGATTCAACAGAAGATAGTGAAACATTTTTTCCCCGTTATGCTAATTTATCGGGGTATTACGAACGTGTGAGGGAAGACAGTTTGATTCTTTCTGCTGCTACTTCGTTTGGACATAAACTGGTTCATTCCTGGGGAGCCGGATTTCGGTATATAGAACGACAACATAATCCTGATGATACCCATTTACCGGTTTTTAAAACTGATGATGGAGTTTATAATACTCTTGACTCTTCAGTCTTTATGGGTCTTGAGGAATACAAATATTATCTGGTGAGTGTTGGGGTTACCCTTAAATGGTACGATTATATAAAAATGCAAAATTATAATCGTGTGAAGTGGCAAGAGGACCTGTTCCAGGGGTTTAAAATAAATACCTCTGTGCATAAAGACATTCAGAGCAAAGGTAAGCAGGCGGGAGACTGGCTCGTAGAACATCTGATAACTATCGCAACCGGGGTACATAAGACAGCGTATTTTAAATTGAACTGCTATAGTCATTATTATTACAGTAACAGCCTTGATAAAATATACCGGGGTGAAAGTAAAAATACGTTGGATGCCTTTATCAGAGAAGGGGACTACTTTTCTACAAGAATAAAAGGGAATGTAATCTTTTTATTCCGGCAGTCTTCAACCGAGCAGCTTCAAATGGGAGGGGCACTTGGTTTTGCAGCAGTACCAGACTTTTATTTTACGGGTCAAGCTAAGTACCTGCTGGATATAGAACAAAGATATGTGCTTCCAGGCCGCTTTGAAACCATGACATTAGCTCCAGTGCTAGCGGTATACTGCCAGGCGGGACAGGTGTATTCTCATATTTCTCATACCGATTTCAGTGAATTAAATTATGCTGCAGGTTTTGGTCTTCGTACGGTGAAGACAAAATCAGCATTCGGTAGTGCTACTCATCTCAATATTGGATGGCCCTTAAATGGGAAGGCGGCAAGAGGGATAAAGGGCTTTCGTGTGGAAGTTGTGGCTAAGCTTACCCTCTAAAAGCGCTATGGGAAGATAAAACCTTTTGATAATGGGTGAAGATTTTAAGAATCCGAGCATGAGCCGGGAACTATTTATTAATTTTTATAGTTCCAGGGTTAAATGGAGAATTTTCGTGACTGCTTTTTGGCTTATTCAAAAAATTAATGGACTGAGTTTGGGTAAAGACCATCATACTTTCCTTTCATATTTTCAAGTGATGCCCATAGCTTTTCTGGTGAGGACGAGTTTGCAAGTGTTAAAATTATGTTTTATAGGCCTCTGTTGTTGTCTCCCTTCTTTTCTATCGAATTGTGCTTCACAGACGGGAAAAGCCCCCAGCGAGAAGATATCCGGTCCGCCCAAAGGAAGTATCCAACGTACCGTTTTAGGGCTTTCTGTTGTTAAAAATGAAAATAAACAGATTGAAATTCATAAAATTAACGGAAATGCCAAAAAAGCCGGTTTAAAAAAAAGAGATATTTTACTGACCTTGGACGACTGCTCTGTTAAAGAACGGATAGATATTATTAGTTGTCTGGAAGATCTTACTCCCGAAGATAGTATTGTAATCACCGTGCGGAGGGGTACGGACAGTTTGCGCATGAAAGCGGTACTTGGCTTAGAATATTACCGTATAGACCTGGATGATCTTGGAAGAATTCTCTGGCAAGAAGATACGGTAAACATGGTAATTGTAACAGGAAATTTCAGTAATTCAAGTATAAGCTCTGAGGTGGAGTTAGAGGAATGGCGAAAGGGGCGTAGTGCCCAGGCCCTTGCGGGCACCGAAAACTTTTTTATAAATGCATTTAAATATGAAGAAGCGTTCTCCATTGTTGACCGCTCAAAAGTGGAGACCATCCTTGAAGAACAATCCTTCCAGGAGTCGGATGTGTTTTCAGACTCCGTAAGATCTCATCTTGAAGGAACACTGGGAGCAACGCACATTCTTTTTGTTGAAGGGGCGCGTATTGGAAATCAATACATCCGAACCCACAGGCTGGTTGATGTGAGCAAGGGCAAGGTGATTTCAAGTGTGGTGTTTGAGTCAAAAAAAGAAAAACTTTTTGGCTTTATTAACTTGTCTCTCTTCAGTAAGAGGAAACTCTTATCCTAAGAATAGTATTTATTTTCCTGGTTGCATTATGTTTTGCCCAGGTTAGTTTTTCCTTCCATGGTCAGGCTGATCTGGTAATTACTTTGCGGGAAAAAAACGGTTCCCAGGAACAGTTTAATAAATTTAAATCTGAACATCGTTTTGTATCAAAATTTTCAGGACCGATTAACGGCATGGTTCCGATTCGGTTTCCTTCTCATATCAGTCGTAAAGCTGCCCTGATGCGATTACAGAATGACCCTCGCATTATCCATATTGAACCCGATTACCGGGTATTTGTTCTGGATCGTTTGCCAGATGATCCCTTCGTGAGGCGGCAGTGGGCATTATATAACTTGCATGATGGTATAAGGATGGATGTAGGTGCTCCTGAAGCCTGGAAAATTACTAAAGGATCCAGGCGGGTGGTACTTGCTATTATTGATACCGGTATCGACTACCTTCATCCTGATTTAAAGGCAAATATGTGGATAAATCAAGATGAATTACCAGGTAATCACCGGGATGATGATGGTAACGGGTATATTGATGATGTATATGGATATAATTTTAATGGTGATAACGGAGACCCCATGGATAACTTTATGCATGGTACTTTAGTAGGGAGTCTGGCCGGGGCGGTTACTGATAATGGTGTTGGTATCGCAGGGCTTTGTCCCCATGTTTCACTCATGGCGGTGAAAGGGCTCGGAGATACGGGCTTTGGGTATTCTTCAGATCTCATAGCATCTATTTATTATGCGGTCGATAATGGGGCTCGAGTGATAAACGCCAGCTGGGGTGGGGGTGGGTATATGTATGCAATGACCAAGGCTCTGGAATATGCTGCCAGCCATAATGTTATCTTTGTAGCCGCGGCTGGTAATTCCCATCGGGATAATGATACCCGTCCCTTTTACCCTTCTTCCTACACGATGGATAATATTGTTTCTGTGGGTGCCAGTGATTATCTGGATAGGCCAGCGGGCTTCTCTCATTGGGGTAGGCAATCTGTCGATTTATACGCGCCAGGGCATAATATCGTGGGTGCCATTCCTGGAGGAGGCTATATGTTTAATTCTGGCACCTCTCTGGCAGCACCCTATGTGGCCGGAGCCCTTTGTTTATTGGTGGCTATTGCCCCAGAAATAGCTTACCAGGATTATATAGCTCTTCTCTTAAATTCAATACACAAAATACCACAGTTTGAAAAGCTTTGTGTGAGTGGAGGCAGACTAGATGCCATAGCTCTATTGGAAAATAGAAATGTTCTTTTTAAATCGGTTAAAGCAGGAAAAACTTTTCGATCGGTGTTGTCGATTTTAGCAGGTACTTATTATACAGAAGAGTAAAGAAGGAGTACAATTATGATTTTAAGAATAACACTCATACTTTTTGTAACGAGCCTTTTACAGGCCCAACCGCAGAAGGATATCAAGTTTTATAATCTTGAAAAAGAGTATGCTGAAACGGCCACCTTTGTGTACCAGGTTCAAAATGCACAGGCCCTTGAACTTAAACAGATTATAACAGGGATGTTGTCTATATATGGTTCCCTTTACGTAAATGAAAAGACGAATACCATATATATTACGGATGTGGAAAAAAAGCTTGATAACCTCAAACAAGTACTTCCTGGTCTTGATGTTAAGGACTTGAAGGCGGGAAACAATCTTGTCTCGCGCCTGATATATCTCAAACATGAAAAATTAACAGATGTTATCGATATCATTCGTCACAAACTGTCTCCAGATGGAAAAACCTATGCGGTACCTAATTTAAATGCTCTGGTTGTTACAGATGTTTCAAGTAAAATTGATGAATTGGAAGACTTGCTTAACTTGATAGATGTACCTTCAGCACACATTTCTCTTGAGATTACAATTATCGAGTTTAATAATGAAGACTTTTCACGACTGGGAATTAATGTGTTTAACTGGCTACAAGGTTTGAATATGGGTATCAATGCCGGCATGGGTGGTCCTGGTGACTATAGTGCTGGCATCACCGCTGGCCCCAAATATGCTAACAGTCGAAATGAAACATATACTGGTGCAACCAGTGTTACTGATAACATCGCAGGCAGTACGGTAAGTACAAGCAATGCGGCAACATTAAGTGGAAAAAGGTTCTCTCTTGACGCTGGATTAAATATCAGTGACCTTGCTTCTTTTATTAGTGAAAATGCTGATGGGAGTGTACTTGCCAGTACCAGGCTCATTACACGTAACAATAAATACGCTGAAATCAATTCTCTTGAGCGAATTCCTTATCGAAGAACTATGGGCGAATCAGGACATCTCGATCCTGGAAATAATATCGTAGCAGCGGGTATTTCTTTAAAAGTTACTCCTACTCTCCAACAAGACAGTCTCATTCATCTGGATGTAATGCCTGTTGTTTCAGACCTTACCGGATGGAGTCCTCATGGTATGCCAATTATTTTTGAGCGAAGCTTAAATACCGAGGTAAAAGTAAAGAACAACCATATTTTTGTGTTGGGTGGTTTGAAAAAACGGGAATTGGTTACTTCCATTCAGGGGGTTCCTTTTTTCAAAGACATTCCTCTTTTGGGATATCTTTTTTCGGTTAAGCGAAAGGTTGTCCTGGAACGTGAAATTATGATTTTTATAAAGCCGTCAACCACCGTTAGTGCCGCTCTTTCTGAGAAAAGTTTTATGCGTCTTAAAGAAAAATATGAAAAAATAAAATAAGGAGGAATTATGGAATTTCTTGAATTAGTTAAATTACGTCGGTCTATCCGAAAATATCATAATAAAGCCATTGAAAAAAAGAAGTTGGAATATGTGCTGGAAGCAGGCCGGCAGGCTCCATCGGCAGTTAATTTCCAACCCTGGCATTTTCTGGTGATTAAAAATACCGGATTATTAAAAAAAGTAAAAGCGACCTATGGTAAAAAATGGATTGATTCTGCTCCGATGGTGCTTGTCATTTGTGGGGACCATAGCCAGTCCTGGCGCCGGGGAGATGGAAAAGATCATTGTAATATTGATGTTGCTATTGCAATTGACCATATAACGTTGGCTGCGGCTGAGCAAGGGCTGGGAACCTGCTGGGTTTGTAAGTTTAATGTAATGGATTGTAGTGAACTCCTGAAGCTTCCCTCCCACATTGAGCCTGTGGCATTGTTACCAATTGGCTACCCGGCCGAAAACGGCAATCCTAAGCGCCATAATAAACGAAAAAAAATGGATGAAATTGTTCAGTGGAATGGGTTTAAATCCGTAGATAAGAAGTAAGGGTCGTGTATTAAACCCAGGAACAATAATTAATAGGTGTATTTGCCAGAAATATGGATGATGTATTAATCAACTGCCCATTTTTTTCGTAATGCCCAGTAGGCGGTCATCAAAAGAACAATCAGTAAAAACATGATTTTGCGGTTGTAAAGAGGCGTTCGTTTTTCTTTGAGTTCTTTGATTTCTCCAGCTGAAAATTCAGGATAGCTGAGAACTAAACTATCCTTTTGAAATTGAGCGTCCAGAATGCTCCCTCCAGAGCTATTTGCGATTTTAGCCAAAGTGCTTCGGTCAAACCCGATGCGGCCTAGTTCAAGTTGCAGTTTAGAGTGTACGGTAATGCTATCTGACCATAGTGTTGTTTGGGCGAATTGTACCTTAATTGCATATTTCCCTTGTGGCAAGAAAATGTTATGGGCTTCTAATAATAATTCCTCCTGGTTATTATTTTTATTTTTTAAACTAAAGCTTTTTGTGGAATCGGAATTTTGGATGACTAACTGGAATTGGTTTTGGGTAGAAGATGATGTTAGTCTTTTCTTAATAGCAAAACTAAATGCTATATTATCATATATCATCGCAGGGTAAAATACTGATACATCATTCTTTTGCTCGTTTGTATATTCTGCTACTCCCTGGATGATGGATTTTATTTGTTCTTTTACTTGATAGGGCTCATTAGGCAAAAACATTTTTTTCCAAAACCCGGTTAACATGATTCTGAAAAAACTAAGAGAGTCTTTCCCTGATTTTGAGAAAAGACAAGCACGGTTCCCCTCTTGTTCAATGGAAATCAGACAATTTTGATTGTTCGATACCTCAGGAAGTTTAATTTGTTGTTCTGTAATATTATCTAAAGAGAGCCCTGAGTTAGTGAAATAATTACGCACTATGGGAGCAAATCGAAAAAAACCACCGGCATTGGTTCGGGCACTGTATCCTGTGGTGAAAATTTCCTGACTTATTTTTCCATAAGGGCCATACACAACTATTTGTAGCCCCTTTTTCTTCAATAGTACTAATGATTTCAAGTGCCTTTTCAGTACGCTCACAGGGAGCCATAGCTGAGATCCAGACAGTTGTTCCTTTTTTAAAAGATATGTGATAGTAACCATTCCAACACGGAACTCTGTTATTTTACGCAGAATGTCGATGGTCCACTTTTCGTCCATTGATTGAATGCTATGTTTGAGAAAAAAGATATATGGTTTAGTAGCAGCAGTTTCAACACTTACACGTAGTGTGTCGTTAAAAGGATTAGAGTTTCCCCTTTCTCTGGAAAGCGCAACGTTTAAATTTTTGGAACTTAACCTTCCCTGGATGTTTTTAGGTATGGATATACGAGCTATACAACGTTCGGCATCTTTAGAATTTGTGCATTGAGCCAGTAAAACTTTTTGATAGATAACAGAATGATTATCTATGAAATTTGCGGTAATGGGTTCTTTTGGATTTCCGTAATTTGTCCAGGTTAATTCTGCAGTGCAGAATTTTTTGGTACCTGACAAGTTGTTTTCACACCCGGAAAAACCAACTTCCTCTATCTGAATGTCTCTAAAAGAGTCTGCAGAAATTAAAGCCGGGAACACGGCTGAATTTAGTATAGGAATACCACCTAGACTGTTATTTTTAGTATTGCGTCCATCTGAAAAAAGAAAAATACCCTGTATATTTTTCACTTGTAAAGAGTCGTTTACGTATCGGGTTAAAGTATGAAGATCTGTAAGTGAGCTCTGGGCTATTTTTTGATTATCAGAAAGTGAAAAATTGCCAGATGAATTCATCAATTTAGTTTTTTCATCAAAAACCATTTCCAGCATCTGGAATCCTTTTTTCTGGTAATGGCTGAAAAGCCTATCTTTCAAAGTTTTGTATTTTTCCGAAAGTTTTAGATACTTCCCACCCTGAAAGCTTCCACTTATATCCTCTGCAATGATTATTTTGGGATGGTGGAAATGTACAGATTTAACCACAAGTTCTGGGGTTGCTAATTGAAATACCAGTAAAAAAAAAGCAAAAAACTGGATAAAAATGAGAAAAAATGCTCTTTTCTGGCTTCCAGGCAAAATGGTCTTAAATTGAAACCAAATTAATATCAAGCCGGATAAGAATAAAACTCCGAGCCACCAACTGAAATCAAAATTTATCATGATTAGGTACTTTGATTAACAAAGTAAAATATTTAATGAAATAAATGTTCTGATTTTTCTGTCTGTTTCCGAAAAAGGGCTTTAAATACTTGCACTTTAGGCTCATCAATGGTAATTTTACGCTTTTATTCCCAATTTTATTATCGGAGATTATATCCATGGTAATGGTAAGTATTGTAAAGAACGCTAAGTATGTCATTTTTTCTTTTGGTATCCTTCTTGTGTTAGGCCTCGTTTTTATGGGGAATTTCAATAATCTGGACGGAAAGGTAGCTACAAATATAGGTAAGGTAGATGACATTAATATTTCGCTGGAAGAGTTTCGTCAGGAACTTAATAACTATCAACAGCAAGAAAAAGAGTCGTCAGGGACGATGCCCGATGGCCTTAAACTGGCACAAATGCGTAAAACTTTGTTTGACTATAAAGTTAAAAACATAATAATGCGCCAGTTAATGACGAATTATGGTCTTTATGCCAGTGCTGCGGAAATGTGGGACTTTCTTGAAAAAAATCCGGATCCGATGGTACAAAAAGATACATCATTTCAGACGAATGGTGTTTTTGATGCGAATAAATACCTTGAATGGATTCATAACGAGTCTGTAATTGATCATCCCTTTATGCGTTACATGGAAAATAGAATGGCCGGAGGGATTGTACCTGAGATGCAACTAAAACACCTGTCCAGATCTCAGGTTCACAATACTTCTTTAGAGGCTGCATATACCGAATATATTCGTCAGTCAAAAGGAAAGTTTTATTTTTACAAGATGGCTTTAGATTCTTTTCCGGTGGATAGTAATCAGGTAACTGAAGAAGAAATAAAAGCTTATTTTAAAGCAAACCCAGATAGTTTCTACTCAGAAAAGGCCTCAGCACAGTTAGGTTACATCAAGATTACTATAGAACCTTCAAGCAGAGATAGTTTGATGTCACTTGAGATTGTTGAAGATTTACGAGAAAGAGTAGTAATGGATAGTAATTTTGAAGAAGTAGCTATTAGCTATTCAGATGATCAAACCAGTGCTGAAAATGGTGGATCATTGGGGGGGCCTAAAACAAGGGAAAGTTGGGTGCCATCATTTTCTGCGGCTGCATTCAAACTAAAACCTGGGGAAATATCCTCTCCTGTACTTACCCGGTTTGGTTATCATCTTATAAAATGTAATGCTGTAGAATATTCTAAGGAAAATGCTGACAGTGTTGAAAAAGTGGATGTCAGCCATATCCTCATCAAAATTGGTCCGACTCCGGAGACTGTGGACTCTATTTCAACTCAACTGGAAGAAATTAAAAAAGCAATGGTAGCATCTCCTGATTTGAAACAAGTCGCAATTGAGCATAACCTCGAGTACCATACAACGCCTGTATTTTATAAGTGGGATTTTTCACCGCTTGGTGTACCCAATTACATCGCAGGTATTCATTCTTTTGCTTTTGATCCGAACAGTGAAAATGAACAAATTTCAGAAATTTTGCAAAATGAACAAGGCGTATATTTATTTGAAAAAATTGGTGTCTATTCTCCTGGCAGAAATTTTGAACAGGCTTCTGGTGAAATTAAAAAGAAACTAATCAGACAAAAAAAGATTGAATTAGCCCAAAAAGAGATGGAAGTGCTTACTTCTGCCCTTTCATCCTTAAACAATGATTCTCTTCCTGTAAAATTGGGCAGAGCAATTTTGGATTCTACAGATCAAATTTCACCGAGTTCCTGGATAGCAGGCCTTGGATTTGATGAGCTTGCTGTTTATGATTTGTTTAATCAACAGGAAGGTGTGTGGGGGCCTGTACGTATCTCCAGTGATGCTGTATTTGTGGGTAAGGTTACCAATAAAATGATACCAGATATAAATAAAATTTTAGAAGGTGAATTACGTCGTCAGCCGAAAGAAAACGATAATCAAATAGCTGTTCTGCATGAAAAGTGGATGAAATCATTGCAGGAACAGGCTGACGTTGAAAATAATCTGGATATGGTTTACCGTAACTAATTCGTATCTGAAATTTTCTTTTCTATCCAGTCACACTGTTCATTAAAATAACTGCCAGTTGTTGGGTATCCTGTTTTTAATTTTTTCAGACTTGCTTCTACACCTGTTTTATCTCCTAAATCAATACACAATTTCAGGAGTGTAATGGTGTCAATTTTTTCTTTAATCTCTGAATGCGGGGAGTAAAGAAAGTCATAACTCTTATAGGGTATAGACCCTCTAAGAACTTGCTGGTATTGCGAAAGGGTATCCTGTGTAATGTCATCGATAAAAAGAATATCAAGCCAGCATTCAATATTAAGACCAACAATATGAAAAAAATCTTCGCTGTATTCAGGTATAATTTCTTGGTTAAGCTTTAAAAGTTTGTTTAACCAGCCATTCACTCTTTCCACATGGACTTTAGGGAGAAGCCCCTGTTCCATTATTGTGCAATTCTCCATATTGGTTACTCCAAGCTCTTCAATAACCGGAAGCCCATGTAGGCGACAGGCCATTCCCCGGCCAAGGTGTATGGTACAGAACCCATTATCACCCTGAAATCGGCAGTGCAAATTGCCTTCAAATTGAGTATTGGGTAGTGTTCTTTTCGTTAAAAAATTAAGAACCTCTTCCTTGCTGCATTGAGCATAAAGAAAGCGCATAAGAAAAATGAATTCAATTAACGTGATATTTGGGGATACACAACAACCCATACAGCCTGAAATACAGGGAACTCCAGGAATTTTATCATAAATAAGCTGTAATTCTTCAAAATTTATCTTATTTATTTCTATAGATGGGCTCATTTTTTTAAAATTTTAAATTATTATTATGTTTTTAGTATAATATAAAATGAAAATGTGGAAACTTTCCTTTTTTAAAGCCTAAAAAATAATTTGTCTAAAAGATCCTTTTTAAAAAAAAGTCCTTTTTTTCTTGTTTCTTTAGTTAACTCATAATAAAATGTGAATACCAAGAATGGAAGACAGTTATCAGAATAGCACAATCCTTATCGTTGATGATGAAGAGTCGATCTGCGATATCATTAGCGATTATTTAGAATTGCGTGAGTTTAAATGCTTGACCGCCAATTCAGTTGAAGAAGCGGAAAAAGTCCTCAAAATGTCGGATGTTGACTGTATAGTCTCTGACATTAAAATGCCACGGAAGTCCGGCCTTGATTTACTTAAAATTGTGATGAAAGAATGGCCTGATATCGCAGTTATTTTAATAACAGGGCATGGTGAAATTAATACTGCTGTTTCGGCGATGCAGGGCGGCGCATATGACTTTATTTTAAAACCCATTCAACTAGAACACATAACAAAAAGTGTTCACAATGCATTGGAAAAAAAGAAGCTTAAAAAAGAATTAAAAAATTACCAAAAAAATCTTGAGGATTTGGTTGAAAAAAGAACAACTCAAATAACAAGTACACTTAAAGCTCTTAAAAGTTCTCATCTCGAAACCATTAATATCTTGGCCAATGCAGCAGAATTTAGAGACGATGAGACTGGAAGTCATGTATTGCGTATTAGTAAATATTGTGAGATTTTAGCCAGGGGCCTTAACTTATCAAAAGAGCAGATTTGGATGATAACGAAAGCAAGTCCATTGCATGATATTGGTAAAATTGGGATTCCCGACTCAATACTTCTTAAACCAGCACCACTTACCAGTGCAGAATTTGAGATAATGAAAACTCATGCTGGAATAGGTAAAGAGATACTTAAAAATACAAAGTCAAATCTTCTTAAAATTGCAGAACAAATTGCCAGTCATCATCATGAAAAGTGGGATGGTACAGGTTATCCAAATGGTGTGAGTGGTGATGACATCTCAATCCCAGGGCGTATTACTGCAGTAGCAGATGTGTTTGATGCCTTAACGATGAAACGTTGTTATAAACCAGCATTTTCCATAGAAAAGTCGGTGGAGATTATGCGTCAGGGCCGGGCCTCCCATTTTGATCCCAGGATTATTGATGTTTTTATCAATAAACTGGATGAGATCAACGCGGTGTACGAAACCTATCGCGACTAGTTCCAAAAAAAATAATACTATTGGCAGATTCGCCCATTTTTAAATAATGTGAAGCAACATTATTTAACTTCTGAAATCAAGATTTTGAAATGAATTCCATTTATCCTACGAACCACAATGCGCTTTCAGTACATTGTGGTTCAGTCTAACGCAGTTTAATTACGCTCTGAACGCTTTTTAGTGTACGTGTAGTACCAACCCTCAACTTAAACGTAATCAGGTAATAACCTGCTGGTAAGATGCTTCCAGCGTTATTGATTCCACTCCAACTATGTTTAAATGTGTATTGGTTGGGGCTGAAGTGTCCTTTTTTATTATAGACGGTCTCTCCTGATATGTTATGGACTTTGAGATCATAAATAAGAGCGCCCAAACTGGAGAACGACTCGGGAATATTATATTCAAGAGTGACAGAGTTGGTAAAAGGGTTCGGGAAACTTTGGAATTGCAGCAGATGTTCATCAACAAGGTTCCGGGCGTATTGTTCAGAACCAACAGCAATACTGTAAACTCCGTCGTTAAACTGTCCAGGACTCAGGTAAACAGAATTGCTGTCTGATAATGTTCTCACTGTTTTACTTAGAGATTCAACCAGGTAAACATGCGTAGAGTCGTCAAGATTGGATGTTTCTGATAATTTAAAATTAAGTCCGTCTGCGCCTTTGTTAAACCTGGCAACAATGGGCCAGCATCCTTGTTTTTTTCCAGAATTCCGAATGTCAGCTGAGAGCTTCTTGAAAGGAGATGAGCCAGAAGTGTTTTTTAGGTACACTTCGAAATCCTGGCCTGGGATAAAAGGAAAAGCCCCTCTAACCAGTGTATTTTCTCTGTCACCAATAAGCAGACTGGTCCGGGCCGTGCTACCCTGTACATTAAGTGCAATCTGAAAGCCTTCCTTTAAAGCAGATTTCTTGACAATGGGTTGCAGGCTTCGATGTGCATCAATAACCGGAAAAATAAGATTTGTAGCCCCTGTTGGCTTGATTGAATATCCCTGCCAGGGAAAAAGCGTGTCAGCTGTGCTGATGGCTTTCCAAGTAGCTTTATTGGCCACCGAGTCAGGTACGAACTTCACAATAGTATAAGGCACGGCTGGTGTAACAGCTACATCACCCCATCGGACTGGAAAATTAAATGGAATACCAAAATCGTTCCATACACCGGCAGTTACAGGCAGTGTGAAATTTTGATAATCAAGGGACGTTCCCCCAGAAGACTGAGGTGTAAAAGTGAGATTATCTTTTTGATGACCTACGGCTACTACCCACACAGCACGACCAGCATCAAAAGGAAATGCTGCAGAATTGGATCCGGAATATTTCATGTAGTCGTTGCTAGCGGCATCATATTTCCAGATGCGGTATTTGTTATCATTCCATTCTTTGGCATTATCAAGTCCCACCAGTTTGTATACTGCGGTAAGGCCGTCTGGAATTTCTTGCCAGGGAACAGAAAAAAGTCGCCATTGGATAGTACCCAAAAATATTTTATCTGAGAATTCAATTTTGGATGAATCACCGCTACCAAGAGCTCCACCGTCAAAGCTGGTGGGCCAGAGAGTGCGCTTCATAGTAACTTTACCTCCGTCAAAAACGGTAAAAATAAATTCAAGACCACGGGTGATTTTACGTCGGGTATCCAGATTTACGTAGTTACCCAATTTAAAGGTAAGGGGAGTACCTGGAGTTGATGGTAGTATAACAGAAGCGTTATTGTAAGAGTCATAATCAACAGCAAGAGAAATTGGGGCTTTTCCAAAATCAGGCGTAATACTTGGAGTAGCAGCAGCCATTTTAGCGTATAGCTTTTTAATCCACTTCGCTCGTAATTCATCTCCAAGGCCGGCCATTTCTGAAGAGAGAATATGGTTTTTTGCGATGGCATTATCAGCGAAAATAGTTGCATCTGCTATAGAACCTGCTGGAATTACACTAACCATAATAAGGGGGTTAGAGGTAACAAGGCCGGTAGGTGTGTAGTTTAAAGCTACATTAGGACTCGACGCATTAAATGTACCTGCTGGCTGAGTTGGTGTAGCAATACCAGGAGCCTGAGCCAGACCGGTACTAAAATAGAAAATACCTTCATCTCTGGATTCTATATTAATGACCAGATTTCCGTTTACAGTTGTAGTATCCCATGTTGGTACATAATACAGTTTGTTGTCGCTTGGGTCTAAACGATAAAGCTCGGTGGTATTGGTAATATAGGGGATGCCATGTATGTTGACATGAGGAAGACCAAGTTCAAATCGTACGGTATAGTAATTATTGTTAGAATCGGTGGGGAGTGTGCTTGCATACAATAAACTGGTAACCTGGATGGAAGGTAAGGTGGTATCAAGTGTGATTTGTGGAAGCGTGGCCTGAGTGGCTTGGGTGACTGCTCCACCAACTAATTTAATAGTTGCGTTAGAGGGCTTTGCAAAAGAAGCGTATCCTTTTCCGTCAGGAACCGCAGGTGATTCAAGGGCCCAGTAAAACCCTCCGCATTCCTGTGAATCGGCAAGTACGCAGGTTATGGTATCGGGAGGAACGGGGGTTTGTATGATAATCTTGTTTTTTTTACTGTTGAGGGTGGGTTCGTCTTTACCAAAACCGAAACAGACGGTGTAGAACTCTCCACCCAGTGAATCCAGACCAGAAATGCCACTGGAGAGTTGGATACCATTGTCGTTACCAGGGTCAAGGCTGCTTACCGGGAAAACAACATATCCTCTTGAAGAATCTATGGCCGGGCATACATCTGGTTTATCGTCCGTCCACCAAACGTAAATATTGGGTACCATTGTTGGTTCGTAATTATAAGAACTAAAAGTAAAAGGGATGGTATCGGAACGGTCGGTGGGATAACCCCTGACTTTTGAATGTTCTGTTGCGGTATAGGTGAGGTATGAACCTTCATTATCCTGGTCCTCAAAAGCACCCACTTCCGGTTTACCTACACGGGCATTTCCAAATATATCGGTGCTTACGAAAGGAATTTCTGTGGTACTCCCTGCAAATAATGAGGAACAGCCGTTACCAGAGCACCTGATAACTTCCGCAGTATGATCTGCTGCGTCATCAAATAAATTTCCACCCCAGGGATTAAATGATTCATTAATGGGACGAGCTAAATCCAGGGCAGGAATATCAGCTGTTAATCCGTAAAAATTTGGTACTGAAACTGCAAAGGCATTTCTGAATAAAGTAATAGTTTCTGTTTCGAGAAAGGTGCCGTGGAATGGTGTTTGATAGTTTTTTGCCAGTCCGCTAAAATAATTGTTTGCAATATGAGCGGTTATCCCTAAAGTGGTTACCCCTACTTCTTTTTCAACGAGAATACCGACGGTTGAGCCATTGGCGTCTATGAAAGTATTGTTTTTTATTGCAATGGTAGCAGCAGATGAAATTGCAATAGCTCTATTGCCACCATAAAACAGATTATTTTGGATAGTGATGTAGTCTGTAGCCAGAGTTCCATTAATGCTGATGAGTTCATTCTGAATATTTGACAGGATAAAGTTTCCATCCAGGACAATATTTGTAGCGGAAATGGTGGCAGCGGGAATATGGGCGGGTCGCAGGAGGACAAAACCCTTTATGGTAATATTGGGCTTATTGAGGGTAAGCCCTTCAATAACAGGTCTTTCTTTCTTTTTATCGTTTTGCAAAGCCTCTAAATATACTTCACTAATCATGGTTATGGGAGCGGTACCGGTGTAAGATGCGAAAGGGCTGCGAATGGTGTCGCGGAAAGCAAGCGGCCATTTTACAATGATAGTAACAGCACTGTTTCCAATTTTTCTAACCGCTTCACTAAATTCACAATAGGGGTCGATTTCAGTACCATTGCCTTCTACCAGAGAGTTACAATTTGTTCTGGGCTCAACATACATTATAGGGCTAATTGGATTTTTCATATCAACAGTTTCTGTCACTGTGGTATCCAGGCCTATTTCATCATTTGTGCCGATTGGATACGCTTTTACATAGGTTAAACCTTTTACCAAATTTCCAAAGGTGTGACTGGTTTTGCTAGCTGAAATGGTATCATGCTGGAGTATTGTTCCCTGTGCTATAGAATAAGCAATAAGTCCAATTGATTTGATTTCTTCGTTACCAGCTATAATTTCTAAGGGAAGGCTGCCGTTTACCCATGAAGAGGTTGAGTCTGTTGGGAGGCGTCGAATACGGACTGTAAAATCACTCTGGGGATAACGTTTAACTCCCGAGACTTTTACAATGCTTTTACCAAAATCACGAGCAAAACCACCCGTATAACTGTGTACCATTTTTACCCAGATATCTGCTCCGGTACGCAATATTTTGGGAACGGCCATACTTTCGTCAGATTTCACATTATCTTCGTTTAAATAACAAAATGAATCCCAATAATTTCCCAGAATATTTAACGTTGTGGTGTCACTTCCGTTAAGTGTGGCGTTGGTATTGCTATAGAAATAGTATTTGCAGGTGGGCCGTCTCCAGTCGCCATAATATGCAGTATCATATTTTAGTTCATTAGCATATCTTGTAACATTCCCACCTTCTGCCCTGAAAGTGAGACTGGTAACCGGGCTAGGGTAATAGTAATTGACATCGTCAAAATTACCGAAACAACCGACTTTCATTCCTGTGGGCCACAAAACTCCAGACAAAGGTCTAACACTGCTGATTACTGTACTCATATCAGGAATAGAGTCGTTAAAACTCTTAAAATACATAGGCATTTTCCCAGAATCTGCAAGAGAAGGGTGAAGGGAAATGTCTTCACGCATTTGTGAAACCGGGTAATCGCCAGAGCTGTAGTTGGAAAAGCCCTGTGGAAGGGTTAAGTTATTTCTTTGGGTACCCCCGGAAGAAAGTTGAATAATACCAGGTATACTGCTGGCAAAGGCGTTATTTTTGATAATATCTGTTACACTTTTTGCAGTGGCAGTCTGAATTGGATAGGTTGAAAAATTGTCTATTGCAATCAAATTGTGTTGTATTAAAAAATTTGGTGTTTCGTTATCGCCGGTAATTTCAATAAGGCTGGTACTGGCTCCTATTTGACCGATAAAAGTGGATGCCTGTAAAACAAAACCATCTGTTTGAAATTTAAGTCCGTTGCTCATAAAGAGACAAGCCTGGATAGTATCATTAATGGATGCACCTGTCGTATGAATTGCAATAGGCTTGTCTGTGGGTAATACTGTTGAGGCTACCGTGCGGAAGTAACAAGCATTAATTAAAGCACTTGAACCCTCCAGGGAGATTCCTTTGCTTGTACTGTTTTTAAGATCAAAATGCATATTTTTGATAGTAGCACCGTTACCTGCAATATAAAGAACAGAATTAGTGTCTGTGCCCCGGTGGCTTATGCCAAACTCTGATATTGTCACATTTGACGATGGAATATTTAAAACCCTGCTGTCAAAACCACTGGTCATGCGGGAAACAATGATTTTTTTATTGGGATAAAGAGATGATTTTATTTGAAATTCAGCATTAATACTTTTATCGGTTTTGATTTCAATGGGGCTTGTAATGAAGAGTGTATCGGTATCTGGATTAAGACCCTGTACTGTAATATCAATATAGGCATAAGTGCTACAAGGCCAGTTAGCACCTATAGTGTCCATAAAAGCGTTTAAATTGGTGGGATTAAAACTGGCAATTTCAGCATTTGGAATTGAATATGGAAATCTGCACTGGGCATTAACTGCCTGAGTAATAAAAAAAACCGCAATTACACTAATTAAAAACCGGTACATGGATACCTTTCCTTTTAAAAAAACAGGTGAAAATCCTTCCCCGAAAATAGATTCCTTCCTATTACTATAATAGTAATAATTTAGAATTTAGGTATTCGATTTCAAAAAATCATGAATTCTTGTATTTTCACAGCAAATAGTTGTTGAAAGTTTTTAAAAACTTCTCTATCCTTTGTGGAAATAACTGCTTTTTGGAGTGTTCGTCTAGTGGTTAGGACGCTGGCCTCTCACGCCGGTAACAGGGGTTCAACTCCCCTACACTCTACCAATTTCAAATTACTTTGCTGAGAGTTTCTTATTATTTACTTTTAAAAAGTGATAGAGGTTTTTGGGTACTATTTGCCATAATCAGAAGCCATAAGTTAAGAGGGAAAAGGAGATTTGATGAACCGTTGGTATGATAAAAACGAACAACTTGCTAAATGTCTTGATGCATTTAAGACCATGGACCAGCAGCCAAAAGATAAGCTCATACAAAATATTATGTCTATAATCAATGAAGATGATCCTGACCTGCTATCTGCAAAACATGCTCTTGGGTTTCCTTTGGAACCAAAAAGAAGACGATGGTATGACGCCGACCCCTATCTCTGGCTACTTATGAATACTCTCAGAAAGGCTAATGACAAGCTTTTAAGTAAGGTGATTGATGTAATAGAAAAAGAGCTTAATTAAAAGCAAATATTTTGTTTGCCCATTCTACCGAATCCAGATAATATTTGGGATATTGTAATTCGCTGATGTTAATCTGGCTTGTAGCTTTTTCAACCCGGTCCCAGTTACCCTCTTCATAAGAAAGTACAATTTCGTACACACGTTTGAATTCATTTTCTTCGTGCATAAGAGCTGCTTTCACATCATCTGCAATAGGTATATCTTCGATTATTTCTTCCATACTTTGGCCCATGAGTACGTCAATAAGAGAAAAGAGACCGAGAAGGAAAAAATCGGATTTGCGTTTCTCCATTTTGAGATCTACTGCCAGAAATTCACAGAATTTCGCCCGAACAAGGCTTTTAACGATAAGTTCATCGGGTCTGTCATCGCCAATTTCAGTAAGGGCCACAAGGTAGAGCCATTTCTTAATTTCCATGATACCCAGCATTACCAGGGCATGTTTGATTGATTTTATTTTACTGCTGAATCCAAAAGCCACAGAATTTACAAGTTTGAGTAATTTAAACGATAGTGATACGTCTCTTTTAATAACAGCTTCCATTTTATCAAAATCAATATCTGGCATATTGATTTCTTTTAAAAGCTCCAGATAATTGACTTTGTATCCTGGTATGTCTTTGCCCTGAATAACTTCAGGTTTACAGAAAAAATATCCTTGAAATAAAGTATAGCCGATTTCTTTTGCTTCTTCGAATTCTTCGTAGTTTTCAATTTTTTCGGCAAGAAATATGATGTTACGATCCTTGTATTTTTGGACAATATCCCTTCGCTCGTCCTTACTTGAAGCGAGGAAATCTATTTTTATGATATCCGCAAGTTCAATAAGTGGTTTAAATTTATCTTCCAGAATGAAGTCATCTAAGGCTATGGTGTACCCCTGTTTGCGTAATCTGGTAAGAGCTTCTATTACTTCTTCATCAGGCTCAATATTTTCGAGTACCTCAATAGTCATGGCTTCTCTGGGAAGAGCCGTTGCTGCTCCGTTGATGATTAATTTCCGAGTGAAATTAATAAAGGCTTTTTTCCCTTTGGTAAGCTCGTCGAATCCAATTGAAATAAAACTATTGGAGATTACTTTTGAGGTGGCAATATCACCGTCAATATCCGGGTAGAAATTTTCCAGTCCTGATCTAAAAAGAAGTTCATAGGCCTGAACTCGCTGTTCCGCATCAAAAATGGGCTGACGTGCCACATATATATCCATTTAAATGTTTTTCTCCAGGATGATTAATACAACAAGTATACCATAAAAGCATTCGTGCTTCCAATGTGGAAATTAAGTTAATTTTTATTATAAAAAAACTGAAAAACCTAAAATTGCCCTTTTGGTAATTTATTTTTGGACAATACCCCAAAAAACCGCAAATAACGAAGATTATTCTGAAAAAAAAGTCTTAAAAATTATTTGCAGAGCAGAATCATCCCGCTTTTGGTTATTAATCTTGATTTCTATCTGCGATAATTTTGTATTCGGCCTTCTCTTTTTGCAGACTTTTTTTGTCTCGAGAAGAAAGAAAGGGACTTTTTATTGCTTTGTCGAGTATTTCCAAAGACCGATCCGGCTGTTTCATAGTAAAAAATTCATATGCCAGATTTCTAAGACCTTCCAGTCCTTCCCTGTTTTTCATCTCTATAGCATGCAGATAGGCTGCTTCAGATCGGTCCCACCATTTTTGATCAAAGGCGATATTTCCTAAAAATATAGCTGCGTCAGAAAAGTCAGGCTTTATGGCCATGGCTTTTTGGAGGTATTCCATAGCGAGAAAAGGCTTTTCTGCCCGGAAAAGCACATCGGCAAGTTTGTAGAGCACATTATGATTTTGTGGCTTTAAGCTTAGGCCTTCCCGATAAACAGAAGCAGCATTTTCATAATCACCCTGCATACGGTAAAGATCACCTGTATAGAACAGAAAATCCACTTCTCTGGGTTTGCGAATGAAAGCGTTTCTGATAAGTTTAATAGCAGTGTTATACTCTTTTAGGGATACATGAACTTCTGCTAACTGGTAGAGGATGGATACGTCATCGGGGTTTATTAATGAAGCTTGTTCCAGGGCCATTTGTGCTCCCGCCATATCACCTGTCCTGATATATGCATCTGATAGATACAACCATGCGCTTATGTTTAAAGGTTCCTCTTTGAGGAAACGCCGGTAAGAGGCTATACTTTCTCCGTATTGCTCCAGGCGGAATAAAACTCCTGCAAGATTTAATAGTGCCGAAATATTCTCACCTTGAGAGAGTCGCAGGGCTTTTCTAAAAGCCGCAGCGGCTTTTGGCCAATTATTTAACCGGTAGTAGCAGTTGCCCAGGTTGAATGATATGATTTCCCGGTCTGCCCCCATTTTTATTGCTTTGTTATAAAGCAGTATAGCTCGTTTGTATTTGCCAGAGCGATAGAGTGTGTTGGCCCGGTCCATCAATTTATATTTGCTGATAGTGATATTTCTCACCGGAACTTTTTCTGATTTTGTCGCAGCCGGAAAGCTGAGGCCGCAGCATAAAAAGACAACACAAATTATGTTACCTATCACAACGCGGTATCCAGGTGATTTAATCATCAAATTTTACCTCGAAGGGTTGCTCAAGCCCGCAAAATGCCACCGGTTTTCCTGCTTTTTGTGCCGGTGAAAATTTAGTCTGTCTAAGGGCATCTTTACCTGCCTGTGCCATGCCCATGCCTGCTGGTCGTTCTTCCATAACATGAATATCAAAAGCTTTGCCGCGTTCATCTACACAAAAAGAAAGTAAGGTATAGGCGTCGGTTTCTTCGTCTCTGATTTCTGCCGGGAGGCGAAATGGTGGAGGAAAATCTGGATTTGGTCTTTCATCCACATCTCCTTCTTCTTCTCCTTGCCCTCTTGCTCTATTGACCAACTCCATTTCAACGCCGACCCCTTCGATCCCGGTTACACTCAGGTCCATTGCGAATCGGGGACCTGTTTGCAGGCGAGTACGGGATGGTCTGTTGCGCACCGGCCTGCGGAGCTTTTTTCGGGGTGGTTTAAGTTGCTTTTTAAGGGCAACTTTTTTTATGCTTACTTCCGCTACAATGGTCGGTTCTTTTTTTTCTCCAAAGCCCCCATGGATGATAAAATTAAGCACAGGGATAGAAATAATGAGTCCGCCGCTTAAAAGCAGAGCAAAAAAAGCCAATATTATTCTTTTAATAATCATTTTTAGTTACTAGTTGGTCATTGCTGCCACGGAGATT
This sequence comes from Fibrobacteria bacterium, assembly GCA_015232855.1. Classification (GTDB taxonomy): domain Bacteria; phylum Fibrobacterota; class Fibrobacteria; order UBA11236; family JADFYW01; genus JADFYW01. Next base: position 87,186 of record JADFYW010000003.1, read on the forward strand.
TTTTTTACTCCTGCCAGGTTACAGGCATCCATAACATTTACAAGTCTTCCGGTTAATGAGTTTTTGTCAGATATAATAACCACTTCGCGGGATGGGTTTCTAAGAAGCATTTGTTTTAATATGTCCTTAAGTGCTGCGTATTCCACTTGTCTTTCATTTACATGAATGGTACCTTCCCGGGTGATAGCTATGAGGACGCTTTTTTTGTTGAGCTCGGTTGCTGTTTTGGCTTTGGGCTTCTCAACCTCAACTCCTGTTTCTCGGGTAAATGTTGACGTTACGATAAAAAAGATAAGAAGGATGAACACCATATCCATAAGGGGAGCAATATCAACATTAACCCCTTGACGCTTTTTTCTGGTAATTTCAAGTGTTTCCATGATTTGCTCCTCCATTGGCGTGGAATTTAATGTTAATGAGGCGGGTAACCCCAAGATCAACCTGTTTTTTTATCCAACTGATACGGTCTTCAAGTTGATGTTTGAAAATAACCAACGGGAAGGCTATCAGCAGACCTGACTGGGTTGTAATAAGGGCCTCTGAAATACCACCGGCCATCAGTACGGGGTTACTGTTACCGTATTCAGTGATAACCTGGAATGTATGAACCATGCCTGATACCGTTCCCAGAAGCCCCAGGAGGGGTGCTACGGCTGCCAGAACCGTGATCATTGGAAGGTGTCTGTCCAGGAGATAAATGCCCTTATTGAGCTCTTCGGAAATATGGTCTATTAAGGCGTCTTCATTGAGGTGGCGGTTTTCGATTGCATGTTGCAAGCACCAGCTTATTTTTCCTGGTTTCTTTTTTAGCATGTTAAGGGCTTGCTTTTCTTTCCCTTGTTCCAGAGTTAAAAACAAATTGTCAAAAAAGGGTGAATAGTCACGGCGAAAAAAGTCCCGACCCATTTCCACGAGTACAAGACCGACCAGGTAAAACCCAAGCGCTCCTACCAGCAGGATAGGTAAGAGTACCCAACCCCCGCTTTTTAGAATTTCGTATAAGTAATCAAAAAGCATGAAACAACCTTTGTGTGCTATTCTCCATCTGGCCAGATTTTGTTTAATACTTCGATACTACCCGAGGCAATATCATTCTGAACCCGTTCCAGGCGATCACTTAAATACCCGTGAATCAATAGAATGGGGATAGCTATTATCAAACCCGTTTGAGTGGTGACCAGGGCCTCTGAGATACCACCCGCCAATATGCGGGGGTCATTGGTTCCCACATCAGTTATCACCTTAAAGAGAGAAATCATGCCGGATACGGTTCCTAAAAGCCCCATCAGGGGGGCAGAACCACCAATAGCTGCTATCAGCACCATACGTTTTTCCAGTATGGGGAGTTCTGTGAGCATGCTTTCTTTTGCGGCTTTTTCTGCAACATCTCTGCTGCTATTTACGTTCCTTAAAATACCACTGATGATATTACTGAGACTGGCGCCGGAACGCCCACAATAAGCCGTTGCCCCCTGCCAGTCGGCTTTATCAAGAAAGGGTCGCAGTCTTTTCATGAAGCGTTTTGATGCTCTTGCTTTCCGGAGTAGAATAAACAAACGTTCCAGAGAAAAGAACAGCCCGAACAGGGCTGCCAGCATCAAAGGGTACATTACCAGCCCGCCTTTTTTAAACCAGGCAATTACTCGTTGTTTCATTGAAACCGGGCCTGAAGAAATAAAACCGGAACCCACGCTTTTGTTCTGAAGTATATCAAGAGTTATGTTGGTTGTGGTATTGCCATCAACTGCTGATTGAATAGTGGTAGCTATTTTCTGGTTGTAATTTTCGGCCAACTGGGTGCGCCAGGTAAATACCTTGCCCTGCAACCTGCCGGTCCGCAGAAGAATCTGGGTGTTTTGAGAAGAACTCCGGTCTTTTTCCAGCACAGCGACTGTCCCCAAACGCAGGCGCCAGACATCGGTTTCTTTTTCTCCCAGAAAACTCATTCGTGAGGAGAGCTCTTGTTCTCTGGTTAGTTGTAGACGCTCAAGGCGATAGTTAAAATATCCGTTGAGGATATCCCGGATATGGGAGCCTTTTTCAGAGATACCGGTTGAGAGAGAAGAGAGTGCTAATGTACGTTCTGCAATCCCTACTGGAATGTCTGAAGAAACTTTACCGCTTTCCCGGTCTATAACACCTGAAAGTAGATTTTTAAAAGTTTCTGCTCTGAGTTCAGTATCTTCCCATTCAGTTTTTGTGGTACGGGTATCATTTTCTTCCCGTACAAGTTCATCCTGCATTCTTCCCATTTCGGAAGCGAGCCGGGTATAGCCGTTTTCGATGGAACGGGAGCGGTCTTCATGTTGGCGGGCACTTGCGGTTTGTTTGTAGCGCTGGTCCCAGCGTTCAGCTTCGGCTTTTTCCAGTGCGTCTTGTTTGGCGGACTGGAGAGCCTGTAGAGATTCCAGCTCTTGTTGCAGTTTGGCATATTTTGCCTGAACTTCTTTTTCTGCTGACCAGGAAAGACCGGCGAGGAGAGTAATGATACAGAAAAAAAGGAGAGGACTAAAACAGTTGTGATTTTTCTGGATGCCGGTATTCATTTGGCACCTCCTTTCTTGTCATCGGGCGTAGAGGCGGTGGTGGATGTCTGCAAACTCAGAGTTAAAGGCAGAGTTACTAGTGTAGGTGGCTTTTTCGCCATTTTTACATCAAGGGCATTGCGGATAGCCTCACGTTCGGTAAAAGACAGATCTTCGCGCCAGGAATAATTGATGTTTTCGTCTGCTTTATTGCGCTGCAATACCCCATAATATTTGCTTTCCTCGTCAGCATATACCAGCCATTGGTTACCTATTCTCAACACGCTTGCATTGATGATTTCACCGTTGTTACGGGTTACTGATTTCTGGAGAAGGGCGACTTCATCACCGGCTTTAATCTCTTCAGCATAGAGGGTGTTTAACCTGTTTAGCCCCTCTTCATGAGACGCAGAGGCGCTTTTGAGGTCCCGTCTGAGTACATTGACTCGTTCAATTCGTTGCTGTTTTTCCCAGGGGATTGATTTTGAGATTTCGTCTTCTAAAATGTCACATTGTTCTATCAGCACTTCCAGAATAGCTTTTTCTTTGGCAATAACCTCGCCGATTGAATTTTTATAACGGGATTGTTTTTGCTTTTCCTGTCTGATTTTCTGTTTCAGACCTTCCATTTTTTCTTTGAGGTCAGCAATTTCTTTTTGCCGACGCTTGAGATCCAAAGAAAAATTATTTTCCATGATTTTAAAACTGGCGGCCTCTTCTGCTTTGAGAGAATCAGTGCGAGAGATATCCCGGTCAAGTTTCTTATTGTCTTTTTTAACTTTGGAAATTTCCTGTTCCAGTTTTCGGATTTCTTTTGAAAGGTCTTGTTTCTCTGCAGCAACAAGATGTCCTAACAGAATTATCGTGACTAAAAACAAATAAAGCAGGTTTACTGTTTTTTTTCGTTTTGCTTTCATCGTGCTGGTTCCTCTTTTGTTTACAAGTATCATTTACTTACATAGTGGTTCATTGGTGTTTTCATTACAATACTCATCGGCATGGCTACATAAAATTTCCGACAACCGTGGCCGGTCGGTACAGTAACTCACGAGGCCTGGCCTGCACTGGGTTGGTTCCCATTTTCTATCCAGACAGAATCCCCATAACAGACTTTTATATTCGATATTTTCTTCAGGCGTATTGACTTTTTCTTTAATCAGGCTGCATGCAGCAATAGAATCAGGGTAGTTGTTCCAGATGCAGTACCTGGCTTCTCCTTCTTTTTGCACTTTTTCAAATAATTCCAACCCGAATTGTTTGGGGCTGTGTACACCTGCTGAATCAAATTTATCTTCTATACTCAGAGTATCTTTTTCTTCAATCAGCACTAAAGATTTCTCTATAAGTACTGAGTCTTCTGCATTATGTTCAATAAGTGAATCTACTACTTTCCGGATATCGTCTTTACTGGCATCGTCTCCATTTGCCAGATATGCATAAGCTTCATATAAGGTATGGGCTGACTTTGTTGAGTCTTCTTCTGAGAGTTGTTCCAGCCAGGCACGGGAATTGGCTTTTTCAAGAGAGTCTTTTCGGATAAGAGAATCAAGCAGGGCTACAGAATCGGCCAGATACATAGAGTCGAGGAAAGATTCCATATCAAGCCCAGAGACTAACATTTCCCCTATTAAATCTTTTGCGCAGTTTTTATCGTTCCAGCCAATGCTGTCGCAGTAGATGGGGTAATAGTCCCGACATTCTTTGTCTTCGTGCCAGGGAGTGCGGGACTGCATGTGTCCACCATTTTCTTCTTTGCAATTGGCCACCATCGAAGCGAGGCGAGTATAAACTGCTGTTTTAGTGTCTCCTTTGATAAATACATCGAAAGAATCAACAACGGCTCCACTAAAGACTCCTGAGGCACCCGTCACATTAAACATAGGTTTTATTTTGGGGTCACCATTGCCGTCAACAACGGTTTCCATATAATCAACATAAGCTTGCTCAAACCCATAAAAAAACAAACGGTTTTTACCCTGATACAAAAACGCGTTAAAAACAGCCATGGAGTCCAGTAGGCTCCATTCATCGTTTTCAAGGTTCGGATACATGAACATACGACGCTTGGTGCCCTCGATGCGGTAATCTGCGGTGTCGGGTTCGAAAATGCCCAGGAATGGTCCCAGGCCGTTGTCAAAGCTGCCGGTAACTTCAGAATAATTATGGCTGATAAAAGCGCCGCCTACATCGTCGCTGCGCTCAGAAGAAAAATAATGGGAAAGGAAATATAAATCGCCGGTAAGGAAAAATAGCGAATCACCATTATCATACTCAAGTAAAGGGTTTTGTATATAGGGGGCTAGTTCTGTAAAAGCAAGTGCTGATACCGTATTGAGACCGACCGAATCGCCAGAAGAAATGAGCTGTAAAATGGTATCCTGGTATGTTTCTTCAAAAATTTTCTGCCCTTCTTCTGATAGATTTGCTAAAAGTTGCTCAATGGATTTCCCGGATATGCCAGTCTCTACAGCATCAAAGTTTCCTGCGGTATCAATCATTCCGGTATGGGCCTGTACAGGAGCACGGGCAGTTTTTCGTACTTGAAAGTTCTGGGGAATTTGGGCCGTGGAACTAAAACGGGTGGTGATTGTTTGTCCGGCACTATCCCAGGTGATACTTCCAACAAGTTCATAAGATTCACCCTTTTCGGGAAGTTCATCATTAGCGCCCACAAAACAGTTTCGTTCTTCAGGATGTTGTGTAAGGGTGATGTTTCGCTGGTTGCCGCTGATTTTTCCTGAAATGGTGACTTCCGCACTTTTATAAAAAGAAAACGCATCCGTATATTCTTCATCAAGGGGTAATATTTTTTCTACACAAATATTTGTTATCGGTTTGCCAGCAATTACATATCCTGAAACCCAGAGTCCACGGTGCTCTGGCGGGTTATCTGGAGTATAATCCCAAGGGCCTTGAATCAGACAGCCGCAGGTACAACATACCATGCATATGCCTAGAAGGTATCTGGTCAGGGATTTGTATTTGTGATTGTGTTTCATAGTCTGAAATCTTTAAAAATAATACTCATAATTAAACAACAAGGGAAAGAACGGAAACTGAGTTACTTCTGTGCGTAAAGGAGGATTTTCGTCTGTTTCATAAAAATACAGGAATATATTTTTGTGATTGGTAAGGTTTAAAATAGTCCAGGAAAAATTCCATTTATTTTCTTTGCCCCAGTCTACAATCTTCACGTCCCATCGTAAATAGGAAGGGACAAAAGCAGCATTACGATTACCTCTGGGTAGCATGGTTCCATCGCCGAATGTTGAAGGACCACCAGCCCCGGTTTCGTTATCATCCAGGAGGTGAGAGCGCATATAGCCAATATATTCAGTATAGGGGAGCCCGGATGCGTATTTTAGCTGGCTGGAACAGCGAAAATAACGTCCTTTTTTGCTTGGTTTCCAGAACCCTTCTTCTCCCAGAATGTTAAGGGCTCCGTCTAATTTAAAACTATGGGGCTGGTGCCATTTGGGAAAGTATGCTAAGGGATCATTTTTTTCTTTAATTACCGAATACCCCGTTGAATAGCTGATGCCGCCAAACAGGTAACCTGATTCTTTCCTTAGTGATATTTCGCCACCTAAACTATATCCTTCTCCGGTTTTAAAATAATCACCCAGCCTACTGTCCGGGTCTTCCTGTATTGAATCTGACACTTCGTAGGGGGCAAAAACAAGGAGATCATAGAAGGTTTTATAATATCCTTCCAGAGAAAAATTATAATCCTCAAAAAGTTTTTCTTTTCGGTAGCCTAAAGAAGCGAGTACAGAAGCAGAAGGAGGGACTTCATTATATTTATACTTCCCGGAGGGGTAATAAAACTCATTAACAGTTTCAAAATCAGACCAAAGAATACTGTTAATGTATTGTTTGTAATAACCGACATGTGCGTCAATATATTGGTCTGTTGGAAGTTGGTATTGTACTGAAAGTCGTGGCTCAGGAGATAAAGACCTAAGCAGATTGCTGTAGGTTAAACGGCTACCGTAACTAAATTCATAATTTTTCCATTGAAATTTATCCTGAACAAAGAGACTCCATAACCAGAGTTCAGTATCATCGGTCTGCTTTATATTTACAAATTTAAGGTCTTGGGTAAATCCGCTGTTAATTCGTTTAACATCAAAACCAGCAGAGAGTTTATGATCATCAATGCCTGTATAATGAAAAATATGTTTGTAATTATATGTTTTTATATCATTTATCATTTCAATAATATCGCTGATACCAAAAGTCTGGTTAAAAGTGGAATAGGCTACTGTTGCCTTACCTTCAAGATCAGGACTTAATTTATGGTAGTAGTTAAAAGGGTATACCTGGTTTCCCCATACCACCGACAAAGGTGAGAAATTAAGGTCATCCTGACCATTATAGAAGGTAAAACTTAATTTGTGGTTTTCATTTATATCATAGTTGAAATGTCCCTGGAGATCATAAAATTTATAGTCAATTATAAGATCGGAAACATCTGCCCAACGCAGGAATTTTAATATTTGCTCGATGTAAGTAGCTCTGCCCGCCAATAACCAGCGGAACTTGCCCTGATGACCTTCGGTGTGAGCTTGTGAGGCAAAGGTGGAAATTTTAAGTCCTGAGTTTTTAAACCAGCTGTTCTTTTCGTCTTTCCCGCCTTTTCTTGATTTAATATCCACTACAGATGACAAGCGGTTTCCGTATTCCGGAACGAAACCTCCTTTATAAAAGTCAACACCATCGAGGCCCTCTACAAGGAAGGTGGAAAAAAGACCGAAAAAATGAACCGGGGAATAGACCACGCCATTATCCAGTAAAAACAGGTTCTGGTCTGCCCCGCCGCCCCGTACATAGATTTTTGTGGAAAAATCAGAGCTGGAAACTACTCCCGGGAGCCCCTGGATAGAGCGGATAACATCAGCTTCGGCAAGACCTGGCATGCGTTTAATCATTTTGGCGGATACCGTTGACTTTCCGAGAGCACGTTTAGGGGTCCGCCTGATGCGAAGGACCACTTTTTTTAGCTGGATGTTTTCGTCTTCGCTATAACTGGATTCACCCAATTGCTCTCCAATCAGGCTACTGTCTATTTCCACAACGGTAGAATCTTGGGTCTCATTTTTTGCGGGGCTGCTGATTTCATATATCTGGTAATCGTTTCCGTTTATGGTTGCTGCAAAAACTGAGTCTGTTCCCAGATATATGAGTTCATAACAACGTTCCCGCTCTTCCGCACTAAAGCATATGTTCCAGATGGTATCGACGGGGAGTGCTATTTCAAAAGGTTTGTGCATTATAATATTCAGGGAGTCGCCGGTTTCTAATACTTCCAGTTTTATGGGGACGTCCTCTGGAAACGTGATGTCCTGGAGCGTACCTTGCCAGGTTATTGTTTTCTCCTGGGTAAAAACACCAGATGCCATAATACTTATCAAACACAGCCATTTGATGTTGTAGGTGAAAAATTTTGACAAAAACAGTTTCATTTTAGAATAGCGATGGTATGACTTTCAGATTTTCAAAGTTGTACAAAGAATAGGTTAGTTTTTTTTCTTGTTTTTGTGTTGTTCCCAGAGAGTCATGAAAGATGGCATGGTTTCTTCAAGCCATTCATAAAACTCCAGCATTTCTTTAAGCCTGTTTTGTTTGGCGAGGGGTTCGTGTTCCAGCATGGTCATACCTTTTTGTATGAGTATTTTAAAGTCGACAATACTTTCCATCTGACGTTTGAAATGATGGGACCAGATATTTGACTTCAACTGATAGTAATCATTTCTGTCTTTGGGGAAGCTCATCCGTTCCACAAAACCAGCTTGAATAAGCATACGAGTGGATGTACTTATTGAACCTTTGCTTGCCTGGAGCGCATCTGCAAGCTCCTGTAAGGATTGATGAGGGGGGTCACAAATTAAAAGTCTTCCCAAAATCCTACCCGGCATTCGGGGTAACCCAAGTTTTTCAAAATACAGACCGATTTCTTCAATATATTGTTGCTCTTCGGGGCTATAACGATCCTCTGCCATAAAAGGCCTCCACAAATAAGAATGGAACTATTTTTAGTGAATGTAGTATATTCTGAACGTTCAATAAATACTAAACGTTCAGAATTATCCTCACATTTTGTTTTTTTACCATTCCGAATGGTTTTGGGGTTTAGTTGTTGGTTAAATATTAAAAAAAAGGCGAAGTTTTAGGTATTTGGGTTTATGTCTTAACCAAAACTTTCCATTTCCTGCTGCAAAAATCAAGACTTTGAGTATATTGTAGTCAATAACTCGTGCGAAT
>JADFYW010000040.1 GCA_015232855.1 Fibrobacteria bacterium
TAACCCGGGTGCAGAACCATTTTTTTCTTCTGTTATGCTTGCCAGGGATTGAGTATTTCTACACCACTTGACTGCATATCTTGACCATTTCGGGTTACCATGATGAAACCCTTCGACAAAGCTGTACAGGCAAGCAATCCGTCTATTACAGGCATGCTCTTTCCAAGTGACTCCAGTTTACTCAGAGTAGCGCCCCAGTGAACGCTAACTGATAAATCAACAGGAATAATCCGGGTGTTGAATCTTGTTGTAAGTTCTGTTAGCCAGGTTGTCAGTTGTCTCTTTATTTGGGAAGGTTTTAATTTCGAAATGCCTTTTTTTAGTTCACCAATAGTTAATACACTTAAAAACAGGTGTTCTTCGTCAATGCCGGATATCCACTGTACCACGTTTTTGTGGGGAGAGGGTTTGATGAGTTCGGATATAACGCAGGTATCAAGCAGAAAATTCATAAAGAAATATCCCGACCTTTTTCTTTTGAACGGGTTATATCAAGATTTACTCTGGGGGACTGTTCAAAAAATTTAACCAGGCTGTTTTTGGGCTTGTTGAGCTTTTTATAGTCTTCTACTGATAGGATAACTATGGTATTAACCCCTCGTTTGGTAACCACCTGGGGCCCGGATGAAACCGCTTTCTTTACCAGCTCGCTGAATTTGCTTTTTGCTTCCTGTAATTGCCAGATGTTTTTCATAATTAAACCTAGTCTGTCTAGTCAGTTAGAGTATATCATAAATAAGGCAAAATAACAAGTCAATTTTTGTTACTTTCCAGAAATCTCTAGGAATCTCCTGGTCTGACCAATTTTGTTGAAACGTAAATGATATTCCACTTTATTTGGCAGGAATCGTTTGCTTATACCTGTCATAAAGAATCTGCAAGGTATCAGCAGGTAAAGCCCGGTTATAAATTCGTAAATTATCTATCAGGCCTTTATAATTGCTACCACCCAGTCCTTTATGGCCACCACCCAGGAATAACTCAGGCCATCCACTGAATAGTTCTTCTGAATGAACAAGAGAGTCAATCAACACTCCATTGACATATAGCTTCAAAAGCTTTTCAGATTTACTATAACTAACGCTCACATGGTAGTTTTTGTCAGTCTCATTAAGAGGTGCCTTTATCAAAGGTAGTCCCTTGTTTAGAACCTCAGTGCATGAAGGTGTTGATGGATATACAACCAGAGTTGAATCTTCCTGGCTTATCTGAAATTTGTAGGGAATTGGATCCCCTTCACATTGTGTGATAATGGGTGGCGTTATTATATAATTTAAATTTCTTTTTGATTGTAAGAGTGGACGAGTGGCACCAAAACCAAAACAGATAGTATAGTCTCTTCCCCCGATAGTGTCTGTCAGGCTTAAACCATCATAAACGCTGATTCCATTATCATCACCTGAGTCGAGTTCCTTAACAGAATAAACATGCATACCCATTGCAGAATCAATATCCGGGCAGACATCAGGTTTTCCTTCTACCCACCAGACAAAGATATTGGGGGTTTCATCAGATTCATAATTAAGGGAACTGAATGAATAGGGGATGGTATCTGCCCGGTTTTGTGGATAGCCATTTATTTTGGAATAATCTTTAGCGGTATAGCTAAGAAACGAATATTCGTTGTTCTGGGATTCAAAGGCACCGACTTCGGGTTTGCCGATGCGAGGGTTGCCAAAAATATCTGTGGAAACATAGGGCAGCTTTGTTGTACTGGCAGCAAATAGGGATGAACACCCATTACCTGAACAACGGATAACTTCCGCATGATGAACACTTGCATCCTGGAACAGATTACCTGCCCATGGATTAAAAGACTCATTAATCGGCCTGGCCAGTTCGAGAACAGGCATATCTGGTGTGAGTCCGAAATAATTGGGAACGTTTTCTGCAAAGGCATTTCTCAGTAATTGGATGTACCCGGCTCCTACTGCATTCCACTTGAACGGAGTTTGGAACACTTTTCCCAAACCTGAAAAATAATTGTTCGCTATGGCTAAAGAACTGGATATACCAGATGTGGTTGAGCCGGTAATATTAATACCGATGGTCGTGGAGGCAGGGTCAATAAAACTATTGTTTAGTATTTGTATATCTCCAGGCGAAGAAATGTTAATGGAAGATGAACCGCCAAAAAATAAATTGTTGCGGATGATAATCGTATCAGCAGGGGAGGTGCTGGTAACCCTGATCAGGTCGGTTTTTGAGGATGAAAGTATAAAATTACCATCAATTACTGTGTTATCTGCTCTAAGCTCCAGTGAAGGAGCTATTCCATCACCCAAAATTACAAAGCCTTTGATGGTTATATCGGGATATTTAATAACCGGACTTTTAATAACGGGTCGCTGTTTCTTTTTATCTGATGGTAATCCAGCCAGATACACTTCACTGACAAAAGTAAGCGGGTATAATGACATATAATCATAAAAAGGGTTGGTCACGGTATCCTGATTTGATTCAGGCCACCGTACTACAATAACCTGACTAGCTTTTTTGTATTTAACCTGTTCAAAGGCTTCCGGGTAATTACAAAAAGGGTCGAGTTCCGTGCCATTTCCTTCTACAAGGGGGTTGCAGTTGGTTCTTGGTTCTACATATATGATATTGGAGAATCTGCCTTCATACTTGAGTTTGATTGTTGTAGGCCCATTTGGGGAACCATTTGAAATTGCACTTATGGTAAATCCTTTTTTAATTTCAATTATGTTGTTCGTTACCAGAGCACCAGTATCTTCCAAAAAACGAATAGGAACATCAAGGCCCCAAAGGCCATTTCCCATGTCTTGAAAGGAAAGTAGCTCCATATCCACTTTGTCATTACTATTGCCCGTGCCCGCCGTTATGGTAACACCATAATTTGTTCCATTAACAGAGCCTGCACCAGGGCGAAACCTTATAGAAAGGGAGTCTTCTGTTCCATTCAGGCTCGTGATCTGATGGCCGGAACGATCAGAAAAATACATGGTATCAGGGTTTAGTACCTGAATGATGGATACATTAAGATTGTTTACTGTAGTTAAGTTTTCAGGATTCATAAATTTGATTTCGAGGACGTCCCTGGATTTTGCTTCTATTCTCCCGTTATATAACCCCGGGTCAATAAAGGTAATGGACAGAGTATCCCTAAACACTTTGGTGTTGGTATCCTCGATGGGATTTGATATTACAATGTATTCAGAATCATTGGAAAACTCAGTTGCGAGAACCAAGGCTATTGAATCGAGATTTTTGTCTGGGGTGGTAAATGCGATAATAAAACTACTGTCCGCCCCGGATATTATCAGGTTTCCATTTAATGATTCCTCGTTGAGTTTATAAAACTCTAATCGGGAAGGTATGTAAGCTTTTTCATATACTTCACTTATAGTGTCACTAGTATTCCAATTTTGTTTGGAGGCATAGGCATAAAGTGTTGTAGTATTGGAAATTTCAACAGGAGTGTGGTATGGGGTAAAAGAACCGATGGTGCCAAGGCGATAAAAGATATCTGCATCAGGAACCTGATTCGACAAGGTAACTTTTACATTATTATAAATGGTTTGACCTGAAGGGCTTGGGATTGGTGCGGGTAGTTTAATCGGGCCACAAAAACAGGCAACGGGTGTGGTAATAATACATGCAGAATTGTAGGGCTGCCTTTCAGCTTTGAACACATCCATGGAATAGTCCTTAAAATTCTGTAGTGCAAGTTTTTCACCGAAATCTTTCAGGTTGATACTTTGACGGGACAGGTGGTTCACGCCGCCCATATCCAGTACCAGTTGACCGTCAATAAATACCCACATGTCATCATCAGAAGCAAACTCCAAATTTTGGTTGGCTGCAGAGTCTTCCCGATACGTAAATATTTTATGAAAATGCATGGTAAACCCGAAATTATGCCACATTATCCCGGGATCGGTATTCATGTAATATGATGGCTCAAGTTGGGCCGCTACCAAACCATCATTATCGATAGGTGTAAATGGATTAACATAATCTGAAGAACTGTCATTGATGCCAAAGCTGAATTGATATAACTGGTGACCAACGTGCTTAAACTTCAACGTTTTCTGGATCTTGTATACCCGATGTTTAGAGTCAGGAGCTGATGAATCAGCTCTAAACCATTGCTCCAGCTGTTTGTTAAAAAACTTATCCTCTCTTAATATGGGCAAACCATTTGTGTCCAGGGTGTTCTGTACCATACCGGTTTGCAGTCCCATCTCATTACCCTTATAAGGCAGCAACGTTTCAGCTATACCGAATTCACTATAACTTGTATTGGTACTCTTACTGGTATAATGGTCGTAGATGGTAACATCAAACTCGATAAATTCAGGTTCGTCTGCCGCTAAAACTACAGATTGTAAAAGAAAGAAAAAAAATAAATAGAAAATAATGCGAGTATGAAAATGCATAGTACCTTTCAAATTATCAATTGATTATAATTACCGGTTGAATAACTGACCCTGTTGATAATGGACACGAAGAGAATCCGGGCCAAGGGTTTTATTATGAATTTTAAAATTATCAAGCAAGCCTTTGAATCCGTCTCCATTCAAACTGCCCAGGATAGTCTGTATATTATGAACTGTTGGGGGATCCGGGCCAAAAGCGATGTCCATGGGCTCTCCATTAATAAACAGTCGCAATATATTAGCCGACTTGTTGTACGATATTGCAACATGACAGGGTTGACCTGCAAATGGAAGTTTACCTTTCACTGTATGTGCAAGTTTTTCAGAGTCGGTCATTGATACTGTCAAAATTGAATCCTGCAGAAAGAGAAAAGCGTCCGGAGGTGAAAGGACAGTATCTACTGGAGTTGGTATACCTGGACCAGTAACCTGTTGGACGGTGAAAACATCGCCTTTACGGGCGGTAATATACATCCTGCTTCCTTCGGGGGTGCCCCGGCCTTCTAATATGGTATTGTTCAAATCAGGTTCATTTGTAAAATTGACAGTAAAGTTTCCCTCAAAACGACCACTGGCAATGTCAGTTTCAATAACCCAAATATCAAGGGTATCTCTTGAGTCTGCTTTTAATTTTATTAACAGGGTGTCTTTTTGATAAATGCTGGGGCTTATTCCAGTATAGACAAGTTTCAGCTGGTTGCCCGAAAGAAGGCTATACACGCCATCCAGCTGCTGGTCCCCCGGTGTTCTGAATTGGATGGTAGTCCGGGTGGTATCTTTGAAAGTAAAACTAATCCTGGTTTTTGACATATGAACCGCATCAAGATATTCAATGTTTATTATGTCATCTGCAAAAAAACAATCGAGAATACTGTCGGTTGGGCTTATTAAAACCTGTTCACGGGTCTCAAAAACACTGCAATACCCGGTGGCATTGTTTTCGACGGGATAAAGCTTAACATTTGAGAGTTGGTCTGAATTGCTTGTTAGGGTGGCAAAGAGCACACTATCCTGGATATATTTAGTTGCAATACAAACCTTTAACATTGTAGTGGAGCGTGTAGGCCGGGTACCGGATATATTGTCAGTGAGGCTGGAAATATAATTCGGAGTATTTAACCTGATTGTGTTGGTATGCTGTATACTATCCACTGGATCATAGAAAATAACCGTGACATTCGATGAAGGTTCAAGTTCAAGGATGTTATTGAGTTTAATGCAAAAAGGCGAAAGCGTAACAGGAACCGAGTAGGCAAAGATTCCGGGTTTAATCAATTTAAAACGTCCTGATACCTGATCTGAATAATAAGAGTCAGCCATCCCGGAACCTAAAAAGGACACTTGTAACAATCGGTAATGATCAGGGTCCAAAACCGGGTATTCCACGACCACATTAAATTGATCTTCAAATCCGGTTAAAGAATCTATCCGGTTCCAGGCATGATCTGTAAAATACATAACCACTTCTCTTGGTGGTGATGCAACTTGAAAAGAAGATATAGGGTGGCCCTCTGTTTGAGTTGGGTTGACCCATTCAACTGTGATAGTATCTACTTTTTCAGTTTCAATAACCTGGTTGTTAGGGAAAGGGGTACTAATAGAAACATTTATAGTGTCTTTGAAGATTATAGATTGCCCGGTGAAAGCAGGGTTTGTACATAGAATGTATTCCTTGTCATGTGAATTACTGGTTGTGACAATAAGCAGGACAGAATCAATAAAAGCTGTGGTATGTAATGATAAAACGAAACTGTTGTCATTTTTGGTAAACTTACTGTCTCCTCCAAGCGGCTCGCCTGTAAGTTTTGTCAGTTCAATTTGGGATGCATATTGTACTTTTGTGTACGTCTCCTGAATAGTATCACTACCTATATATCCTTCTTTAACAGCAAAATAATGGAGAATAGATGTTTCGGTTAAGGTGATATGTTTCCCATGTTCATAGAGCAGAAAGGGACCTGAAATTCCAATTCGGTAAAAAATTTGAGCATCTGGAACTTCACAGGAGAGTGTTACATTCTCTAGAAAAGAAAAACTATTTCCTGGTGGTTGTGCGTAAAGCCCTCGGATATGTGGAGAACTTATATAGATAAGAGGTAATAGACCTGTGAATTTAAAAGATGATGTGAAGGGACGTCTTTCGGCATAAAAAATATCCATAGTGTAGTCGTTAAAATTCTTTAATCCAAGGCTTTTGCCAACAGATTCTAAATTAAATGAGCCACCGGCCGCCGTGTGGATACCGCCCACATCAAACACCAATTTTCCGTCAATAAATACCCAAAGATCATCATCGCCGTAAAAGATTAAGTTCTGGTTAACTGCTTCAGCTTCAACATAGGTGAAATTATGTTTTAAATGCATAGTAAAACCATAATTGTGTTTAACGGGTGATTTTCCGGGAACAGCCCAGCCGCTCAGAGGTGTTTCGATACCTGCAGCTACCAGGCCTTCATTGTCAATGGGGAAAAAAGCAGAATCATCGTTGTAATCAGAATAGTCCCATCCGTTAGCCGATGAGGGGTAATTGTTGTTTGGATAGCCATCTTTGTCAATTTCATATATATCGTTTCCAACGTCTGTGATCGTCAGTTTTTTTCGAATCTTATAAACTCTTTTTGTAGGATCTGAGTTTGTTGAGTCCGCTTTAAACCATTTGTTCAGGTTTGTATTAAAGCAGAGGTTTTTTTTGAATAAGGGGAGTCCATCCGACCCCAGAGTATTTTGTACCATTCCTGGATAGACTGCTAAAGTTTGGAAATCATTGGAATTGGGAGGAAATTCATGGTATCCGGTATCTTCAGTGGATGTGTAATGATCATAAATATTAACATCAATCTCAATTTGGAAAGGATTACCTGTTGCCAACTGGTGGATTGAAATCAGTAATACTAATATCAGAATATGAAGTTGTTTATAATTCATGTTGTTTGTTGAAAAAGGTTATTTTTGAAGAATTATTTGTTTCCCCTCAAGTGTTTCGGGTTGTATCCAGAATTCTATGGTAAAATCCCCATCCAGGTCTATATCACCTAATGAGACCTGAGTGCTGCCATCGAGTTTGAGTGACAAGCTGTCTATGCCCTGGGCATAGGCGAACACTGAAGATGTGCCATGGTGTCCGTTACCGCTCATGTCATTGAGGTTTCCGTTAAAAGGATAATAGGCAAGAAGGGAACCGCTATTAATAAGAACCGGATCAACATCAGGGTCAACAGGCTTGATGATTTCCTGCAGGCTTGCAAGAGCAAGGGAGTCAAATGTCACTGCTATATCAGAGTTACCATCTGCATTGAAACTTTTTTCCTTAAGTACTTTTGTTTCCTGAGCTATGAGAATGTTTTTGGAGTAGACCGAGTATTCAACAGTGATATCATCATCCCGTTTTGCGGTTATGGGTATAACGAGATAAGTGGATACATTTGTATCCGTATAGACGGTATCCAGTAAGATTTCGTCATCCACAGAAACAATAACTCTAACACTGTCAATATTGATTGAATCACCTACGGAAATACCAATGTCAAGATCTTCGGTTTTAGTAGATGGGTTTTCAATAAGGCAGCTAAATAAGAACATACCAAATAGCAACAGTGCTAATATGTGCCATTTTTTAAAGAATATATTTTTCATAGGTGTTATTCCTTTTAATGAATAATGTCCGGGTAATAATTCGTTCCGGAAAAATGAGAATTATAGATTGCTTTTATGGAATCTGCGCTCAAAGCGTTGTTATATATCTTCAGATTGTCTATGAGACCCTTAAAACCATGTTTACTGTCTGTTCCTATGATTGTATTAAGATCGTTTTGAAACGGTTGGTCAGGGCCATTTGCTATGGCGACAGGTATGCCATTTACAAAGAGTTTAATAATGCGGTCCTTTTTTTCATACGTTAATGCAATATGAATTTTGTCTATGGATTGTAATTTTTTATGGATCCCATGATGAATGATTGCGTCAGTTCCATATATATTACCTGAAAGTATAGAGTCCTGGATAAAAAGCGAATAATTAACAGGAACGCTGATAAACTCCGGAAGAGTATTGGGAACTTTTACGGTATCAGAGTCTGGGGGAATTGGATCAACAATGATAATAGGATGTGTATGTTTTATTGGTCCGCCACTAACATGCAGGTCAGCTTTAGAATTGGCGTAAGACGCATTAATCTCCATTGTACTTTCTATATTTGGTTCCGCAATTCTACCTTCAAGCACATTGTTTGTAATATCAGGTGAATTGGTAAAAGCTAGTTTTACCATTGCTTCATATAAATCGGGTGTTCCTGATACTGGTTTGAAAATTGGAGAAAGACTATCACAAAAATCCGTGGTTAATAAAACCCGGATTGCATCGCGAATAATGATCATTTGTGACGAGGAGGGTGTAGGGAGTTTTACCTGTACCTTTATGTAGGCATTTTTTGCATAATCCCATTCGGTAATTATTTCATTCTGCATACTGGCAAATTGAAGTTCGGTTGTATCACTATGAATCTCGGTTGTATTTGGGTAAAAAATATTGAGTACAGCTTTTGTTGAATCTCCTGATAGTTTTATTCCTGAACCTGAGCGATGGGAAGGAACTTCTACGGTGATTTGTCCTGCAAAAAAGAATTGTAAAATACTATCTCCTAGTACAGGGATTTTAGTATGTACCAGTGGAGTTTCTAAAATCCAAATTCCAGTTCCATCTACCTTACCAATAGAGTTCATACTTACGGTTTCTCTATCTACTATTTGCCTACCAAGTGCATCAACAGATGAAACGGTAATTTCGATAGATTTTTTAGTAATGGCAGAGACATAATCGTCTTCATAGCGAAGGTATATCTTGCCGATAGATGCATCATAGGCACCATTCGTCATTATTTTGACAGGGCTTTGGTAGTCTTCGCTCGTAAAGCTGATTATCCCCGGAATTTGTTGTGGTTCAGGGGTACCAAATGTTTTAGTAACCTTAAAACCGTCTACCGGGTCTGTGTAGGTGGCGGTAAAGATGTCTCCATCACGGTATTCAAATACCCCATTGCCTGGAGTTACCGGCGATGATGGAGCCAAAGGAATTCTGCAAATGTATTTACCAGGTTTTATTTCAGTAAAAGAAAAATTTTCTTTGTCAGGAGGGCTTATATTATTGTCAGCTTTATCATTCTCTAAATTTAGCTTATAAAGATGATGCTTTGCTGGATGAAAAGGTTGATCTTCTAAAACCAGATAAATAGTATCTTCTTCACCAGTGATTTGTTCTCTATAGTTGCCATCTTTCGTTGCCAAATACACCGTTCCTTGTTGAAATACCGGGATAAAAGGGAAAGAACAAACGGGCAAAGACTCTTTTGTACGGGAAGATGAGTAGCTGATTGAAACGGTGTCATAAATGTCTGCTTCGATAACAGTATTGTTGAGGTGAGCTTTATTGGAAGCTGTGACCACAAAAGTGTCCAAAAAAATTAAGGCTTCGTTGGACATGGTATAATTGTTAATCGAAAACATCTCCTTGTCGCCATTTATTGTGGTGTGGATATTAATAGAGTGGTCTTTTGTTGAAAGTGGTGTGACAATTCTAAAAATAAATTTGTTGTATATGTTCGTTAATGTAATGTTGTTTCCAAAATATTGTGACTGCAAATCTGAAACTGATAGGGTGGTGGAAGAGGATGTTCTGCTATAAGATTCGGAGACCGTATCACTAGAGAGGTATCCTTCCTTTTGTATGTAGGCATGTATTGTTGTTGATCCAGTCAAGGTTTTCAAATTCCCGTTATATTTAATAAACGGGCTTTCATTCAAGCTGTAATAGATGTCTGCCGTTGGAATTTGTGCACTTATTGTGATTTCTTGTGTTCCCTCTAAAGAAGAGTCGGCAAGACTGATAACAGGCGCAGGGAGTTTTATTTTATATCGGGGGTATGATGCCCAAATAACAGCATCATAAATTATTTGCTCTTTTGCTAATTTCTCCTGAATATACTGGGGCTGAAAAACCAGGCTTACAGCTCTTCTGCTGCTATCACCGTAGGCCATAATTACTGGTAACTCTGTTGCATTTCCAATGATTTTGGCTGTGGAAGCATCATAGGCTTGCTGGTGACCCATAAAAGTAAGGTGTTCCCGATATTCTTCTTTTACCTGAAAAACAGCAGGATCCGCCTGACATCGCCCATTTTCTACAAAGGGTTTAAAATAGATGCGGGGTTTGGTAAGCACGTACTCCAATGTGTTTTTGATAATTCCTGGTTCCTGGAGGACGTCATATTTACCATCAAGTGTAATCCATAATTCATCATTAGCATCCCGGTACTGCATGGCGTCAGACATAGGAGACGGCCCGTTTACTACATTTGTAATGCCAAAAACATTTTCACCTAAAGACGCGGCATCATCACCCACAAAAACAATACCAAGATCATGAGATAGGGCGCTATCTATGATGGAGGCAATAGAGGGCCCATTCTGGCCTTGGTCGCCTGCGTTTACATGGATGATAACATGAGGGAGGTTGGGGGACCAAATGGTTTTTACATCTTCCCAAGTGGTGCTTTTTGATTTCCTTATCTCAATATAAGGAATACTATTAAGAGCATAAAGGACAGAATTTTTTGAATTTTCCCCCGTGTTATTTGTGCCGTCGGGGCATGCATCAACACCATCGGCCTGACTGTTGTAAATTATCAGGACTCTGAGAGAATCTTCGTAGGCATTGTTATACCGAATTTTAACCTCAGAAAAACTTTCAGGTATAAATACACAAGTAAAAAGAGCGAATACCAATATTCTGAACTTAATCATATTGTTTTCTAAAATAATTTTCCCATCTGTAGCGGGTTGGCCGACATTTTCCTGTTCCTTAACTTATTATAACTTATTTCTAAATAAAGAGAGAAAACTTTTTGTGTTTTTTTAGCAATTGTAGGTGAGTAAATGCTGTTTTTAGTTCTTTTTAAGATTTATTTAGTGAGAAATCGCATTCTTTAGGTGTGGAAATACTATTGATTTTGAACTAACCAAGTGTTTTCGGAAACAGTTGGAATTAACTTAAATCGCGGTTTGACTTCGTTTTTGGCGTGAAAAGGGTAAATAATACGAGAAAACAGTTTGAACTATAATCGCTTACGTATGGATTCAGCATGATGAAAGAAACCTTCTGAATCTGCCATAGCTGCGATATGTTTTCCGTTTTCAATCATGGCCTGACGGCTATACTGGATATAACTGCTGCGTTTATAAAAATCATAGACTCCTAACGGAGAGAAAAAACGGGCAGATCCATTAGTTGGCAATACGTGATTGGGACCTGCAAAATAGTCCCCGACTGGTTCTGCAGAGTAAGGGCCTACAAAAACCGCTCCCGCAGAATGGATTTTATCAGCTAATTTTTCTGCGCCGGTCATCATCATTTCAAGATGTTCCGGTGCAAGATTGTTTGCAAGGTCAATACCTTTTTCCCAGTCTTTAACCACGAATATGCGACCAAAACGGCGTAATGATTTTTGTACAATTTCTTTCCGAGGTGAATTTGCTACCTGGAGTTTAACGCATTCGCTAATAAAAAGGGCTGTTTTTTCTGAAGTAGTAATGCACACAGCAGCTTCATATCCAGAGCCGTGTTCGGCCTGGGATAAGAGGTCAGCTGCTACCCAGTCCGGGTCTGAAGATTCGTCTGCCATAACCAAAATTTCTGAAGGTCCTGCGATCATATCAATGTCAACAATACCAAAAACTTCTTTTTTGGCTAAGGCCACAAAATTGTTACCAGGACCAACTATTTTATCAACTCGTTTTACTTTTTCTGTACCATAGGCAAGCATCGCAATGGCCTGGGCGCCTCCAATCTTGTAAATTTCAGAGATGTTTAATTTTTTTAAAACATAAGCAAGAGTAGGGTCAATTTTACCAGATACCGGGGTTACTGCAACTATTTCTTTAACACCGGCCACTAAGGCCGGTACCACATTCATGATAACGGTAGAGGGATAAACACCTGCACCTCCGGGGACATACACGCCAACCCGGTTAAGAGGCCTGATAGTTTGCCCAAGAATTACACCTCCTGGATTTTTTTGTTTCCAGGATGATTCGGTTTGTGCATTGTGAAAAGTGGTGACATTAAGGATTGCCTTATTAAAAGATGTCCGAAGTGGTTTAGGGCACTTCTCTGCCTGGGCATTGAGTTCTTGTTTGGTGAGCTTTAATTGACCTTTGAGTCCATCAAATTTTTTTGCATAGGCTTCAACAGCTTTATGGCCACGGCTGCGAACCTGGATTAAAATATTTTTAACAATGGTCCCGGCTTGAGCAGAAGGAGTGCCCTGCCTGTCAGTCATACGTTTCACTTCGGGGTGATCCAGATTATTGAGCTTGATTATTTTCAAAAGACTATCTCCGTATGAGTAATCGCGCAGAGGCGTTGAGTTTAAAGGGAAAGATAATTTATTATGAGTTATTTCCCTGAAAATAAAAGTAAGTGACTTTTAAAATATACTTTTCCCTTAATTCCTTCGACCTGGGCTCTTGATTTGTTGGAAGGCTATCAGAGGCGCTTTGTTTTGGTGATACGGAATTAACCATACGCCTTCATACATTTATCTTGTGCATTTTGCATGGTATCTGTTGTTCTGGAATACGATTAGAACCATTTTAGAAGTGGATTACCAAAAAATGTTATTTATGAATCAACAGCTTGTAGTTAAAGCCATCCATTAAAGCCATCCAACTCGCTTTAATAATATTCTCGGAGACTCCAATAGTGTTCCAGGTAGCTTCTTTGCCCTTTGTTTGGTCATGAAATCGAATCCATACCCGTACTGTGGAGCCTGTACCGCCATTATCATCGAGTACCCGTACTTTATAATCCACAAGTCTTACTTGTTTGAGAGATGGGAAAAATGGCTGTAAGGCCAGCCTTGCGGCCTGTGACATAGCATCAACCGGTCCACTTCCTTCAGCAGCCATATGTATAAATTCGTCTTTCACTTTGATTTTAACCGTTGCCTCTGAATAGGTAGTTATATGTTTACGGTTTTCTTCAATAACACGATAGCTTAAAACCTTAAATTTTTCTTTTACCATCCCCAGGGTGCGACGGACCATGAGGTGAAAACTTCCTTCACCAATTTCAAAATGAAATCCCTGGCTTTCGAGTTCTTTGATGTTAGCAAGGATTTCCTGTACCTTGGGATCTCTTTTGTCTGCATCCGGTTTGATTTTTTTGATCTTTTCTAATACCAGCCCTGCTCCACTTTGATTACTGACAATAAAATCACGGGCATTACCCACCAGGGTAGGGTCGATATGTTCAAAACTATAGGAAACTTTCCTCACGCCATCGATATGTGCTCCACCTTTATGCGCGAAAGCTGCGCTACCTACAAAAGGTTGCCTTATATCTTCTGCGGAGTTTACAATTTCACTAACATTAATACTCAGTTTACGCAGTAGTTTCAATCTTGTGGGTGTTGAAACTTGTTTACCCATCTTAAGCTGTAAGCTTGGGATGAGAACCGATAAACTTGTATTGCCACAGCGTTCACCATAACCGTTTATAGTGCCCTGAGCATGGACTGCTCCGCCCTTTACTGCGGCAAGGCTATTGGCAATGGCTGTACCTGAATCATTATGGGCGTGGATACCAATTGGGCAGGAAAGTTTATTCACTATTTCTTTTGTGATATCTTCAATTTCCCAGGGGAGGCCCATACCGCCGTTTGTATCACA
Source organism: Fibrobacteria bacterium (assembly GCA_015232855.1). GTDB lineage: Bacteria > Fibrobacterota > Fibrobacteria > UBA11236 > JADFYW01 > JADFYW01. Next base: position 14,123 of record JADFYW010000040.1, read on the forward strand.
TAAAACTACACAATCTGCGCCACCTTTTGCAGCTGCCTCAAGTGTTTTAATGGCATATTCCGGATTTGCCTTATATCCATCAAAAAAATGTTCTGCGTCATATATAACCTCTTCAGTATGCTTTTTTAAAAAACTGACTGAATCTTCTATCATTTCAAGATTTTTTTTAAGGGACGTACGTAAAACCTTGGTAACATGAATATCCCATGATTTTCCAAATATGGTGATAACCGGTGATTTTGCTTTAACAAGAAACGACAGAACTTTATCTTTTGCGGCAGTTGTATCCGGCCGCCGGGTACTCCCAAAGGCACTTATTTTGGCATGCTTCCATTTTATGTTATGGCATTCTTCAAAAAAGGCAATATCAATGGGGTTAGTAGCATTTGGCCAGCCTCCCTCAATATAATCAATGCCAAAGTCATCAAGCAGTCGGGCTAAATGTAATTTATCCTGAAGGGAAAGGCTTATTCCTTTGGCCTGGTTTCCGTCCCTGAGGGTGGTATCGAATATCTTTACGGTTGATGGCATGTTATACTTCTATAAGCCAGTTATAACTATCATCCCGCTCACCATATTGAATACCCTGAAGATGTTCGTATAATTTTGTGAGGGTCTTTCCAGCTTTATGTTCATCACCAAAAGTCCAGACCTTATCACCTTTGGTAATTGAGTAGATAGGTGTGATAACAGCTGCTGTACCGCAGGCACCCACTTCCTTAAAACGGTCTACCTCATCTAATGGGATGGGCATTTTCACCGGTGTTAAACCGTATTCTTTTGAAAGAGTCTGTAGACTGTTATTTGTGATACTTTGGAGTATGGATGGTGAATCAGGTGTCTGATATTCATCGTCTGTGATACCAATAAAGTTTGAAGTACCGAATTCATCAATATATTTATGTTCTACAGGGTCGGTGTATAAAACAATAGGGAAACCCTTTTTTTTAGCTTGAATACCCGGCTTAAGACTTGCTGCATAATTGCCTGCAACTTTGGTACGGCCAGTTCCCTGGGCCGCGGCCCGGTCAAAGCCTTCTACCACAAGAGCATTAACGGGTGAAAAACCCTCTTTATAATAAGGACCCACTGGAGTTACAAAAACAATGAATGTGTAGGTATCTGAAGGATTTACTCCAATAATGGGCTGAGTACCTATTAAGAAAGGACGCATATAAAGACTGGCTCCGGTGCCATAAGGGGGGAGATAATCGATATTTTCTTTGACGGCCATTTTGCAAGCTTCAATAAAAAGCTCTTCTGACGGGGGCTGCATACAAATACGTTCACCCGAAAGAATCATTCGTTTGGCGCCCATGTCCGGACGAAAAATTACCGCTTTACCTTCTTTGGTCCGGAAAGCTTTAAGCCCTTCAAAACAGGCTTGCCCGTAGTGAAAGCAGTTCGCCGAAATGTGCATGGAAAGGTAAGGCTCTGTATTGAGAGTGGGGGCGGACCATGCTCCATCAGCATAATCCGCCTGAACAAATGCTTTGGTGGGCAAATAATTAAAGCCCAGGTTTGTCCAATCCATATCCATAATTGTTTACCCTGTTGTTACATCTTTGTAATAATATCAGCAATTAAATCACCAACTTCACTGGTACTCATACCCATATGACCGGCAGCCATTGATTTTATTTGACCACTTTCAAGTACCTGATAAATAGCTTTATCTATAAGTTTGGCACCCTCTTCTTCGCCAAGAGTATTCAGTAACATTTCTATAGAAGAAATCGAAGCCAAAGGATTAATTACATTTTGCCCTTCATATTTGGGAGCTGAACCACCAATAGGCTCAAACATAGATACGCCTTCAGGATTAATATTACCACCTGCTGCAATACCCATACCGCCCTGAATCATGGCACCCAAATCAGTAATGATATCACCAAACATATTGGACGTTACGATTACATCGTACCATTCCGGGTTTTTAACCATCCACATGGTGGTGGCATCAACATGATTGTAATCGCGTTTAATGTCAGGATATTCTGCACCTACTTCTTCGTGGGTACGTACCCAAAGATCACCAACATGGGTAAGTACGTTACATTTTTGAGAAAGGGTAAGGGTATTGTCTTTATTTCTTTTTTTAGTATACTCAAAAGCATAGCGCATACAGCGTTCCACTATGGGACGTGAATAGGTCATCTGTTGGGTCGCAATTTCATATTGGGTTCCCACCATAGAAGCGCCGCCCATGCCAGTGTAAAGTCCGCCGGTATTTTCACGGATGATGACAAAATCGATATCTTTTGGGCCCTTGTCTTTTAAAGGTGTCCAGACATTGGGATACAGTTTAACCGGGCGAAGATTAATATATTGATCAAAATAAAAACGGGCTTTGAGTAAAATACCAACTTCAAGGATACCTGGTTTTACACTGGGATGGCCAATGGCACCTAGAATAATAGAATCAAAACCTTCCAAATCTTTAAGACCTTCATCAGGGAGTAACTCACCTGTTTTCAGGTAACGTTCCGCACCAAAATCGAAATTTTGAGTCTCTACTTTAAAACCTTGTTTGGCTGCAACTGCATGTAAAACTTTAACTGCTTCATTTACAACTTCCGGGCCTGTTCCGTCACCCGGCATTACCGCTATTTTATACACCTGTATTCTCCTTTTATATAATGAGTTTTTGTATTTCTTTAAAGGTCGGCGTGCCCGCCTCTTTGAGCCATTCAAAGACAGCCATTTCTGTGGTAATAATATGGGCACCGGCTTCCCGCATACGATTTAATGCCATAGTTTTATCATATTCACGCCGGGAAGAAACCGCATCAGCTACCACATATATCCATCCATCGAAATTTGCCAGCAGGTCAAAGACCGTCTGATTTACACAGATGTGGGTTTCTACACCAGTTATGATTATTTGTCTTTTCTTTTGTTGCTTAATTTTTTCAAACAAAGTAGGCTCACCCAAGGCACTCATGGTCAATTTTTCCAAAATCGGAGTATCATCCATTCCAAAGCCCTCGATTTCAGTAACCGTTGTACCCAATCCATTGGGATATTGCTCGGAAATAATTATGGGTATGCCAAGCTTTGTAGCGGATTTCTGAAGAATAGAACTGTTGTGAATAACCGTATTCATGTCCGTAATAATTTTACGAAACTTTTCCTGAATATCGATAAACAGCAGCAGACTATCTTCAGCCGCTAAAAGATGTTCGCTTCTTTTGTAGCTGGTAGCGAACATAGCTTATTTTGCGTCAATCCATTTCATATTGGCACGCAGCTTTTTGCCCACTTTTTCGATGGGGTGTTTAGCTTCGGATTTTTCCATGGCTTTGAAATTTTTGGCGCCGCCTTGCACTTCCTTCATCCATTCACGGGCAAATTTTCCGGATTGGATCTCTTTAAGGATCTTTTTCATGCTCTGTTTTGTCTGTTTGTTAATAATCCTGGGGCCACGGGTAAGATCGCCATATTCTGCTGTATTAGAAACAGAATAACGCATGTAACTAAGACCGCCCTGATAAAACAGGTCAACAATTAATTTTACTTCGTGCATACATTCAAAATAGGCCATGGTTTCATCATACCCGGCTTCGACTAATGTCTCAAAACCAGCTTTAATAAGAGCTGACAAACCACCACAAAGCACAACCTGTTCGCCGAAAAGGTCTGTTTCTGTTTCTTCTTTATAGGTTGTCTCAAAACTTCCTGCGCGAAGACCACCGACGGCCTTGGCGTAAGCAAGGGCAACCTTTTTAGCTTTTCGGGATGGATTTTGATGTACAACAACAAGACAAGGAACGCCGCCACCTTTTACAAATTCACTGCGTACAAGATGCCCCGGTCCTTTGGGTGCAATCATGATAACATCTGAATCTTTGGGGGGCTTAATGTATTTGAAATGAATGTTAAATCCATGTGAAAAACAAAGTGTTTTTCCTTTTCCCATATGGGGGGCAATCTCTGATTCGTAAACTTTTGCCTGGATTTCATCCGGAAGTAATATCTGGATAATGTCAGCTTGTTGTGCAGCTTCTGATGCACTCATGGGCTTAAATCCATGTTTTACAGCAAGCTTATGATTATCAGTACCCTTCATTTCGGCTACAATAACCTTGATGCCACTGTCTTTTAAGTTTTGTGCCTGGGCATGACCCTGGGAACCGTAGCCAATAATTGCTACTGTTTTGCCCTTAAGGTCTGCTAAATTACCATCTTTTTCTGTAAATATTTTTGCCATAATTATCCTTTCAGGTTCTTAAAAAAATCTAACGGCCCGGAAATTTAACTAATTACACAGTAATTTCACGGAAAAACATGATAATATAGTGTATTGTTTCAGACTTCTGTCTGATAATCTATGATATTTTTTTTACTTTACCTGCTAACAAAAAAAAGGTTAAAAGATGTTAGAACAACTATCAGACAAACTGGAAGCTGCATTTAAAAAAATCAGAGGCCAGGGTAAAATTACTGAAGAAAATATCACGGAATCCATGCGGGAAATCCGTGTAGCGCTTCTTTCTGCAGACGTTAATTATAAAACCACCAAAGATTTTGTTAAAAAACTTAAAGAAAGAGCTATTGGTGAGAAAGTCATAAATTCCATTTCTCCAGGTCAGCTCATGGTTAAAATTACCCATGATGAGCTTCAAAACTTACTGGGAGAAGAATCGGCTGAACCAAGTTATCAGGGGGGAACTCCTTTCCCTATGCTGGTAATGGGATTACAGGGATCTGGTAAAACGACATTTTGTGGTAAACTGGCTCTGCGATTGCGATCAAAATTTAAAAAGAATCCACTTCTTGTAGCCTGCGATGTGTATAGACCTGCTGCGATATCCCAACTTGAGACTATAGGAAAATCACTTCAAATCCCAACCTATTCTGAAGGCCAGGGCGATCCGGTAACTATAGCTAAAAATGCAATTAAATACGCACAAGAACATGATCACGATATAGTTATTGTGGATACTGCAGGCCGTCTTCAGCTTGATGATAAACTCATGACTGAGCTTGAAGATATCTGTGAAGCCATCAAGCCAAAAGAAAAGTTTTTTGTCGCAGATGCTATGACTGGTCAAGATGCGGTAAATGTGTCTAATGAGTTTAATCAACGTCTTGATATTAGCGGGGTCGTCCTCTCTAAGCTTGATGGTGATACCCGGGGCGGTGCAGCTCTGAGTATTCGTTCTGTTACCGGTAAACCGCTTATTTATGTGGGAACAGGCGAAAAACCTGATGCACTCGAAGTACTTCATCCCGACAGGCTGGCCTCACGTATTTTGGGGATGGGTGATGTGGTATCTCTGGTTGAAAGGGCTCAGGATGCCATTGATGAAAAAGAAGCAAAAAAAATGGAGAAGAAGCTTCTCCAAAATAAGTTTGATCTGAATGATTTTATGATGCAGCTCAAGCAGATCAAGAAAATGGGCTCAATATCTGATTTGGTTGGAATGATTCCTGGGATGTCCAAAATGAAAGGACTTAAAGTAGATGAAAAACAATTTGTGTATATGGAAGCAATTATGAGTTCTATGACCCATAAAGAACGTTCTCAACCTAAAATAATAGATGGTAACCGGCGTAAGCGTATAGCTAAAGGTAGTGGGACATCTCTCCAACAAGTTAACCAATTGTTAAAGCAATTTGACCAAATGCGTAAAATGATAAAGCAGTTTGTAAGTGTAGGTTCTAAAAAGGGCAAGCAAATGCGTAATATGATGAAACAAATGCAACAACAAGGCGGAATGCCAGGGAGCTAATACCAATTCTATTTGATTTCCTCATGTTTTTTTTGAAAAAATCAAATTTTAATGGATTTTTTATTGCCTTTTTACTAAGATTTGTCCGAATTTCAAAATTTATGGAGGAATAAATTGGCAGTAAAAATTCGACTAGCAAGACGCGGTCGCAATCATTATGCTACTTATCGTATCGCAGTAGCAGATCAGAGATTTTCACCCACAGGCCGGTTTTTGCAACAGATAGGGCACTATGACCCAAATCAAAAACCACCACTTCTTAAAATTGACGAAGCAAGTGCCATAGAATGGATGCTAAAAGGCGCTCAGGTTTCTGATACGGTTCGAGGTTTATTTGGTAGACAGGGTATTTTAGAAAAATTTGAACAGGTTAAAGCTGGTAAATCTTTTGAAGAGGCTACTGGAACTGTTATTCCCTGGAAAGAAAAAAATAAAAAGCTCAGTAAAAAGGCCAGGGAAAAAGCTAAAGCTAAAGAGGAACAGGTAGAAGCGGAAAAAGCTGAGGCTCCTGCAGAAGAAGCAAAAGCTGAAGAAACGGCTTCAAAAGAAGCAGAGACCAAAACAGCAGAAAAAGCATAAAAAAGCGCCTAATCTGCTTTTTTTTCTTTTTCTATTCCTCAAATTTTGATTTTTAAAGCCTTTTGGGTACATACCAAAAGGCTTTTAATGTGTTATAAAATATTAAAACTAGTTACGGTAATATCAGATGCAAGAATATTCAGATACCCAGGATTCCAATTCCTTAGTATTGATTGCAAAGGTTATGAAGCCCTTTGGGCTAACTGGTGAAATGAAAATAAAACCTGAAACAGATGATCTCAGTATGCATAGCTCACTTGAAACGGTATACTATAAAAAAAATCACAACTCGGTTTCAGAAGCACTCAAAATATCTGCATCAAGACTTCATCAATCCCTTTGGTATATGACTTTTTCCGGGGTTTCAACACCTGAATCAGCAAAACAATTCAGTGGGGGATTGCTTTTTATTCCTAAAACAGAATTAAAGCCCTTGCCAGACAATATGGTTTATATGGACGACATTATTGGATATGACGTTATTGATACTAAGGGCAAATTATTGGGTGTAGTTGCAAAAATTGAGGAAAGCCCAGCTCACGATCTTATTGTTATTACTCCAGAGCAATTAAAAGCAAATACTCAGACACAAAACTACCTGGTACCCTGGATTGATAATTTTGTTAAGAAAATAGATACTGAAACAAGTCAAATAATTGTTGATTTTACCTCTCTAGAGGGGTTATATGCAGATTGATATTATAACTCTTTTTCCCCGGATGTTTTCTGCTCTAAATGAAAGCATCACAGGCAGAGCCCAGTTAAACAGGTTTGTTCAATTGCATTGTCATAATCTCAGAGACTATACATCAGATAAACACCGTACAGTGGATGACTCTCCTTTTGGTGGGGAAGCGGGTATGGTACTGAAACCGGAGCCATTAAAAGCCGCAATTCATGCAGTAAAACAATCTGGAAACCCACATACGGTCTTTTTAACTCCCCAGGGTAAGGTTTTTTCGCAAAAACGTGCAATAGAATTGGCTAAAAAGAGAAATATTCTTATCATTTGCGGTCATTATAAAGGTATTGACGAAAGAATTCGTCAAAATTATGTAGATGAAGAAATTAGTATTGGTGATTTTGTAATGACAGGAGGAGAATTGCCTGCAATGTGTCTTGTAGATAGTATCATTCGTTTGATTCCAGGCGTTTTAGGCGATACCGATTCTGCTAAAACAGACTCATTTTACTCGGAAAATAAATTGGGGTGGCCGGTTTATACGAGACCAGAAACTTTTGATGGTGCAACTGTTCCAAAAGTATTGCTTAGTGGTCACCATAAGAATATTCTTAAATGGCAGGTTCGGGCGGGCCTCCTTAGAACAAAGCAAAACAGGCCAGAGCTTTTTGAAAAGCTGAATCTTACCAAAGAAGAAACAAAATTATTAGCACAAGAAGATTTTAATTAATACAATAACTAAGAGAGGAAATCCAATCATGCATTCAATAGTAGAGAAAATAGAAAAAGAAAGTATTCGTACTGACATCCCGGATTTTAGAGCTGGCGATACTATCAGCGTTAGTGTTCGGGTTAGAGAAGGTAGTAAAGAACGAATTCAAATATTCACCGGTGTTGTCCTTCAAAGGCGCGGATGTGGTTTAACTGAAACGTGTACTGTTCGCAAAATATCTGCTCATATTCCTGTAGAGAGAATTTTCCCTATTCATGCTCCTCTCATTAAAGAAATTAAAGTAACCCGGACTGGAAAAGTACGCAGAGCAAGAATTTTTTATCTCAGAGAGCTGCAAGGTAAGGCTACCCGTATAAAAGAGCGGAAAGTAGATAATAAAAAAGCCTAACGGGCCTTTTCTGACCTTATCAGAGGGTTATGACCGGTAAAAAAAATGATATTAACAAACCACTGCCTGTCAGTGGAAAGTTAAAAACGGGTAGACGCCCTAAAACAGTAAAAACATATTCTTCTGGGCAGGTTCTTTTCTCAGAAGGGGAAATAGGACATGAGCTTTTTCTGATTTCCGATGGTGAAGTTATTGTAACGCATGGCACCAAAGAGGATCGAGTAGAATTAGCCAGACTAAAAGCAGGGGATATTATTGGTGAAATGGCCCTGCTGGATAACCTTCCCCGTTCTGCTACCGTTACTACCACAAAAGATACCAAGACTATAATCACCAGTGAAGCGGCTATCTATGATATGTTACAGGATATGCCTATGTGGCTTTCTTCTGTAGTTAAGATTATTATTGCCAGATTGCGGAACAAGAATAAATATCTTGGAACTGCAATAATGCGTAATCGTGAAAAATCTGTGGCCCGGCTTCTGCTTATGCGTATTGAAGAAGAATGTCCGAGCTCGTCCCAGAAATCTTATGATCTTGATTATTATAATACGGTGTTGGATATTTGTTTTGTAACCAGACTTCAGAAAAGAAGCGTTACAAAAATTTTAAATATTCTTTCAAAGAAGAAATTGCTTTCTGTAATTCAAAAGGCAGAAAATAAATTTATCAGAATTCAAAATATTGAATACTTACGCCTCTTCCTGGATTACCAGGCCCAAAAAGACGAAGGAAACCTCATTCCGGTTCTTACACTCAGTGATTACAGTCGGAAAGTGCTTGAGGCCATTTTCAAATCACCTTTAAATGTGCCAACGGGTTCTGACGGTTCTATAACGATACCCGCTTCTTCATTACTGCATGAAGTTGCAAAAAAGGTTAATAGTGTAAGTATGGATGCCTTACATGAGCTTATTCATTGTGGATTGCTTGAAACTGTTACAGATAATAAAGATACCAAAGTTGAAATGATAAAATGGGAACCTGATGTTCTGCACTCTCAACTTAGGTATTACACTCTGTTTAAAGCTTTTGTTAAAGAGTTGGATACAAGTCCAGACAATCTTGACATCATTACGGTTCGAATCGAAAAGCGGAAAGCTGAAAAACGACTTCAGAAACCGGGAGTGGTGCCAAATACCAGGTTTGAACGTTTCTATAAATCAGGTGATATCCTTTTTGATGAAGGTGATAGTGGTTCAGAAATGTACATAGTAAAAACTGGCACTATTCAAATTCTTAAGCAAGAAGGGACTCGCCAGGTTGAACTTGCCAGACTAGGCCCAGGGACCGTATTAGGGGAAATGAGTCTTTTGGATAACGCCCCTCGCTCAGCAACGGCCAGGGCTATAGAAGATGTTATTGTAACTTTTATTGACCAATCATACCTCCAAACAACTTTAGAAAGTATTCCGGCTGATATGAAAGGACTTATTCAGGTTGTTGTGCGGCGATTACGGGAAACCACCAGTAACAATTATCTGAATATTATTCGTAATGGTATTGCACCGGTGGTACGGAGCATTTTTCATTATGCTACGTCACAAAAAGCAAAAAAGGGGGAACCGTTCAGTCTTCCTGTTAATATTATTAAAGAAGAAGCCTTCTCTCTATTCGGGCTCAACTATGATGACACGGAGAAAATTCTTGCTTACCTGAAAATTATTAAGCTTGGAAATTTTAAGGATGAAACAGATACTAGCTTGGAAAGGCTGTTTGTTTGCCTGGACGTGGATGTTTTAATGCTCTTGTATAGCCATTTGCGTACCCACCGGCTGAATAAAAAAACGTTAGCGGAGCAGGTTTCGAAAAGGACAGAAAAGTTTGCCCGTATCATTTATGAAGCAGGAAGAACCCGTGGTTCAAAATCCGATAAACGGGTGAAAGTGGATGTGAGGCAAGTACGGATTCATATGGAACAGAACCAATGTGAATTTACTGAGTTGGATGAACAATGTATCAATGAACTTCAGAAATTGCATCTTATTGAAATGGAACAAAAAACGGTACAAACCAAAAACGGCAAATCAACAGTACTTTTGATTTGTTATACCTTAAAACAATTGCCGTTGCTTATAAAACAACTTCAATGGCGTAAATCGTTTGAATTTGATATCGCGCAAACGCTTTGATAGCAGTGTTTTGAATGATTAAGGGGTCGCCAAAATTCGGACAAATTTTCGTTTACCCGCTTTAAGAATATGTTTTTGGGATATGGTTACATTGGCTTTGGGATCCAAAATTTTTTCTTCATCAAAACTGACACCACCATTTAAAATAAGACGGCGGCCTTCACTATTAGACTGTACCAGACCTGCACTTGCCAGCAGAGAAGGTACCCAGTGCTCACCTTTTGCAATGGTACATTCAGGGATATCATCAGGTATGACTGCACCGATATGAATTTTACGCTCGGCTTGGGAAGCCTCATTAGCCTTGTCTTTCCCATGGTATTGAGAAACAATATCAGTTGCCAGTTCTTGTTTTAAATGATTTGGGTTTAATTGTCCGGACGTTACTTGAGAAGCCTTTTCCTTGATTTCTTCAAGAGGAATATTAGTCAAGAGAGTCAGATAGTCTGTTATTAAATCATCAGGAAGATTATAGATTTTATGATACATAGATTGAGCAGATTCATTTATGCCTATTGTGTTCCCCAGACTTTTACTCATTTTCTCTTTTCCGTCTGTCCCAATTAAAATAGGAAGCATCAATCCGATTTGGGGGGCTTGCCCTGCATTTTTTTGCAGTTCTCTACCCCGAAGAATATTGAATTTCTGATCTGTTCCACCCAATTCAACGTCCGCTTCTATCATCACCGAATCATAACCTTGCATCATAGGGTATAGAAATTCATGGAGGCTTATTGATTGCCCTGAACGATAACGGTTTTGAAAATCTTCACGCTCAAGCATTTGGGCTACTGTTATCTGAGATAAAAGGTTAGTTACTTTATCAAAAGATAGTGGTTTGAACCATTCTCCATTATAGACCACCTTGGTTTTGGTCTTGTCTACTATCTTAAAGAATTGCTGTTGATAGGTTTCGGCATTTTCAATGACTTGCTCATGAGAAAGCATGGGACGAGTTTTGTTTTTACCTGAAGGGTCGCCTACTGTCGCTGTATAATCACCAACAATGAGAATAACCTGATGACCCAATTCCTGAAATTGTTTAAGCTTGCGCATAACAACTGTGAATCCAAGGTGAATGTCTGGAGAAGTAGGGTCAACACCCAGTTTTACATTTAAAGGTCGTTGCAATTTAAGCTTTTGAAGTAGTTCTTCCTCGGAAATAATATCAATTGCACCTCTTTTAAGAATTTCTAACTGTGTCTGAATTTCCATGTTAAACCTTTATTTATTCTTTCTTTTCTTTTTCTCAGCCAAATTTTTTACAAAGGGTATTAAGTTTGAACAACAATGTTCAATCATTTTATAAACGACTTCAAAGCTTTTTCTGTTCCCGTGGTAGGGGTCTGGGATGTTTTTGTTGCTATCATCAGTAGTGTCAAAATCCCGCAAAAGAAAAATGTTTTTCTTTTGGGTAGAACTCGCAAGTTTGATGAGGTCTTCGTAATTAGTAGTGTCCATTGCTATAATGAGATCAAAAAATTGAAAATCCTTGAGAACCAGTTGCCTGGAAAGATGAGGGAGTTCGATATTATGATGGGTTGCAAGTTTTTGGGTACGTTTGTCTGGAGGAACTCCCAGATACCAGGCATTGGTACCAGCCGAATCTATAATGAAACCACGTTCGATATTTTCTTGCTGTAATTTTTGCAAAAAAACTCCTTCTGCTAAGGGAGAGCGGCATATATTGCCAGTACAGACAAAAAGAATATTATAGGACATTAATGGTAAAATATAGTAAATATTACCTCTTTCCTAAAATTGTGGCCCTTAGGACTTGATTGATAAATGCTCATAACCTCATTATTATGAAACAGGTTAGGGTAACTTACAGGATCTCTGGCTCTTATTAATATTGTAATTACTGTTTTTGTTCAGGAGGTGTTATTTAACCCAGGTAGATAATATGAATCAAAACTACTCTTAAAATCTGTTTTTTTTACTTTCAAAATGAGACTTACCATCAAAAGGCAAATTTTCATTTAGTGATGCGAGGCGGGATATGGGTTTTGAAGACAAGAAACAAAAAATAGCGGAAACATTAAGTTTTATATATGGTGAACAAATCGCTGTAGAAGTAGTTCCCAGGATAGAAAAGCTTTGTAAACGTTATGTTGATAAGAGGCATGATAATATCGATAAATGGAGCCAGGAAGATGTTTTTTTAATCAGTTATGGAGATAGTATTTCTCAAGCTGGAGAGTCACCTCTCAAAACGTTGGCAACCTTTTTGGATACCTGGGTAAAGGATAAGATAAGCTTTCTTCATATCTTGCCATTTTTCCCTTATACATCAGATGATGGTTTTTCTGTAGTTGATTATAGGCAAGTCAACACTGAATTGGGGAATTGGGACGATATTAAACGGTTAGGTAATGGTTATCGACTTGTTTTTGATGCCGTGATAAATCATGTATCAGCTTCTTCTGATTACATGTTAGGACAGTGTAAAGGTGAACCTCAATATAAGAACTTTCTGCATACTGTTGAACCAGAGGCAGATCTGTCATCAGTACTTAGGCCCCGTACACTGCCCCTTACTCATGCTTATGATACCTGGGAAGGAGAACAACTCTTTTGGACCACCTTTAGTAAAGATCAGATCGATCTGAATTTTCAAAATCCTAATGTGCTTTTAGAAATTCTTGATGTGCTTCTTTTTTATGCATGCCAGGGGGCTTCTATGATAAGATTAGATGCAATTCCTTATTTATGGAAGGAACTTGGGACTACTTGCGCCCATTTACCCCGTACTCATGCGGTGGTAAAGCTTATGCGAGAGGTATATGATGCTGTCTTTCCGGAAGTAATTCTCCTTTCAGAGACTAATGTTCCCCATCAGGAAAATCTTAGTTATTTCGGTAACAAAGGTGATGAGGCTCAGGTCATTTATAATTTCACACTTCCGCCTTTGGTATTATATTCCATTCACAATGGGACGGCCTCTAAATTATCCAATTGGGCTGCCTCTATAGAAAAAATAAGTGATGATGCCACTTATCTGAATATTACCGCCACCCATGATGGTATAGGTTTGCGACCTGCAGAAGGTATTTTAACGGTGGATGAATTAAAGGCGTTGGGGGATTTGGCGAAAAACAGAGGTGGAAATATTGGTGAGAAAACAAACAGCGATGGTACGATTAGCCCCTATGAGTTAAATATTACTTTCTTTGATATACTGAACGCCCCTTCATCACAAGAATCTTTAGATTTGCAAATAAACAGATTTATGTTGAGTCAGACCATCCCAATGTGTTTGATGGGAATTCCAGGTATATATATACACAGTTTGCTGGGCTCACGTAATGATCTTGAAGGAGTACAAAAAACAGGTGTGCCTCGCTCCATAAACCGGAAAAAGTTAGATATCAACGAACTGGAAAAAGAACTTGCTGAGCCCGACTCCTTGCGATCCCGGGTTCTTGCCCGTTATCTTTCTTTGCTTTCGATACGGCAAAAGCAAAATGCATTTCACCCTAATGCACTTCAGGAGGTATTAGAGTTGGGGGAAGCCTTTTTTGCGGTTAAGAGGACCTGCCAGAAATCAGAGCAAGTTATCCATGCTATCCATAATGTAAATAATAAAGAAGCGGTATGTGTGGTAGAAGAGCTTACTCGTAGAGGTGGAGTTAAAGACCTGCTATCCGGAGAATCCTTTTCCGGAACAAATGAAATTCCTCTGGCAGCCTATCAGGTGAGATGGTTAACGGGTGAAGGGGATATTTAAAAGCTTTTCAGGAAATGTACTGCCTTTTTCTGATTTAATAATCTGATGCACAATCTTTGTATTATATACATGGTGGTACAGGGTGATTTTAGTAAAGGGAATTGCTCTGTCTTTTTTTCCTGAAAGTGTAAAATCAATAGTTTTTAAATGTGTTTTTTTAAAATTAAAATATTTTACTTGGCGAAGTTTTTTTGACTTTTTTTCGTATTGGAAAACAAAATGGGAATAAGGGCTTCGTTTAGGGGCTGAAACGGACAGTTTTGTTGTAAGACCGTCTTCTTGAATGGTAACACCTTTGCGGTAAAATCTATCGATGAGCACATAAGGGAATATATCCCAGTAACTGAGTCCGGTGTAATTAATGGGCTCACGTTTTTTGTGTGGAGCAATTTTACGGACTTGTCCGCCAGCAGAGTCAAGTGACCAAATGTCTTCTCCGCAATTTGCCATTAATATTGATTTTTTTGGGTTTGCGTTTGATGCATGATATACAATTCCTATGGTTTCGCCATATTTGGTCCAGAATACATCAAAGCGGGAATTAAAAACCTGACCCAGAGATGTAGTATATGCTTCTTTTACTTGTACTTTCCCACTCTCAGACATATTCGCCTTGATAAGGGGTAAAAAATCGCCATCAGGATATAGTGAATCACTATTACATAAACAAAATGCCACGGAACTCGATGCCCACATAAAAAGAACAAGAATACGCATCGAAATATATATCAACCGAGATAATCCTGATCTAAACGGGTTTGATCGAAGGTGACCACACTGGATGTACCACCTTCAATGAAAGATTGTTCTGATACCAGCGTAATAAGGGCATTTTTTGAAAAACTTTGTAAAGTGGTTGTGCCAGTGTTGCACATCGTTGATTTGAGTTTGCTTAAGGTAAGAGGTAATACTTCTTTTACCGAGCCAACAATGGGAACATAAGCATCCACACCTTCTTCAAATTCCAGCTTGTTTTTTGAGCCTCCTTCTGAATACCGCTTCCAGTTTTTAGCCCGGTTTGAGCCTTCGCCCCAATATGGTTTATAGAGTTTGTCTTTAATGGATATTTTTTTAGTGGGACTTTCGAATGTCATTGCAAAATACCTTCCCATCATTACAAAATCAGCCCCCATAGCAAGTGCCAGAATAAGTTGGGTATCATTGATGAGGCCTCCATCAGAACAGACAGGTATATATGTCCCTGTTTTTTTGAAATATTGGTTACGAGCTTCAACCACATCCATTACAGCAGAAGCCTGACCACGGCCGATGCCTTTTTGTTCTCTTGTTATACATATGGAGCCACCACCAATTCCAATTTTTACGAAATCAAGATCTGCTTCTTTTACCAAATAATTAAATGCTTTCCCTGATACCACATTCCCGCCGCCCATAACGACTTTTTTACCGTATTTTTTCCTCACCCAGAGAGCTGCTTCTTTTTGAAATTCAGTGTACCCATCGGAAGAATCAAAGCATAAAACATTAGCACCTGCTTCAACGAGAGCAGGTACACGCTCCCGATAGTCGTGGGTGTTAATGCCCGCAGCTACCACAAAACGCTTTTCATTATCTAATAATTCATCGGGGTGGTTCTGGTGGTCAACAAAATCTTTAGTGAAAACAAGATGAGTAAGATTTCCCTTTTTGTTTAAAATGGGGAGGCATTGTTTTTTGTGCTTATGCAAAAGTGCGTTTGCCTGTTTAAGGCTGATACCGTCTTTACCCCATATAACCCTTTCAACGGGAGTCATATAATTTTTAACGGGGTTGTTTAGGTTGTCTTCATATTCCCAGAAATCTTTATCGGTAAGAATACCCAGGAATTTCCCAGAGTCCGAACCATCATCAGTTACGGGCATAGTTGAATGGCCAGTTTCTTTGATGAAGCGAATGGCTTTAAGGAGAGGATCACTAGGTTTTAAATTAATGGTGGAGGTAACAAAACCAGCCTTGTGACGCTTGACCTTTTTGACCATTTCGACTTGTGATTCTATGGGCTGTGAACAAAAAATACAACTCATTCCGCCCTGTCTTGCCAGTTCAATGGCCAAATCGGGCCCTGAAACTGATTGCATACAGGCAGACATTATAGGAATGTTCATAGTCAGGCGAGATTTTTTTCCCTTTTTAAATTTGCAAATTGGTGTCCCAAGATTAACGTTCTCTACGGTATTCTTTTTCTTAGAAAGACCGGGAAGAATCAGGTATTCGGAAAAAGTTCTGGAAATATCTTTAATAATTTGTGCCATAATTAAATTGAGTCTCTAAAGTAATGAAAAAGTGAAAAACGATTTGAAACAAAGTCCAAATTTAAAAGGATTACAGGTCTAACAGGGTTGATGTGATCTTTTTGTATAGCCATATCCAAAATTAATAATACTGGAAGTTTATGTCTAAAAAATAGTAGCTTTAGCAAAGATGAAAAGCATTCTATTACTCGGGCCCACAAGTGCAGGTAAGACTCCATTGGGAGAGCTTTGTACAATACGAGGGATCGCAGGTAAAAATTGCTACCATTTTGATTTTGGAGAGGCGTTAAGAAATATTTGTGAAGGCAAATCGGATAACCTCTCTATTTCCAACCAGGAAAGCAGTTTTATCAAAGGTGTTTTGGATACCGGTGCACTTTTAGAGAATGAACATTTTTATCTTGCTGAAAAAATTGTAAAGGGCTTTTTGAGCAGCTGGCATGTAGGTAAAAGAGATGTCTTTTTATTAAATGGTTTACCTCGTCACTATGGGCAAGCTAAAGATATGGAGTCGTTTTACCCCATTAGAAAACTTATTGTATTAGAATGTACTCCGGAAATAATTCTGGACCGTATTCTTTTGAATACCGGTGGTGATCGCTCTAATCGTAGTGATGATAATATTGTTCTCGTAAGAAAAAAAATAAAACTGTATGAAGAAAGAACTCTACCATTGATTGAGTTTTATAAACACTTGAATGCTGATATTATGCGAATTCAGGTAGGGACAGATACTACAGCGGAAGATATGTATCAGCAGTTGCTATTGAATACTAATTTTTCTTGACCAGATATTGCCAATAGCCTCCACCGTTGTGCCTAGGATCATTTATGTGTTTTCAAAGCCGACATTTGGGTGACTAAAATTTGGTGTTTATTGTTTATGCCAACTTACGCGAAAAAATATCCCTCTCTCCTTGGAGTAAGAGAGAGGGCTGTCTGTGGGGGAGACATTGTAGAATAATAAATCACAAAACAGCCTCTATATCCGCTGGTTCAGGGGGCCTGTCCTGATTCCAGCAATTTTCGACAAAGAGTATTTGTCTGTTTTGCAACTCCTCCACTATTGAATATAAATTATTTGTCCTAAAAAAAAGGTGTTAAAACCCTTTTTAGCAAATTGGCAAAATTATCTACCAGCTAATTTTACTCTTTTTTATTGAATTTCTTAACATAAAGTTGCCGTACTTTTAACTCCTTTTACCTTAATTTGAAAACCACTCATGTTTTGGTTTTTTGGTTTCTCATATAAAAAACAGTGTAAAAACTGTCTTATTTAAAGAAAATTCGGGTTTATCCATACAAAAATTAAAGAGTAGCACTGGACTTGCCGAAATAATAATAAGGAGGGCCTCGACAATGCCAAATAGATTCGAAAAAGGAAATTTACTCATTAGGCAGGCTTACCAGCAGCACCGTAATATTTTCCCTTGCATGGGAAAAAATAAGCTTGAAGACTGCTTTACCACATCAGGAAACAAAGTTTATTTCTGGTTTAATACCAAGGATGCCAATACCCATATGTTGAGTATGGATATGTCTGCTGCCTAAAATTATTGGATAAGCTCCAATTTTCAAAAAAAAGACGGGATATAATTTCCCGTCTTTTTTTTTCGTTTTCTTTTAAGTATTAATATCTTTTCCTTTTTAAAATAAATATGCATTTAAATGGGAAAATGGATATCAGTATGAAATTATTAAGATTAATATTTGTAGGTATTGGTTTAACAGTATTGACAGGGTTTACGAACCCGAATTCAGAGGCCTGGCGTCTTCTGGTAGAGAACAAGCCTTTTGAAGCAGAAAAAAAATTTACTAAGCTGAGCAAGCACAAAGATGTGCAAATAGCAGCAGAAGCTTACAGAGGGCTTGCGGAGGTCTCTGCTTATATTGGTAATAGCAATAACGCTGCGAAATATTCTTTTAAAAGTTACACAAAAGATAATAATAGGGCCCTTTTTGCTGCGGCACACATTAAACATTATGTTTTTGGCCGGACCGCGAGTGGTTACAAAATTAAGGAAGGCTATAAAGTACTGCAATCACTTATTGGTGAAAGTGATGTATTTTCTGGGAATTTTCAGGATCTTCTTTTACAGCGGTATATTA
>JADFYW010000041.1 GCA_015232855.1 Fibrobacteria bacterium
TATTACTTAATAACCTGTGCCCGATAACCTTGTCCCAAAATGGGAATGATTTGTCAATTTGAAAATAATAGGTAGATTATTTGTGGTGGCTTTTCCAAATATAAATTATTGTTTCCAAACGTTTGTTGGCATACGGTTTGCTTTGTAATTTTATATGAAAAAAATTAATTAAATGATGCAAATCTATTGTCTCATATATTGGTACCAGCCTGCTTTTCGGAGAAATAAATGAAAAATGACATTACTACCCTTACCCAGCCTTCTACTCATAAAACCGGATTGGATCATGACCCTCTCTGGTATAAAAACGCGATTATCTATGAGTTGCATATCCGGGCCTTTTACGATAGCAATGGCGATGGGATAGGGGATTTCAGAGGACTTACCGAGCGCCTTGAATATATCAAAGATTTAGGAATCACCGCCCTCTGGCTTTTGCCTTTTTTCCCTTCTCCCTTAAAAGACGATGGTTATGATATTTCGGATTATAAGAGTATTAACCCTATTTACGGTAGTTTAAAAGACTTTAAAGCGTTTCTCCATAAAGCTCACAAACTGGGCATCCGGGTAATTATTGAGTTAGTTGTTAATCACACTTCCGATGAGCATGCATGGTTCCAGCGCTCCCGTAAAGCCAAACCGGGCTCTCCGGAAAGAAATATGTACGTATGGAGTGATACCGACGAAAAATATAAGGATACCCGTATTATTTTTCAGGATTTTGAAATGTCTAACTGGACCTGGGATAGGGAAGCCCAGGCTTATTACTGGCACCGGTTTTATTCTCATCAGCCAGATCTTAATTTTGAAAATCCCCGTGTACACCGCGAACTTTTAGGTGTGCTCAAATTTTGGATGGACCTGGGAGTTGACGGTATTCGGTTGGATGCCGTGCCTTATCTTTACGAAAAAGAAGGCACCAACTGCGAAAATCTCCCTGAAACCCATACTTTTCTGCGTAAACTGCGTAAATACATCGACAAACATTATGAGAACAGGATGCTCCTGGCGGAGGCCAACCAATGGCCGGAAGACGCGGCGGAGTATTTCGGCAAGGGTGATGAATGTCACATGTGTTTCCACTTCCCTCTTATGCCCCGGATGTTTATGGCTGTTAAAATGGAAGACCGGTTCCCAATTTTGGATATCCTGGATCAGACGCCTCAGATACATGACTCCTGTCAGTGGGCTACTTTCTTAAGGAACCATGATGAACTTACTCTGGAAATGGTGACTGACGAAGAACGTGATTATATGTATCGATACTATGCCCAGGAAGAAAGAGCAAAAATTAACGTAGGTATTCGGCGGAGACTGGCCCCGCTTTTGCAGAATAACCGTACCACTATTGAACTCATCAATAGTATTCTTTTCAGTATGCCGGGTACACCAGTCCTTTATTATGGGGATGAAATAGGCATGGGTGATAATATTTACCTGGGGGACCGGGACGGAGTTCGTACCCCTTTACAGTGGAGCCCGGATAGAAACGCGGGGTTTTCAAAAGCTAACCCGCAACAGCTATATCTTCCGGTGGGGGCTGACTCTGAATACCACTATGAATACGTAAACATCGAAACCCAGCAGCGTAACTCAAATTCACTTTTGTGGTGGATGAAACAAATTATTTCCATCCGCAAAGAACATCCTGCACTGCAACAAGGCTCTCTGAGTTTTCTCAATCCTGACAATCGCAAAGTTCTTGCTTTTTTGAGGGAGTATCAAGATGAAATCATTCTTGTGGTAGCGAACCTTTCACAACATATACAATATTTGGAACTGGACCTTGCTGAAATGCGGGACTACACCCCCATCGAATTATTTGGGAATACAGCTTTTCCACCCATAGGCGAGTTACCCTATTTTCTCACACTCGGCCCCCATGGTTTTTATTGGTTTAGCCTCACGAAACCCGAAGAAAATATTATTGATTTTCATCAAGAGCAGACATCTTATCCCAGTCTGAGTTTACCGGCAAAGAAAGACGCACTTTTTCAGGGTAAAACACTCAATCAGTTTGAAAAGATCTTAAAAGGATATATTACCAATATGCGCTGGTTCAGCGGTAAATCCAAAGGTCTTAAAAAAGTATCCATTACCGAGCGAGTACCCATTAACACTAATCAAGGGAATAGTGACGTGCTTTTCCTTGAAGCCCATTACTCGGGAGCAGCTTCAGATACGTTCCTCTTACCCGTTTGCATTGAGTATTATCCCGAAGCAGATGAAGTGGAAAGAGCTTATCCAGGTTCTATTATCCTTCAATTCGAACAGGAAAAAACGTCTCGAAAAGGTATTCTCTACGAAGCGTTAGCCAATCCGGTCTTTACTGCCGCTTTACTGGATGGTATGCTCAAAAAAAAGAATTATCGGGGGAAGCAGGGAGCCATTGAAAATTATCTTAATCCCGGTGTGAAAAAAGATGTCATCCGACTTATTAATGATAAAGAACAGCCTCTTGTACCCGAATTCCTTTTAGTGGAGCAAAGTAACTCGGCTATAAATTATCAAAGCCATTTTCTTCTTAAGGTTTTACGGAAAATAGAGGCAGGTATTAATCCCGACCTGGAACTTGGAAAATTCCTCACCGAAAAACAAAACCGGAACCCCGATTTAAAAATAGCTCCTTTTGCCGGGTCACTGGAATATGTTAGCTCCAAAGGCCAGAGAAGTACTCTGGGGATTCTCCAGCGGTTTATGCCTAACCAGGGTGATGCCTGGCAATACACCCTGGATGTGCTTCATCAGTTCTTTCAGTCGGCATTATCTTCCGAGACTCCGGTTGACCAGCTAACAGAAGACAATATAAATGAATTACTGGGATATTATACCCTGCATGTGGAATTACTTGCCCAACGGACGGCAGATTTGCATCTCTTGTTGCATGCCAATACTACTAACAAAGATTTTAAACCGGAAAATTTTACTCAGCACTACCAGAGGAGCCTCTACCAGTCATTGCGTACCCGCCTTCTCAATACATTTGATGCTCTAAAAAAATCCACACCCAGGCTTCCCAAACATTTGAAATTGGAAGTAGAAGCTCTTCTTAAAGAAAAACAAAGTTTTTTAAAACAATTTAGTTTTATCACTCAGAGTAAGATAAAAGCACTCCGTGGGCGCATACATGGCGATTATCATCTGGGGCAAGTGCTCTTTACGGGTAATGATTTTATTATTGTGGATTTTGAAGGAGAGCCGGGGATCTCTATTGGCGAACGGAAAATAAAACGTTCCCCTTTAAAAGACATAGCCGGAATGCTGCGTTCCTTTGAATATGCCGGTGCCATCGCCCTCCATGGAGGGACAATACGTCAGGAAGACATCGAAAGTCTTTTACCCTGGATGAAGACCTGGTGCGATACGGTCGCCTCTGTGTTTCTTAAAACTTATTACACTGCCGTAAAAGGTGGAGGGTTTCTTCCTGATAAAGAGAGTGATAGAGATAATCTTCTCAATTTTTATTTACTTGAAAAGACCTTATATGAACTTACTTATGAATTGGATAACCGGCCGGATTGGGTTTTTGTTCCTCTGCAAGGTTTATTAAAATTGAAGGACTTATCATGAAAAAATCTGATCCCATGGTGCTTTCCGACTACGATATTCATCTTTATAACGAAGGTTCTCATTTTCGAATCTATGATAAAATGGGTGCGAAGTTATGTGAACAGGACGGAAAAAAGGGAACGTTCTTTCGTGTCTGGGCCCCCAATGCCAGGCGGGTAAGTGTGGTTGGTGATTTTAATCAATGGAATACGTCTAAAACACCTATGACAATCATTGCCAACTCAGGAATTTGGGAATGCTTCGTGCCGGGAGTGAAAAAAGGCGATTGCTATAAATACTTTATTCAATCCCGGTTGAATGGCTACGAAGAAGAAAAGGCGGATCCTTTTGCTTTGTATACCGAACAACCTCCCAAATCAGCTTCCAGAGTGTGGGATTTGGATTATTCCTGGCAAGACCAGGACTGGATGCAAAATCGTGCCTCAAAAAATACGCTTGACGCACCTTTCAGCGTATATGAAATGCATATTGGTTCCTGGCGGCAATTTGATGGTGGTGTAACCTATACACAATTGGCCGAGACTCTTCCCCCTTATTTAAAGGATATGGAATTTACTCATGTAGAGTTTATGCCAGTCATGGAACACCCCTTTTATGGTTCCTGGGGATATCAAATTACCGGATTCTACGCACCCTCCAGTCGCTTTGGCACACCACAGGACTTTATGTATCTGATAGACAAACTCCATCAGGCGGGCATTGGAGTAATTCTGGATTGGGTTCCCTCCCATTTCCCCATGGACGGACATGGCCTTGCTCAATTTGACGGTAGTGGTCTCTATGAACACCAGGATTCCCGACAAGGATTTCACCCTGACTGGAATAGTGCTATTTTCAATTATGGCAGAAATGAAGTCAGGAGTTTTCTTATCGCCAATGCTTTGTTCTGGCTTGAGTATTACCATGTAGATGGGTTACGGGTAGATGCGGTAGCCTCAATGTTATATCTGGATTATTCAAGAAAAGAGGGGGAGTGGATACCCAACAAATACGGGGGACGGGAAAACCTGGAAGCTATCAGTTTCCTCAAAGAACTCAACCAGGCGGTCTATAAAGAATTCCCCGATACGCAGACCATTGCCGAAGAAAGTACTTCCTGGCCCATGGTTTCCCGGCCCGTATATATAGGAGGTTTGGGATTTGGTTTAAAATGGGATATGGGCTGGATGCATGACGCCCTTCACTATTTCTCTCTTGATTCCATCTACCGGAAATATAATCATCATAATATCACTTTCCGTATGGTCTATGCCTGGCACGAAAACTTTATGCTCTCTTTGTCCCATGATGAAGTCGTATACGGTAAAGGTTCTCTCATTAATAAAATGCCGGGGGACCACTGGCAGCAAAGTGCCAATTTGCGTCTATTGTACACTATGATGATAATGCAGCCGGGCAAGAAACTTCTCTTTATGGGGGGCGAACTGGGACAATACCGGGAATGGAACCACGACGATGAGCTGGACTGGAAAATACTTGATAATGAAAAACATCAAGGTATCCAACACTGTTTAAAAGATCTCAACCGGCTCTATAAAAACGAATCCATTTTGTATACCACCGATTTTAACCCTGATGGGTTTAGCTGGATTAACGCCACTGATGTTGAAAATAGTGTATTCAGCTGGGTCCGCCGTTCTGATGAAGGTGAAATGATGTTTATTGGAAATTGTACTCCGGTTTCAAGAGTTGGTTATTTAACCGGTGTACATCAAGGAGGGGAATGGAAAGAAATATTTAACAGTGACGCAGAAGTATACGGTGGCAGTGGGGTTGGTAACATGGGTTGCGTTGTGGCTGATGATGTTACTTGTCATGGGTATCCCCATTCATTAACATTAAATATTCCTCCTTTGGGTGGATTGATATTGAAGTGGACCAGGCCTTTAACGGTTGTTGAAAATAAAAAAGTCCATGACAAAACAGCTCTGCTCTGATAAGTGCAGAGGTTTGGTTATAATTTGTACGTTCAAGGTTGATACAGGCTACAAGCACATAAACAAGGCTAAAAATGAGAATGAACCCTGTTGAATTAAAATACTCCTTTATAGAAATGCTCACCGGGTCTGACTTGTCGAAAAGACGGTTGCCGGTCATGGTGGCTAAAAGCAAAAAAAAAGGCCCGGTTCTTTGGCTGACGGGATGTATGCATGGAGATGAAATTGGCGGCACGGTTGTTATCCATGAAGTGTTTAAAAAAATACGAAAATACCTGAAACAAGGTACGGTTTACGCTTTACCACTTATGAATCCTTCCGGATTTGAGAATATGTCCCGTACTATTGCGATAACCAGAGAAGACCTTAACCGGTCTTTCCCGGGAGATAAAAAAGGTTCTTTGGCCCAGCGTATCGCACACAAAATTTTTGAAGCCATTGTCAAAACAAAACCAACACTGGTGGTAGATCTTCATAACGACTGGAATAAATCTATTCCTTACGTTTTAATTGATAATGGTATAAAGACAACTAATTCCAATGTATGCGATTTTGCCAGCGCATGCGGTTTGTTACAAGTATGGGATAAAGACGTCCTTGCCAGTTCTTTAACATTCAACCTTATACAGAAGGGCATCCCGGCACTTACTCTTGAATTAGGGGAATCCTGGATTATTAACGAAAAAAACATAAATTCTGGAGTGGATGTAATTTTAAATCTCTTAAAAAAAATGAATATGATTACTTCTGGCAACATGCATCCCCTGTCGGCAACACCATCGATGTTTAAACACAAAAAAGTACACTATTTCAGTTTGCCCCTTAGTTCAGCAAGCGGGATTATTCGGTTTAACAAAAAACCGGGGGAAACCGTAAAAAAAGGTGAGCGAATCGCCCGCATCTATAATGCCTTTGGAAAGACGGTAGAAACCCTTACTGCACTGGAAGACGGACTGGTACTGGGACATGTTGATTATGCCATAGCTTATCCAGGGGCTCAGGTCATGGCCTTTGGAATAGGATGACATTAAAAAGCGTTTTCTTCTCTTGTTCAAAGATAAAAAGACAACCGAAAAGGAGTGGTTTACTTTATATTAAACCGGGTAAGTAAAAAGGATTAACTACCTTTAGTTGAAACTTAAAAGGTATTAAAATGAGAGCACCACATTTACTTATAATCGAAGACGATGAGTCAGCTGTATTTGGATATACACAAATACTTGGAGATGCGGGCTACACCTTTAAAACCGCTTCCAGTCTAAAAGAAGCCGGGGGAAAACTAAAGGAAGAGCAGTTTGATGCTTTTCTGGTGGATCTGAATTTGCCAGATGGGCAGTCTGTTCCTTTAATCAGCGAAATCCGGAGCAGCTCTCCATCAGCTGCCATAATTGTTATTTCCGGTAATAGTGATGTGGCGGTTGCTGTTCAGGCTATGAAAATGGGTGCGGATAATTATATCACAAAACCCGTTGATATGGATGATTTACAAATACAGCTGGAAAACTTTCTTAAACTAAGTCAACTGCGCAAAAAAGAGCGCATCCAGCGTCAGATTGCCAAAAAAGGTGATCTGTACTGGGGAAACAGTCCTGCCATGCAGCAGCTTTTAACGCAGGCGGAAACGGTGGCAGATTCTGAAACACCAGTTCTTATTCAGGGAGAGACCGGTACTGGTAAAGGGATATTGGCAAAGTGGCTTCATAGCCAAAGTGATCGCAATAAAGGTGCATTTGTAGATTTGAATTGTTCCACCTTTAAAGGTGAACTATTGAAAAGTGAGTTATTTGGGCATATACGAGGTTCTTTTACCTCTGCTATTAAAGACCGAATCGGCCTTATCGAAGCCGCTGATGGCGGCACCTTGTTTCTGGATGAAATAGGAGACATGGATATGGAGGTACAGACCCAGTTGTTGAAGGTAATTGAAGAAAAGACCTTCCGCAGAGTGGGTGAAAATAAGCCGCGCAAAAGTGATTTTAGACTAATATGTGCTACCCATAAAGATATTCAAAAGGTTGTTCAGGATGGCAGCTTCAGAGAAGACCTCTTTTTTAGAATTAGTGTTTTCCCCATGCAGCTGCCCCCCTTACGGGAACGAATCGAGGATATTCCTGGTTTGTCGGAGCAATTACTTATAGAACTTGGATATACTCATGGTGTTCCGGATAAAGAGGTCCTTGAATGTTTATCAAATCACCATTGGCCCGGCAATATTAGAGAGCTTAAAAATAGTCTCGAAAGGGCTTTGTTATATTCCCGTAAAGAAAAAATCACCTGTGCCCATTTTTTAGACCTGGGAAAAGCATATCCTCTGAAATCCGGCCCTCAAATTGGCGAGCTTACTAGCCTTGATGAGATAGAACAGGCATATATAAAAAAAGCCATGGAAGTATTTAAAGGGGATAAAAATAAGGTTTGCGACACGTTGGGGATATCCCTGTCTTCGCTTTACCGTAAAATGCCAAAGCTGCAGGAAGTTGAGTGATACAGGTTTCTTACTTCTAATTGAGTGCGGCTCTTTTAAACGAAAGAATTTAGAATACTTATAAATTTTTTCGTTTAAAAGAGCTGCACCCTTTCTAAATTAAACTCGGGGCCTGCCTGTAGAACTGTTTAAAAGAATTATGGAAATAGGAAAAATAAATATCACTTCAGAAAATGCTGGTAATCGTACCAGACATTCAGTCCTCAATTTGTGTGAATGGCTTAATTTAGATGTAGTTGAACAAATAGAAGTGGTTGCCGCTGTTACTAAGCTGTGGGAAACGGGGTTTTATTTTTGTGATAACAGGTGTCTGTCGTTCCATGTAATACGGAAAAAATTACGTACGGGTTTAAAAATACTTATTGAACTAAAAAAAAGACATCCTACCAAACAGGATACGGATAAGGACTCGATTTCAGGAATTAAAAATAACTTTGATAACGGTGTTAAGGTCATTAAAGATTATATACTGCAGACAAATAATACTGAACTGGTTGAAAACCGTAATCAGATTGGTTTGGTAAAATGGCTTGAGAAAAAAGATGCTTTGCCTAAAGACCTGATAGAACGGGTCCGCAAAGATTTTTTGCTTTTATCAACTTGTTCCGAAGCCGATGCGGTTAAACTTCAGATGACGGAAATGGTAAAATTGGGGAGGGAACTTACTGAAAGAAACCGACAGTCAGAAAAATTATTAAAGGAGCTGTCTTCGTTGAAGACGAGCGGTAAAATAAAATTGTCTGAGTTGCGGAAACGTATGAATGAGGAGATGAACCTTCGTCTTTTATCAGAAGGTACCCTCGCCAAGCGGCAACGGGCATTGGAATCAATCTATAATATATCTTCATTGCAGAATATCAGCCTTCAAAAATCCTGTGATAAAATAGCCAAATCTATCGCTGGTATTATAGAAGTACCGTTTGTATCCCTTTCCATCGAAAAAGAAATTTTTCCAACGGTATTCTCCCAATATAGAGACGGCGCCATTACCCATGATAAATGGCTGTCTCTTGCTACACTGCCCTCACCATTACTGGACAGTAAAGAGATAGTGTACCAATATGCCGGTAAGCCGGAAAAAAAGGTCAATTTGCCTCCTCTTCTGTCAGACTTAAAATTTCGTACCTTATTATGCTTTACCATTTATACAGCAGACGAAAAGGCTGTCGGTACTATATATATTCTTGATGGTAAAAAGCGGGTCTTTGACGAATTTGATATTTACCTTCTGGAAACGTTTGCCCAGCATCTTGCAAACCAGGTAACAAGGATAAAAATGAGGAAAGAATTATTACAATCCCGGGAAATGGAAGTTTTGGGGAAACTTACCTCAGGTGTTGCCCATGAGGTTCGTAACCCTCTGAATGCCATCCAGGCTGTTTCCCAGGCCCTTTTCCGAAAAATAGGTATCAACGAAGAACTGCAGCCTTTTGTCGATCATATCAATATTCAGGTAAAACGGTTGTCTAACCTTATGCAGGATTTACTGGATCTGGGTAAACCTCTCCGTGAAGAAGCCCTTTTAGAAACATGCCCTGTACAACTAGCCGAATCATGCATTACGCTATGGATGAAATCCACGAATTATAAAGAACATCAAATAGAAAAAGACTTTCAGCCTAAGAGTCATGAAACAACGGTCAAGGTGGATCCTGTAAGAATGCAGCAGGTGTTTATCAATTTATTTGAGAATGCCTGCAACCATTCTCCGGTAAATTCTTCTATCCGCTTAACCATAACCCAAAGCAATCCAGACACTATTGCCTTTACCATATCAGATCAGGGATGCGGTATGGAACCGGAAAAGCTTACCCGTTTTTTTGAGCCTTTTTTTTCAATGCGGAAAGAAGGGACCGGGCTGGGTACATCCATTGTCAAACGTATTGTCCAGCGGCATTATGGACACATAAAAGTGTACAATAATATTGCCGGGCCCGGGCTTAGTGTGGAGTTTTGCCTTCCCTGTCATCAATTGAGCGCTGACGAATAAGTCCGGCTATTTTTTTTGCCTCAACCGGTTTTTCAAGGTAGATGTGTGCACCTGTCTCTAAGGCCCTCTGTTCTATTTCGTCATCGCTGGTTCCTGTTATAAGCATAATGGTGGATAAGGGCTGATGTTTTTTAGCAAACGAAATAATCAAGAGGCCTTCCTGGGTATCTTTCCCGGAAAGGTTTAAGTCGGTTATAACGGCTATATACTTGGATTCCTGTAAACATTCTTCTGCTTCTTGAATTGACGTTGCCGTATGCACAACAAAGCCTTCAAGTTCCATCTCAACTTTATAGCCAAATAATAAGGATTCATCATCATCGATAAGCAGAATTTTATTGTTCATGAGTAATCATTTCTCCGGATTTAGTTTTTTACCTAATTAGTTACTGTTCAGGTTTGTCTTGTTTTTGTAAATGTGAAGAATATGTCATGACTCTTCTTGACCCAGGTATTCCATAAATTCGTCGATTCTAGGATGGATTGCCCGGTCAACAGGCCGTGTCATAAGTAGGAAAATGCTCCCCATGTATGTCATTGCCCGGCTTGACCGGGCAATCCAGCGAACGAAAGTGAGTAAAATGGACGAAAATCGCCATTTCTTTTGGTGGATTCCCCGGTCAAGCCGTGGAATGACATCGTTGAACCATTTTTCCATACTTATGACACAGCCTGCAAGCCGTGCAATGACAATTCAAACATCAATTTTGAAAACAGATTAATTACCTGGCTGTGCATAATGTTATGCCCACAAAATATATCCGGGTAAAAACTCGGTTGCCAGGTTTTTATGTCCGGGTAATAACCTTACCGTAAAGCCGTAATGTCCGCCCTGTTCACAGGGTATGGTTGCTTTGAATATGGTCAGGTCGTCTTTATCTTTATGATGCTGCATCCGTACCCGGTATCCTTTGGTTATTTTATTTTTACTGTTTAACCGGCCATGGTACACCTCTACCCGAATATTCTCCGGCATAAAAGAACCAAGCTTAACATTTGCCGTTACCGTTAATTCATCTCCGGCATACATAGTTTCTTCTCTACTGGAGATTACATTTTTAATTTCAACGCTCCTCCAGTTGTCTGCCAGTTTCTGTTTCCAGACCGCTAAATCCCGGGTCCCCTGAAAGTTATCCTGAGAAAGTAAATGATTGAAACTGTTAGCTTTTGAGTAATATTTTTCGTAGTATTCTTTGAGCATGCGTTCTGTATTGAAAACTGCCCCGAGCTGTGCTATGGAAGATTTCATCATTTCCACCCATTTTTCGGGTATGCCTTTTTTATTTCTATCATAAAATTTGGGAATAATATCATGTTCCAGAATGTGGTAAAGCAAATCCCCTTCCAATTCATCCTGATAGGCTTCGTTTTCAGAAGTTTCTCCGTGACCGATGACCCACCCGAGTTCAGGTGTATAACCTTCGTCCCACCAGCCGTCAAGGATAGAGAAATTTAAACAACCATTTATAGCTGCCTTCATACCGGAAGTTCCGGAGGCTTCCTGGGGCCGCCTGGGGGTATTCAGCCATATATCTACACCCTGTACCATATGTCTGGCGATATTCATATCATAGTCGTCTAAAAACACAATCCGGTGTTTGAGTCCGTTGTCTTTAGCAAATTTGAAAATACGCTGGATAATTTCTTTACCGGGTTTGTCTGCCGGATGCGCTTTGCCTGCGAGAACAAACTGGACCGGGTGTTCAGTATGTAATAATAGCTTTTTAATTTGGTCAGGATACCGCAGAAATAAATCACCACGTTTATAAGTAGCAAACCTTCGGGCAAAGCCTATGGTCAAAATTTCCGGGTCAAGGATGGCATCACAGTCAGCTAATTCTCCTGGTGTGGCACCCCGTTGAAAATCCAGGGCCCGAATATGGGAGCGCGAAAAGCGGACAAGCACTTTTCTGCGTGCTTGCTTAATGCGCCAGAATTCTTCGGCAGGGATGTTTTTTAGTTTTTCAAGGGCCGGACCATTTTCCATGATATCCGCAAGAGTAATGCCGTTTGTAGTATTAAGCATCTCTTTTAAGTGGGGACTGATCCAGCTTGCCAGGTGAATACCGTTGGTGATAGAGCCAATGGTAATCTCACGCTTTGGCATACCGGGAAAGATATTCTGCCACATATTTCTGGATATTTTACCATGTAATGCTGAAACGCCGTTGGCATAAGCTGCAAGCTTGAGGGCCAGTACCGTCATACAAAAATCTTCATGATTGTTTGAGGGGTTCTCACGGCCCAGGTCCAGAAACTTTTCCCAGGGCATACCTATGGCTTCGGTATAGTTTCGTAAATATTTATCGATAAGATGGTTAGCAAACCGTTCATTACCGGCCGGTACCGGGGTATGGGTTGTGAAGAGTGTTGTACTCCATACAAATTCTGTGGCTTCTTCGAGTGTTAATTTACTTTCTGCCATAAGCTGGTGTATCCGTTCAAGCAGCAAAAAGGCTGAATGACCTTCGTTTATATGAAAAACAGAAGGCTGCTTACCTATTGCATGTAAAAAACGAGTACCACCAATACCTAAAAGCATCTCTTGTTTAATGCGGACCTCCCGGTCACTATCATAGAGTACATTTGTTATGGCCCGGTTTGCCTCGGAATTTTCAAGTACATTGGTGTCCAGCAGGTATAGGGTAACTCTTCCTACGGCAACTTTCCAGGTTTGAAAGTATACCTTTTCACCAGCCATATCCATATTCAGAATTACCGGCTTATTATCAGCATTACGCACAATTTTAACCGGCAGGCTATACCAGTCATTTTCCAGATACCATTCTGTCTGCATGCCGTCAGCATTTAAAAATTGCCGGAAATAACCTTCCCGGTATAATAAGCCTATGGCAACTAATGGAATACCAAGATCACTTGCTGATTTAACATGGTCACCGGCAAGCACTCCTAATCCACCGGAATATATCGGGAGCGATTCATGAAGACCAAATTCGGTACAGAAATAGGCAATGAGGGTGTTTTGTTTGTCAGGATAGTTCTTTTGAAACCAGGTTTCTTCATTCATATACTGTTTAAATGAGGCATAGACTTTTTCCAGCTTTAAAAGAAAAGAAACATCATTTGCAGCCTGCTCAAGTTTCTCCCTGCATAACATACACATCATCACTACAGGATTCTGTCGTGAGGCTTTCCAAACCCGGCTATCCAGCGACTTATAGAGGTTGGCTGCTTCAGGGTTCCAGGCATACCACATGTTATAAGCGATATCAAGCAGAGGTTTAAGTTTGGGGGGGGCTGCGGGTAGAACAGTAAAAGACTGGATTTTCATTTAAGTAAATTCTCCTAAAAGTGAATATGTCAGGGTTTATGCTTTGTGTAATATTTCCGAATATGGCAATTATTCTAAATCATTTCCCCGGTAAATGAAATAATCATATGCAAAAAGAATGCCACTTTTTATCAAAGGGAATTGGTTTGGTAGTTTGGTCCTGTTCATAATACTGAACATAGGCTAATTAGTTTCTGTTCAAAATAGATGGTAGAATTGTTTTGTAATCAGGCTTTAATTGTCATTGCCTGGCTTGACCGCCTTCCGCAGTACTGTGTACGGAGGGCAGGCTGTGTCATAAGTATGAAAAAATGGTTCAACGATGTCATTCCATGGCTTGACCGGGGAATCCACCAAAAGAAATGGCGATTTTCGTCCATTTTACTCACTTTCGTTCGCTGGATTGCCCGGTCAAGCCGGGCAATGACATACATGGGGAGCATTTTCCTACTTATGACACAAGCCGGGTAATGACATATTCTATACATTTTCAAAAACAGATCCATTCTGAACACGATCTATTTAAGTGCCTTTTGCAGAACATTGGCTTTTCTTTGTTCTTTTTCTGAGGGAGTCTACTTTTTTTCCGAATTATTATTTAGGCTGCATATTTTCAATTTGAGAATAATTTTTTCAAATTGAAAATGTGAGAAGAGCGTTTGGAGACAATTGTAACCCGCATATTATCCTTGTTCAGGATTCCCGACGTGGCGCATACGCATCAACTTAAGGAAACCTGTTCCCTGATCCAGTCCATTCCGACCTGCCCTCCGTACGAAGTACTTCGTACGGAGGGCAGGTCGGAATGGACTGGCTTTTGGCTATTTTTCACCTGTTCATCCTTAAGTAGATGCGAATGAGATGTGGTGGGAATGACTGGTTTAGGAATAACACTCCTTAAATTGATGACATTAACTTTAGATACCTCAGTCCATAGAAGAATCTGGCACACCTTTTGCTTGTCTTTCCCCTGTATCGATAAGGAAATTTATTATGCATCAGGAAAAAAAGATTTTTTATCGCTATTTTTGCGGCGAGTGCAGTGATGTGGTACATACGGATACTCCGGTTATTGACTGCCCGAATTGTGGAGAAGAGACAAATATTTTTTATCAGGGAATGTATGTGAATGGAAGATGGGTTTCCTGGGATGAGTACCGGGACCAGGGAGTACTCATGCTTATGCATTCTCTGGTTAAACCAAGTTCGAAACCAAAACATTCTGCCAGTATAAAATACTCCCGGATAAAACAGTATTAAAGTACACAGGATTAGAAAAACATACTCAAAAAAACAAAAGGAGGACAGCTATGAAGATTAAAGTTTATGCGGATAATAACATCGAGGATAGAGAATCACTCGCTGCCCATTTCAAAGATGAAGTTGAAGATACTTTAAGTAGAATTAGTGACCATATTACAAGGGTTGAAGTACATTTAAGCCGGGAGAACAGACTTAAACTGGGGAAGAATGCCAGAAAAACCTGTATGATAGAGGCCCGTCTGGAAGGTTGCAAACCCATTGCAGTTAAACACCAGGATACAACCATGGAGAAAGCGGTAGACGTCGCTATGGAAAAATTAATCCGAATGATTACAGAAAGTCGTGAAAGACAGCGTGATTTAAAACATCACAAGATTGAAAAAAATGAAAATATGCGGAGACTTATTATAGATGAAGATGACTAATTCTTGATTTTTTTGGAATGAAAGAAAAAAAATGAAAATTATTTTTAATAGGTGTTGTTCTTATAAGGAATTACACAATAACAAAAAGAGGAATAAATGAAAAAACAACATTTTTTTTTAATGATAGCACTATTATTTATTGGTGTTAATGCAAAGTCTCCCGTTGATTTAATTGGCATAATTGAAGTTTCTGAGGAGGACGAAAATTTACAGCCAGTTGAAATTTCTCTTATGGTAGATAGTGTCGTGGGAAACACATTAAATACGACTTATTACCTCATTGATTTGTCGTCGGGAAAAGGCCGGGAGTTGTTGCAAAAACCGGAAGAGAAGGTCAGGGTAACCGGGACCATGCGAATTGACAAACAAGGGGATAAACGATTAATCGTTAAACAATATGATCTGGTTTTGCCTGTTAAGGTAAAAGATACCGAAATGGAAGCGGATACTATGAATATGGATAGTGATGAATATCCTCTGGTAGATGAAGACTATAACGATGGCACTGATACAGAAGATTAACATCGATACCGTTTTTCGTTTTAAAAGAACCACAACCTAAAGCAGGCATAATTAGAGAGGAGACATTTATCTATGAATATCCGAAGATTCGGAACGTTTGAAGGGGTCTTTACCCCATCTTTACTTACTATTCTCGGTGTTATCATGTATCTCCGGCTGGGCTGGGTAGTGGGCCATGCCGGCTTTGGCGGCGCTATCCTTATTATTCTTCTGGCTAAAGTGGTTACCATTACCACTGGCCTTTCTATTTCCAGTTTAGCAACCAATGTACGGGTAGGGGCGGGGGGGACTTATAACCTCATATCCCGGTCTTTAGGGCTGGAAGTGGGAGGGGCCATAGGTATTCCTCTTTATATATCTCTGGCATTGGGTGCAGCCATGTATATTATTGGCTTTACGGAAGCCTGGGCAGCTATCTTTCCAGCACATGACCCTAGAATTGTATCCAGTATTGTCCTTGTTTCAATATCTTTGATTTCTGTACTAAGCGCTAAAATAGCCATGCGTATCCAGTTTATTATCATGGCTGTAATTTTCGCTTCTCTCTTTTCTTTTCTTTTGGGTAAAGCACCGGAAGTCCAGGTAAATGCTGTTTGGGGAGAGTTTAAAGATTATTCCTTCTGGGTCCTTTTTGCTATTTTTTTTCCGGCGGTAACGGGTATAGAAGCGGGGGCAGCCATGTCAGGGGAACTAAAAGACCCCAAAAAAAGTCTGCCTATCGGTATTCTTGGTTCGGTAATTATTTCACTTCTGGTATATGTGGGTATCGCTTACTGGTATTCCCGAATGGCATCTGCAGATAGTTTAAAAACCAATTATACCATTATCATGGATGTTTCCCGGTGGAAAATCCCGGTTATCGCGGGTATACTGGGGGCTACTCTTTCCTCAGCTTTAGGAAGTATCCTGGGAGCTCCCAGAACGCTTAAGGCCCTCGGCCAGGACAATATGCTTCCCTTTAAAAATCTTTGGATCTTTCAAACCAAAAAAGGGGAACCGGTTTTTGCTCTGCTTTTTACTGCAATAGTGGTAGAAGTCCTTTTATTAACGGCCAATCTCAATACAATTGCTCCGCTTCTTACGATGTTTTTTCTTATTACCTACGCCATGGTTAATATGGTAGTTGCTATTGAGCAGGGTATTGGTATTTATTCTTTTAGGCCGACATTCAAGGTGCCGGTTATAGTACCGATGATAGGCGCGCTATGGTGCCTTATTGTGATGTTTTTAATAGACCCGAAATTCGCCGGTGCATCGCTAGTTATCATTACCGGCATCTATCTCTACCAGGTAAAAAGAGGTGTGGAATCAAAATTTGGTGATGTACGTTCCGGACTTTTTAATGCGTTGGCAGAATGGTCATTACAGATTTCTATGAAATTTCCAAAAAGCTCGAAATCCTGGAAATTGAACCTCCTTATTCCGGTAGAAGACCCTAAGAACTGGCGGCATATGCTGCCCATTGTGAGGAACCTTCTTTATCCAAGGGGCACAGCCCGTTTTTTTTCAGTTAAAATTGTAGAGAATGGAGTTGATGATAAGGTGGTAAATTGGGTAAAGATGTTTGTAAATAAAAATTCGGAGGAGGAAACCGCTCTCATAGAAGAAAGTACAACCAGTGCCCTGGAAACCGATTTACAAGATTTACTGGAACCAATTCGCAGTGAAAAACTTTTTATTTCGTCTAATGTGCTTGAAGCAAGGACCTTTATCGAAGCCTGGAGTCTGGTGACACAGACCATGAAGGAAACGTTTTTTCCGCCTAATGCGGTTTTACTGAGTATGAGTGGAGAAAAATCAAAACGTAAAAACTTAGAAAAGATGATTGCTATTGCTACAAAAGAAGAAATGGGGATTCTTCTTTTGTATATGGACCCCAAAACAGGCTGGGGTAATCAAAGTAAAATTAACATCTGGTTTCAAATAGGACGTTTGAACGAAGATCTTCTTCTTCTTTCAGGAATGCAATTGGCAGATAATTGGCATGCGGATATCAGACTTATCTCGGTCGTTGAAAAAGAGTCAGATTATGAAAAAGCTGACCGGCTGTTAAAAGCCATTGGAGAGCGTGCGCGTATGCCAAAAAGCACGGAATATACAATTTTTACCGGTGATGTTTATGAGTACTTTTCTAACAGCCCTGCCGCGGATATTAACCTGTTCAGCATGCTGGAGCCACCAGACTGGAAAAAGATGCGGACCATAGCTGAGACGGTTAATACCTCATGTATGTTTATTAAAGATTCGGGTGCGGAAGATGTGAAGGTGTAATCATCTTAATCTGGTAACCAGTGTTTTCCTCACTTCTTCATAGGCTTTTTCCAATTCACCAATATCTTTTAATTTCCCTTTTCTAAAACGGTCGGTTAAATTTTTAAATGTTTTAAATGAAGAAGAAAAATTATTTCCGGTTACATCCCGCATCTGGGCTTTACGTAGATTAAAAAAGGCCGCACAGCGGTTCAATTCATCTTTGGCTGTTTTTTTGTTACCCTTTTTAAATTCTTCTTGAAACCGTGCGAAATGAAACTGGTAGGCTTCTCTGAATATTCGGTTACTACCTGTTGCAATGGGTATGGAGCTTTCCGAACGATGCAACACCCGAAGGGCCCGCTGAAAAATAATCTCAGCGATTTCAAGGTTTTTTAATTCACCTGTTTTTATGGCATCTGTGGCATCGTTTAATTCCCGGTATGCTTTGTCTATACGGTTCTTCTGGTAAATAAGGAACGCTTCTCCCCTGCGTATAGCGAATACGGCGTTAATCCTATCTCCGTTTTTTACATATTCCATCGCCAGATTAAAATGGTAAGAGGGTTCTTCAAGAAATACAGCCCAGGTTTCTTTGGTTACCGGGACCCATTCTTTTACCTCCAGATCAGATGTAAGTATTTGTGATACCTGGCCGGCATATAACGTTCCAAAAGTATACAGTGTAACCACAATCAAAGAAAAAAAATTCATACCAGTACCCTCCATTTAAGAAACAATTCAGTTTTCTATACAGCAGATTTCGTGCCATAAATTAAATGCTGTTTATAAGCAGAATTTTTACCTTCTTTCTCATTTTAAGCAAGTTCGTTCTCAATTTGAAAAAAGATGGATGACATGCCACACTTTAAATAGCTAGATCTCATGAAATAAATAACCAAACATTAAAACGGTAAGCATCATTTCGCTTTAAAAAGAAAGAAAAAATGAACATGCACTATTTCATTCAACTCAATTTAGTTGTACAGTCAAAAGGATACCCATGCAAATTCAAAATGAATATATAGAATTTTCGGTCAAAATAATTTTTGCGGCATTTTTTTCTGGTGTAATAGGATTAGAAAGAGGTATGCATGGACGGGCAGCGGGATTCCGAACCCATGTATTAGTAGGTATTGGGACTGCAGTTTTTACCATCATTTCAATCCAATTCGCATCTATGAGTCCGATAAACCCTGAAAACGCAGTGACGTCTCCCGATCCGGGCCGTATCGCAGCTCAAATTATTTCGGGCATTGGTTTTTTAGGGGCGGGTGCTATTTTAAAATTCGGAGCCAATATTCATGGATTAACAACAGCTGCCTGTTTATGGTTAGTGGCGGCCATAGGTATGGCCTGTGGTTCAGGCTCTTATGGTCTGGCCTTAATTACGACTGTGATGGCCATCATTTCTCTGACGGGGTTAAACTTATTGGACCATTTGATTCCACATCATTCCTACCGTACCTTGCACTTGGTGGTGAGCGGTGGAACTAATACCAGTACCATAATTTCTAAAATAAAACAAAAAAAAGTTAAAATATCATCAGTAAGTTTTGTAGAAGATTTTCAAAATGATACGATTACCGTTACGCTAGATATCAGGTTATTCCATACAGGCCTGACAGATAAGTTTTTTTATCAAATAAAAAAGGATATACTGGATTTGGGCTTGCCTGTTTTATCATTGAGATGGCAAAAATAAAAAATTGATGTTCTCCCCTCCTAAAAAGGCCGAGCTGAACAGGTATTGTGTGAACACTTAAGTTTAGAGAGAATCTCCAACTGAAATTTCCAGTATTTGATCCTGCAGCGCTTTCTTTTTTGCCTCGCTTATTTTGAGCATGTTTATTTCTTCTTTCAGTTTTTTAATGGTTTCTTTGCTCTTTTCCTGTTTTTCCTGGACCATTCGGGTCATTTTTTTAAGGAGTAATATATATGATCCCATCTCATCAGCATATCCAACAGTTTTATTAAATTGTTCCAGGTAAGGCGAGATAAACGGATTAGCATCATGATCGCAATAACGGAGAAGGTGGTCAATTTCACTCCATCCTTCTTCAAAAAGAGTTCGTATTTGTAGTTCTACAAGTACGGGCTGCCTTTCTTGTACCATTTTCATCCTATAATGAACAGAACGGTATCCGTGGGGATGTAGTTTTACAATGCAACCTTTTTTCTTATACCTGGAAATAACCGCTTGCGGATCACCAACACGGATATAGGCCAGGGGTTTTATATAAACAGGAAATGTTGTACAGATGAAATCATTTAAACTCTCCCAGTCTTCTTTAAACAAATGGAGGGCTCTTATTCCGATTAAATCTTTTACTTTTAATAAATAATTGGCAAGATTGATTTTAGGACCTGTTGAATCGATACGTTTTCGAATTATTTTTTCTATCAGTCGTTCAGGTTTTTTTATCCGGTATTTAACAGAGTGAACTTTTTTTGCTTTCATGAGCTGTGAGGACAGTCTGACGGCTATGGTATTGAAAAACGATATTCTTGATTTATAATCATTTTCAATTTCCATTAATTCTTCCAATGAGATACCCGCTGATATAAACTCTTTTTTTGAAAGTTTGGTTTTAATTAAAAATTGTTTTAATTCCATTTACTTTCTTTCCAATGAAACCTACCGGTTTATTCATTCGTTGTAAAATGCTCGGGTTGTTGTTTTGGCTCGAACAGATTCTGTGCATCGGCTAGTTGATGAGGAGTCCCCATAAGCATCAGTTTGTCTCCGGTTATTATTTCTTCTTCCGGACCGGGATTAACGAAAAGCTGTGTCCCGCGTTCTATGGCCAGTATACTGGCGCCTGTACGAGTCCTAAGTTCTGTATCCCTGATAAGAGTTCCTTCTGTGCAGGCCCCTTCTTCTATTTCGATTTGAAAGGTATGCAGTTCATTAAGCATAATTTGTTTTTTTTCAATTTGGTCGGGAACAGTTAATCCACCAGCGGTTTCTTCTATTTCATCACGCTCAAATTGACGGGTAAGCATATAAAGGCCTTGATTATATATATTATCAAATGAATTCCGCATGAGATAGGCAACAGCGCCAATTATAATTATGAGAAAAAAAAGCATGTTTTTGGCGGGAAGAATAGCTGAACTCAATAATCCTCCGTAAAGTACCAGGATACTCACTCCAAGTAACATAAAAAAGTTTGTAAGTATCGTACGGACTTCTTTGTAGCGGCTGCCTGCAATGTTCTGGGTTATACCTAGTTCTGCGAGAATCATACCAAGGGCCTTTATTTTTTTGATGGCCTGTAAAAGAATAGGCATACAACTTAGAAGGGCCGCAAGCCAAAGAACTGTTTCCAGCCAGGGAATGTAATGACGGGGCATTGGAAAGAGAGCGGGGACTGCTTTAGAAAGAAAAAGAGCAATTATAAAGACCCCTGCGATAAGTGCTGCAAATATGCCCAGTTTAACTCCGATTCGCCGCAACATATTTTGCACAACATTACTGCGACTTCGTTCGGCAAACCGCAAAGTCCATTGATAATACAGATCAAGGTAGGATAGAACAATATCCGGAAGACGTTTCAGTAGAAATCGAGCACCTGTTTCCGAAGATTTTATGAATAAGGGTGTTGTAAAGGTAGAAATAATTGAAACGCTGACGATGGCTGAATAGAGAGAGTTGCTCAGAGCGCCTTGTGAGACCCCCAAAGCAGCAATGACAAAAGAAAACTCGCCTATTTGGGCCATAGTCATACCAACTTTTAAAGATGATGTGAAATCCTTTCCTGCGAAAAAGGCTCCGACTGAGCAAAGGACTGTTTTACCTACAATTAAAACCAGGAAAATGATAATAATGGTTCCCGGATTATTTATTAAGGATGAAGGATTCATCTTTAATCCCACTGAGACAAAAAAAACCGCACAGAAAAGGTCCCGAATGGGTACAATGTTTTTCTCGATATGGCCGATAGCTTTAGTGGTCGCTAAAATCGCTCCCATTAAGAATGCGCCCAGAGCCACACTGTAACCAAGATTACTTACTAACAGACAAAACCCCAGGCAAAGACCAAGAACGCTTATGAGTAATAATTCATCATTTTTAAAGGATGATATAAACCCGGTAATTTTTGGAACAATAAGTAAACCTAGTATAAGAGATGTAATTAAAAAAACTAATAGATAACCTAATGTGGTAAGGGAAGCCATACTAAATAGACTGGGGCCGTCAGCAGTACCCGAAAGAAGGGTAAGCAGCAGAATAGCGCCAAGGTCTTCTACAATGAGCATACCAAAAACGATGTCGGCAAAGGTTTCTTTTTTTAGTTTTAATTCCGTCAAAACCTTTACAATAATAGTGGTGGATGAAATAGCTAACATTGCCCCCAAAAACATGCTTTCGCGTTGTCCCCAGCCCATAAAACGCCCGGCTAAATTCCCGAGGGCAAGCATACCGCCAATTTCAACAGCACCCGCCAAAACCGCTGCCGTCCCGATAGCTCTGAGTTTGCGGAGGTTAAACTCCAGGCCAAGGCTAAAAAGTAAAAACACCACGCCCAGCTCAGAAAGCGTGTGGATGTTGGACTCATTACTTATTAAGGTGAAATAGGGGAAGTAAGGACCAATTAAAAAACCGGCAAAAATATACCCCAATACAACGGGCAGGTGGAACCGGAAAAAGAGTACAGCACTTACCGCCGCAACCACCAGCACAATAGCCAGATCATGAAAGAATGCAACCTGTTCCATATTTACTTGGGGCCTTTTAGAAACAGATTAATATCCGTCATAAGTAATACCTAATCATTCCTGTTTCCGAAAACACCTGCACGCATAAGATAATAAGCCAGGGTGAGTAATGAACTGACTGCCGCGGCCACATAGGTCAAAAATGCTGCATCAAGGACTTTGGCTGCGTATGGGGCTTCATCGTTCCGGACAATACCCGCATCGACCATGAGTAATTTGGCACGTCTGCTCGCGTCCCATTCAACAGGCAGGGTGACGAGAGAGAACAATACTGTCGCACTAAAAATGAAAGCTCCGGCTAATATGAATTTTGGGGACGCCATGACGAAACCAAGCATAATCACTATGTAGGAAAGCCAGCTGGAGATATTTGTTGCCGGCACCAGGGCCGAGCGTATATGAAGCATAGCGTATCCTTTGGCATGTTGAATGGCATGTCCGGCTTCATGGCAGGCAACACCAATAGCGGCTAAACTGTGACTTTCATATACATCCGGAGAAAGACGTAGCGTTTTTGAACGGGGATCATAATGGTCAGAAAGAAATCCGGATGTTTCTTCGATTTTTACATCATGAATACCACTCATGGATAACAAGGTCCCAGCGGCTTCTGCACCGGAATAACCGTAACGAGTGGTCACTTTCGCATATTTGGAAAAAGTTGATTTGGTTTTAAATGAGGCCCACAAAGCAAGGATAAGCCCCGGGGCGGCAAAGACAAGGTAAAGCGGATCAAATAAAGGCATAGATAACTCCTGTTTTAGAAAAGCTTATTTAGTAATGATGATTTTATGGACGAGTTTTACATTATCCTTGATTCTGTATCTGGCGGAAAGAACCTTGTTTTTTGTTATATCCCGTATGGTAACTTTTCTTATCCCCCGATAAATGACCGTCTCTTTGGCAACCTGTAAAGTATCAATTCCTGCTTTAGTTTTGATAATAATCTTAAAAGATAAAGAATCAATAAAAAGGACCTGACCCTTTATTTCCCGGTTAATGGTCTGGTTTTCTAAGGCTGGATCCTGACCTTTCTCTTGTTTTGTTAATCTTATAACGGGTTCCTGTTCAATCTGAATACTCTGAGAAAAGAGAAGTGCCGGAATCATCAGCAAAATAAGAGCTTTCACTATGTTTATGTGCCTGTTACCGTGTTGCATTTTGCACTCCTTTATAAACAGTCTGCTGTTTTTTTTCTTTTATTATTAAAATTTTACTTACCATTTTTTTTACGAACAACTCCTATATTCCTGAGTGAATAGTGCGAGCAATAAATATGCCAAGTATAGATGTTTGGGAAGCTTTGTACTGTACAGCAATAGAGTCTTACCATATTCAAAAGATGCAATTGAAATAATTCATTAATAAACTTAGCTGTGGATGACTTGTATTTTCAATAAGATTCTCAAAATGAAATTTTTGTTTTTCATTTTGAAAAAGACTGTATGTTAAGCTGTGCCCAAAAGACAAAAAAGACTTACTTAATAGCATTTGTGTGCTAAATGTTTTTTGGTATACAATTTGCATATTAACTGTCTAAGGATGGACGCCTTTATGGACGACGATGATTATCTTGGGATTAATGAAGAAATGCTGAATGATTCATGGCAGACGCATCATGATGAACCTGAGAACCATGTCAGTTTAACACCGGCAGACACAAGTGGGTTGAAAAATCAGGTATTGGAAAAGACAGTTAAAGGGCGTAAAAATCCTGCAAATGGTGTATTGCCTGTTAGAAAAGTTTATCAACTTGGGCAGAACAGAGATAAACACCGTTCCCGTTTGGTAAAAGAGGCTGGTATCAAATTTCCTGCACGAACCTCTACCATATTAAAGGGGAAAAACGGAATGAATACCGATAAAATCGATTTGAAGGCATGAAATATCCAAACAGACGACATTACTTCTACAGGGTGTTTTGGCCTTTGGTTATCACTCCAATCCGTCATCGCGAATGCTATCGGGATAAAGTCTGAACGGCAAAGAGCATATTTCCTTTAGGTTTTATCGTTGCCTTGCCAAAAGCGCCTGGGCCTTTGCGACGGCATGGCGATTAGAATCGGCATTCATTATAATAAGGCGGCAGGCCATGATTGACAAACGATAATCAATATATATGCCATGTGTACCTGATATATATATAGGGCGAAAATGCTGACAAACAGGCATTTGGGTGAGTGTACAGGATGTAAGGGCCTTCTGAACTACCGTATAAAATTGGCCCTTGTCATCATACTCCAAAAACCGCATGAGATCTGCAGCATAGAAACGGCATGCAAGGGCGGCTTTTGCATCCTCAAATTCATCAAGGAATTCCATACGAAAAAAGTGAAGGGGAGCAAGCATATTAAATTTCCTTAATTTAAGGGCCTTAATTTATGGAGTTCTTGAAAGAGTTCTTTTTCTTCAGGAGTTAGTTTATCTGGCAATTGAACTGCCACTTCCGCATAGAGGTTTCCGTATTTACCCGATTTGCCATGCAAGGGCATACCAAGTCCTGTTAGTTTTAAAAGCTTTCCGTTTTCCGATTCTTGCGGAATATCGACTTTGATTTTTCCCTTCATAGTTTGTATTACAACTTTCCCACCTAACAAAGCGGTATAAAGCCCAACTGGCAGAGTACAGTACAGGTCGTCTCCTTTTCGCCGAAACAGGGGATGTGGAAGGCACTTAATTTTAATATACAGATCGCCATATGGCCCCTCATTTAAACCTGGCCCACCCTTTCCGGAGAAACGGAGCAGTTTTC
Organism: Fibrobacteria bacterium; assembly: GCA_015232855.1. Taxonomy (GTDB): domain Bacteria; phylum Fibrobacterota; class Fibrobacteria; order UBA11236; family JADFYW01; genus JADFYW01. The sequence goes on from JADFYW010000041.1 coordinate 25,209, forward strand.
CATCGGCAATACCGGGTTTGATATTTATATCCAATGTCTGCCCGTTTAATAACAAACTACGTTTCGCACCTTGATAAGCTTCTTCCAACGAAATTTCTGCATCTGCATATACATCCTGCCCGCGATAAGCGGTGGTGCCAAAGCGGCCCTCTCTTCCTGTGTATTTCTCTCCAAAGAGTGACTCAAAAAAATCATCTGTAGTTCCCCCGGATGAACCGAAATTAAATTCATATGACTTGCCGGAATCTGCATCTGTTTTATGGGAAAAGTCCCAACCACCATAGTTAGCCTTCTCTGATCCCGTTTCTTGATAATGCTGCCAATCCTTGCCTAATTGGTCATATTTCTTGCGTTTTTCCGGATTACAAAGTACCTCTTTAGCTTCACTAATATCTAAAAAACGCTTTTTAGCTGCCTGGTCTTCTTTTACTTTGTCCGGATGATATTTTAGGGCGAGGGAACGATAGGCTTTATTAATATCCCTAGTAGTGCTGTCTTTTGCCACACCAAGAATCTGGTAGTAATCTTTATATTCCATAGTTCTATTTGCTCAAAATAACAACCAGGTAAAATAACCTGCGTATAAAAAAAGTAACAGACCAGCTTCCCATCTATCTAACTTTTTGCGTGTTCCGGTAAACATGGCAATGAATAAAACAAAGAGACCTGAACAAAAGAAAAGTAAATCAATATTATGGTTTCGAGAGAAGTTTATTCCTGAGATCATGCCGGATGTTCCGGTTATTAATAAAATATTAAATATATTGGAACCAAGCACATTCCCTATGGCAATATCAGCTTCCTTTCTAACAGCTGCGTAAACTGAGGTTACCAACTCCGGTAAAGATGTGCCGACTGCAATTATAGTGGCTGCAATCAGACTTTCGCCTATATGTAATGTTTCAGCCAGTTTGATGGCATAGCGAACGGTAAGCTCTCCTCCAAAAATAAGTGCCGCAAGCCCAAAAACAATCTGGAAGATAATTACCGAAACGGTAGTTTCTTTGCTGGTGGACGTGAGAGTTTTTTTTGGTTCCCGTTTCATTGAAGAAAGAAGGAGTATAAGATACAGAGTAAAAAGGCCCAATAAAAAAAGAGCGTCCCATTTTGAGAGAAAATTATTACCTGATGAGATTAAAAGATCATCATTCACCAATAGGAAAAAAATAAGTGTCATGAAAATGGTAAACGGAATTTCTCGTTTTATAGTGGAATGTTCCACATGCAAGGGATAAATTAACGCTGCCACACCAAGAATGAATAACGTGTTGAACGCGTTGCTTCCGAGTACATTTCCTAAAATTATATCAGGACTATTCTTTAAAGATGCCGATACTGCCACGACAAGTTCAGGAAGAGATGTCCCGAAAGCAACTAAAGTAAGACCGATAATCAGAGGTGGTACATTCAGCTTGCGTGCCAGAGCCGAAGCTCCTTTAATGAGTTGGTTTGCGCCAAATATGCATAAAGATATACCTGTCGCAATAAAGATGAAAATAAATGTCATTCTGGTTCTTTCTAATTTCTATTAACAACAACTTACCGCAAATAGGATGCCAATAACCAATAGGAATAAATCCTTAACTAGTATCTGTTCAGGATTGACCATTTTAACAACCCAGTCATTCCGGCTTGTCCGGAATCAAACATCAGTGCTTGTTAAAATGGCCAAAATAGCCGATTTTTTTGGCACATACATTCGATTCCGGACAAGCCGGAATGACTATGGAAATAAAATCGGCTATTGTGAACACGTACTAACTAAATGAATAACTTTAATGAATTACTTTCATTAGCTTACCCGTTTTTTCAAAATGACAGGTTTGGTTTTCATTTTGAAAATTTAAACTGGAGTACCCCTGATACCAGGCGCAAAAAAGCCAAATAAAACGGCATGGTTTTTGCGATTCAGGTCTTCAAGATTATAACCTTAACAAAGGAGAATAAATGAAAAGTATACTTCCCTGGTTTAGGGATAACAAAAAAGATACTGAGTTGACCCCGGTGGATATGTTCGAAAGGTATTGGGATGATTCCTGGAGTTTTACACTTCCTTCTTTTAACGAGCTTGCTTATGCGGAACCCGCATCGTTGGATGTATCTGAAAATGAAAAAGAGATAACAGTACGGACGGAAATTCCCGGTCTTTCCGAAAAAGATATGGATGTATCTTTTTCGGATGGTTATTTGACGATCAAGGGGGAAAAGAAAGAAGAAAAAGAGGAAAAGAAAAAGGAAAAAGTTTATCGGGAATGTCAATATGGGAACTTTTTCCGAAAGGTGCCTATTGGGGAGAATGTGTTAGTAGATAAGGCTTTTGCCAAATATAAAAAAGGCGTTCTTACTATTACTATTCCCAAAAAAGAAATCGAAAAAACAATCATAAAAATCAATTGAATACCAAAAAAGGAGAAATAATCATGTTGATGAATAGAAGTCCCTGGGGGGAACTGCATAAAATGAGAAATGAAGTTGACAGGTTGTTTAACAACTCATTTCAGGGGGGAAAAATAAGTTTCCCATTTGTAAATCTGTATGATACCGATATTGAGATGCTTATGCAGATAGAATTGCCTGGTATGTCAAAGGATGATATTACTGTCACTTATGTTGATGGAGACTTGAAGGTTGCCGGTAACAGAAAACCATTTTCTGTGGACGGTCAGTATGAGCTCATAAGAAATGAGAGGTCCACTGGTGCATTTGAACGATCCTACAAGCTTCCTGTAACGGTTTTGAACGACCGGATAACTGCTGATTTTGCAAATGGGGTTTTAACTATAAAACTTCCAAAAGCCGAAGAAGCCAAAACAAAAAAAATAGATGTAAAGGTCAATTAAAGGAGGAATTTATTATGACTGAACAAATACTTAGCGACATGGGAAAACGTGAAGTTGCCCATACTGGCGCAGAACAACTTGTAGACGCAGGAACCGCATTTTCTCCGGATATGGACATTTTTATGAGTGAAAATGAACTCTTATTCATTGCAGATTTGCCCGGCGTAGCGAAAGGTGACGTCAGTATAGAGATTGATGAAAATAATGCTTTGCTTATAAAAGCTCAAAACAGCCTTAAAGAACCGGAAAAGGTGATTTTAAGACAGTTTAATCTTGGTAATTATTACCGGGCTTTTCAGATTGGGCAGGAGTATGACAAAGATAAAGCCAAAGCGGTATTGGAGAACGGACAGCTTGAGTTACGGATTCCCAAACGGGAAGCGGTCAAGCCCAAACGTATCTCAATAAACGCTTAACAAATCCTCGCAATAAGGCTACAGTCTGTGATTGTAGCCTTAATAAAAATGTACAAATAACTATATTTAGCAACTCAGCAAAAGTAGGAGCGAACAATGTTAAAGTTTAAAATTTCCTTTATTGTTACAATAGTGGTTTTAGCCGCAATCATATTTTTTCAGAATTCCCAGGCTGTTATTTTAAAACTGTTTTTTTGGGAAGTCGAATTGCCCCGAATAATTCTGATGTCATTTATTTTTATTGCCGGAACTCTATTTGGTTTTGTGTTGGGTTTTTTTAAAATGAAATCCAAAGTATTACCGGACAAACCAAAAGAAAATAAAGAAGTTATTAAAGAAAGTTCCAATGACGAGCCAAAAAAAGAAGAACAGACTTAAGTTTGTGATAGAAGTAAGTGGTTCTATATTTTAAGTTTCTTAGTGTAAGTTTTATAAAGCTCCATTCCAAAATTTCCCCTGGAGAAAAATATGAACAATCCATCATTTGATGCGCTTATCCCCCCTGAAATGGCCGAAAAAGCCGAAAAAATTGGCGTCAGTAAGGCGGCAATGGGGTGGAAAAATCTTTTCCTGATGTCTATACTGGCGGGTGCATTTATTTCCCTTGGGGCTATCTTTGCCACAACGGTTACCTCCGGGGCCGGTATGCTTCCTTTCGGGGTGGTTAAATTACTTGGCGGCCTAACCTTCTGTATCGGCCTTATTCTTGTGGTGGTGGCCGGAGCAGAGCTTTTTACGGGCAACAATCTTATTGTTATGGCTTGGGCAGGCAGGAAGGTGACTACCAGACAGCTGCTTCGAAATTGGTACATTGTTTATCTTGGCAATTTTGTTGGTTCTCTGGCAACAGTCGTTCTTATGTTTTTTAGCGGTCAATATGCATTTGCCAAGGGCATCATCGGACTTAATGCTTTGAATATTGCCTCCGGCAAATGTAGTCTGGGGTTTACCCAGGCCATTGCTCTTGGTATTTTATGTAATGCTATGGTGTGTATGGCGGTATGGCTTTGTTTCAGTGCCCGTTCCACAACAGACCGTATTCTTTCAATTATTTTCCCCATTACCGGTTTTGTCGCCTGTGGTTTTGAACACTGTATCGCTAATATGTATTTCGTCCCCTATGGGCTGCTTGTTAAGGGGTATGCTTCGCCGGAGTTTTGGACCGGAATAGGCAAAACCGCTTCTGATTATGGCACATTGTCCTGGTCCAATTTTTTACTGGCAAATTTATTACCTGTTACTATAGGGAACATAATAGGTGGAGCTATACTTGTTGGCCTTATTTACTGGTTTGTTTATCTAAGAAAAAAGGCGGCCTGATAAATGGTGTGGTCCCATTTGAGAAATATCCATGTACTCCTAATAGTACTTTATACCAATACTAAGCTTTACCATCTTTTTTTTATCGTCTCATTTCTTTTCTTACTTTCCCATAAACAGGCGGTTGCCCAGGACGTTTTAAATAACTACACATCCCGTTTTGAAGACAAGGTAAATTTTAATGAGAACTGGTCCTACCAGATTGCCTTGAATGATGGTCTGCAGCTCTACATAGACTTATCAAGATTAAATAAAGGAAAAGAAAAACTTACAACGGCTAATCTGGTATTTATTAAATCAAAAAATGAATCGTACCAGGTGTCGTGCCAATATCCTGCCCCAAAATATTTTCAATCCAAAACCTCCGGCCCCCAATACTCGGTCCGTTTTCATAAGCACATATCTTTTACAGGCGATAAACAGGAACATTCCCTCTCGTTTTTCCGCAATAAAAAAAACATCGATTATTATGTAAAGCTTCGATTCAGTAAACTGCAGACGGGAGCACCATTTATTGAAAAAACAATTGATAAGAGAAGTAGAACCGCGTGTGCTATAAACTTCCCCTTTTCCCAGGTCAGTGGAATAGTGGCTATAGCCGGAGATACTTTACGGGTATCCGGTAGCGGAAGCCTTGATCATACCTATCATAGTGATTTACCGGTGAATCTTTTTAGCTATGGTATCCGGTTTTTTAATGTAACTGATACCTGTGCCGGCATTGTGCTGGTTGGCAAAAACAAAAATGATGTATATGGTTCAGCCGTCACCATAAACCAGGGGGCAATAAAATATTTGAAGCCCCTTTCATTTGATAAAAAAAAGCAAACAATCATTTTTGATGGCACAACAATACGTTTTCATGATTTTCAGGAATACCATAAATGGAGTGTTTTGGATGAATTGCCGGGAACGATGCGAAAGGCAGCCAGCCTTTTTACGAAAGACTTGATTAATAGTCGAGGCACAGGCAAAAATGCTATGGATAAACCATGTTTAATTACTAAGATTGAGGTCAAATAAACCATACTTGATTAAGTAATTATTCACTGGAGAAAAATGTCATTATTTTCAAAGGATAAGATCCTTTATTTTTTAAAAACTAAAGAGAGTCTTTCAGAAGCGGATACTAATAAAAGTATAAAATTAATATCTGCCGATGGTATATGTTCTACATCTATGGGAACATTACAGGGTGGGGTATTTCTTTCTGCCTTTGCCATTGCGATAGGAGCTAACAATTATGAAATCGGTCTCATCGCCACTTTTACTTTTCTCAGTCAATTAGTCCAAATACCAGGGCTACTTCTCGTACGGGCTTTTAAAGTCCGCAGGCCCATCGTACTTGCCTGTGCATTGATTTCACGATTGTTATGGGTTTTTATCATGTTAATTCCGGTAATATTTATTAATGCCGGTGTTTCTTTTTTATTGCAATGGCTGGTAATTGCCATGGTTGCAGGAGCAATGGCCGGGCCGGCCTGGAATTCATTATTGAGGGACGTTTTACCACCAGACAGAATGGGGGCTATCATGTCCCGTCGCATGATGTTCAGTACTATTGCGGCCCTCTTGCTTACTCTGGCCGGAGGCTGGTTCGTTGACTGGTGGAAGGGTTTTTCTCCCGCCACCGCAATGTATGCTTATTCCATTCTTTTTGGTCTGGGTTTACTATTTGGACTTTACGGTATTTTTATCATCTCCAGAATACCAGAGCCGAAAATGGATTTAGATGCCAGTCAATCTCTTGTAGATATGTTTGCCGGTCCGGTTAAAGACCTTAATTTCCGAAATCTCCTGGTTTTTTCAAGTATCTGGACCTTTGCTA
>JADFYW010000042.1 GCA_015232855.1 Fibrobacteria bacterium
TTTAAAAAGGACATTGCGTGGCCAACTAACAAAGGTGTTCAAAAAATTTACCGACAATAAACTTTGTTATATATAATTTATATAGGAGCTATAATATGAATGATATTTACACAGATCTAAAACAGTTTTTTTCAAAAATTGACAACGTCGTTGTAAATGATGGTAAAGGTGCTCAAGGAATTAAATATGCTGGCAAGATGTTTGCCATGTTTTATAAAGGAGACCTTTCCTTAAAGTTTAGTCCCAAAAATGTTTCTGAGTTAATAGAGTCGGGTCAAGGTTTACCACTTGATCCAGGAACCGGCACACCTATGAAGGACCGGATATTAATTCCTGCTTCCAAAAGTAAATCTTGGATAAACCTTACTAAGAAATCCCTTGAACATGTAAGCAAAAAAATAATTTAGAAGATCTTCAACAACACAATCGTACAACTATAAAAAAACTATGAGCAAAAAAAGTAAATTTACATTTCAACGAGTAAAGTTCGGTGCGTGGCCGAAGAACAAATCATTCAAACAGAATTTGTGCAAAAGACCTTAGGAACAGGGGCACAAATCTGCAGAACTCAACGTTATTTGGACCAAGAAAATATAAAGGTATGAAATATTTGAATAGTTGGATATTAAATAATCTATTAATTATTCACCTCGCTTTTACTTTAGGATGTAATACCTCTGTGGAAACTTATAGAAAGAAAGATGATTCAATCAATAATGTTGTAGTCAATGATTTGGAGTTTGCTCTAAAAGATACAACGGTCACCTTTAATGTAGATTATTATATCCCAAATTTTGAGTCTACAGCGATATATTATAAAATGCAATTTTGCGCCGCACAAAATCAGGATGATCAAACAAGTTTCTGTACAACCTATATAAGTGATTTAGATCAATCTGGGGAAATAATTAAGACAGTTTCCATAGCAGATGTTTTTAAAAGATTTGGAGACTCTGTCGTCTCACCTATTTATGGGAGCTTTCATATTCGACATGCGGAAGAAAACCCTGAGAAGGGAAATACTATAGTTCATTTATTATACCACTCGCCATATTTAGAAATGAACTTTTAATGTGATGTATTCTAAATCACTTAATTGTTTTTAAAAATGACTTTAATTCAACATCCAACTATTAAATCAAGCAATGAGATACAGTAATATATTTACATCGCAACAAGCAAGGATAGTTGCGTGGCCAAAGAACAAACGCTTGGTACAGTACCTCGGGAAATGGGTTGACGGATTTTTCGCCTTTAGCAAATTTAGAAATCCGTCAAGGAACTGGACTCTGACCGTACGTATGGCGTTATTTTCGGGTTAAATACGAATAACAGTGAAAATTAAAAAAACAAATTTATTTAAAAGATTGGATAACACTTTCTTGGGGAAATTATGATATTCAGGGACCAGTTATTACCGTTAATGACACAAACTTCTCTGCGGTAAGTAAAGATAATGAAATCGATAAATCATATCAATTTTGGGGAATATTTATAAAAAATTACAAAGGGACTCTATTGCTATGAAGAAATACAAACGGATTTTAGTAGAAACTAACGGTAGCACTGATGTACTGAAAACGGTTGAGGAGGTCTTACCGGAGCCTAAAACGGGGGAAGCCAGAGTTCGCGTGCTGGCTGCCGGGGTTGGTTTTGCTGACGTGATGGCCCAACACGGAGGGTATCCTCTTGCGCCGAAATTACCTTTCACCCCTGGGTATGATTTTGTTGGAATTGTGGATCACCTCGGAAAAAATACAACCGGCATCATGGAAGGCCAATATGTCGCTGCGCTTAACCCTGAATTCGGGTGTTATGCCGAATATGTTTGCGTACGTACCGAACTCTTGGTGCCAGTTCCCGATGATCTAGACCCTGCCGAAGTAGTAAGTCTTATCCTTAACTATCTCACCGCTCATTGTATTTTACATCGGAAGGGGAATCTAAAAGAAAAGGAAACAGTGTTAATACATGGAGCTGGTGGTGGCGTCGGAACGGCTTTATTGCAACTGGGAAAATTATTGAATTTACAAATGTACGGAACGGCTTCAGTTCACAAGCACGACATTGTGCGTGAGTTCGGTGGTATCCCAATTGATTACAAAAGTCAGAACTTTCTCGAGTTCATTCGTAAGAACATTCCTGTTGGGGTGGATGCCGCATTCGATCCAGTTGGTGGCGCAAATCTACGCCGATCTTATCAAGCTGTAAAAAAAGGAGGTCGTGTGATCAGCTACGGGTTTGCCGGAGACAGCTTTGGCGGTCTTGGACTCATGGTTGTAGGTGTCTTACAGATGTGCTTGTTGAATATCTGGCCAGACGGCAAACGAGTTAAACTATGTGCAACCCCTGGCGAGGTTAAAAAAGATAATACCTGGTATCGGGAAACACTCACCGAACTTCTGGCAATGCTTTCAGTCCGCAAGATTCAACCAATAATTGGAGCAAGGGTCCCGCTAATAGAGGTGCAACGCGCGCACCAGTTAATTGAAGAAAGTCAGGTGAGTGGGAAAGTAGTTCTACTAACTGAAACATAAGGTCGCCCAATCGGATAGCCGAAGGTACCTCACCTCCAGCCCCCACACCACCCAGCGTGCGGGTCCCGCCTAGCGGTACTATTGCTTGGCAGGCCGGACTGGGCGGTTCATCTCTCTGTAAACATTCATCAAATGTAACCCTGTGCTTTACACCACTGGGTTTTGACACTTACAAGTCCCAGGTCATCAAACCACTTTATGTTCATCCATTTTCTGATATAGGTATTCAACCGATAGATGCGACTTTCCAACGATATGCCATTCGATCTCCCCGTCAGTTTCCTGAGTGTATGTTTGAACAGCTTAAAGGAGCCCTCTGTCCAGCGGATTTTAGCTCCTTTCATGGTAAAGCCAAGAAAGGATGTTTTGTCCGTTGGAACTACTTTACTCTTTTTAGCATTTACTTTGAGTTTGAGCCTGCCCCGTATGAACCGGACGACATTTTCAGGTTTTAAGATGCAAGCACCTTTTCCATCAGCTGCTCATTCAAGACCGGTTGCTCCTTCGAATGCACACAGCCCGATGGCTGTGAATTCGAAAAAGACTCCGTCTTGTGAAATGTTCGGTCCTCTCCCCGTCGCGAAGACGCTATGGCAGAGCAGGGAATCCGGGCCTTTCACCCACAGAGTATAAGTTTCATTGAACATAATGCATATTCCACATCCATTCTGTTCAATTCAACTTTATATGACGTTTCTGTCCGTGGACTCGCAATTTTGCGCTCAGAGTTGCCCTTGTCGTCGGCTAGTAGTTATATTGTTAAATAATGTCTTTAACAAAGGAATCTCCTACAGTGGACTTCCACCCTTCGCCTTATTCAGGCTATGGCATGGCAGGTCACCACATTAATCTGCACCCATGCTGGGCGTACACAAGTCGCTTGTGACAGATGTTTTACAATATTAATGGAAAATATTTAAATAGTGTTGTAAAAAACTGTCGAAGCTCAACGTTAGCATAAAAAGGAAAGCAAAATGAAAAGAACCCAATTCATGAATCTTGGACTAATTGCATCTTTATTATTTATTACATGTACGATAAAGAACACTGAGGATCCACCAGGGGACTTGAAAGGTTTTACTCCCTTCAAATCCTACTTAGATATAGCTAAGTTTGCTGGAGAAAACGCAAAACTTTATCAGATCGAGTTAAAACACGTTCTTTCAAACGGAACCATGGACTTAACAGCCAAATATCGTCCTAGTGCACGTTACCTTTTCTCTGCTGAATTGAAAGCGGATGATGTCAGATATATTCAAAAAGAAAAGGAGTCACTCCCACCAGGCCAGAAAGGACCGTCTCTCAAAACTGGGGATGTGGGTACTGTCGTCGTCGAAGTAAATCAGGCTGAATGGCAAACTACCAAAAGCAGCTCTGCTTACGGAAGTGGTTACCACAAAGGGATGGAGCGCTTACCTATCTCTTTTATACCGGTTAGCTGGGCCAAGAATGAACCGGTCCAAACACCCCTTTTGTCAGTTAAAAAGCTGTGGGAAACAGCAATTGCCCATGGCGTTCCCTCAACGGCCTCGGCAGAGATTATCTACAACAATGACGGTTACTATTTTCTTGTTAATCACAAGGGGGAGAAATATAAACTCTCATTTGATATAAATGGCAAAATACGTGATAACGAGAACAAACGTATTCACCGTAAATACTGGTTGTCGAGGTTCGGCATATCGTATCGTCGTTACTAGAAAAAATGCTAACAAACGCATTCACCAGATAAACTGGTGATGCTTGCGTTATTCGGAAAAAACACAAAATTCGACCATCTACTTGACAATAGCCTTATATCGTTATATAATAAGTAAGACGACAATTAGATCGATGGAGGGGTATATGGAAGCTGTAAAAATTAGTTCAAAATTTCAAATTGTTATCCCCAAATCAGTAAGAGAAGTTATCGGATTAAAGGTGGGGGAATCCTTTCAAGTGGTACCTTATGGAAATAGGATAGAATTAGTACCGCTAAGGCCTATGAAAAAATTAAAAGGTTTTCTAAAAGGTATGAATACAGACTTTTTTCGCGAGAACGACAGATTATGAACATTGTCGACAGTTCAGGATGGCTTGAATATTTCGCGGGGTCATCACGGGCGAAGTATTATGAAAAAGCAATTGAAAAAACATCAGAACTCCTTATTCCGGCAATTTGTATATATGAAGTGTTTAAAAAGTTGCTGACTGATTACGGAGAAGATGAGGCTCTAACCGCCATTGGTCATATGAAGACGGGTAAAATAATTGACATAGATTTTGGCATATCTGTCCAAGCCGCAAAAATAAGCAAAGAACATAAAATTCCTATGGCAGATAGTATTATCATAGCGTGTGGCATAAAACATAAGGCAATAATATATACACAAGATTCTGATTTTAAAAAAATGCCGAATGTGAAATATTTTGAAAAAAGAAAATCCGCATAACAACGGTTTGCAGCAGACCATTCCACAAACAGAATAATTCAAAACCCAAATGAAAGTATTAATCGCAGAAAAACCCTCAGTAGCCACGGGAGCATATCGGGAACTGCTGGAGAAGGTCGAGGGAGAGCGCTTCAGTAAAAGAGACGGTTATTTAGAAGGGCAAAACTATACAATAACCTGGTGTGTGGGACACCTGGTGGGACTATCTATGCCCCAGGACTATGGCTGGACCTGGCGCCTGGATTCTCTGCCCATGGTTCCTGACCGGTGGCTTACCTATGTAATGCCGAGAACACAAAAGCAATTCAAGATTTTAGCAGACCTCTGTAAAAAAGCTGACACTATCATTCATGGTGCAGATGCCGGGCGCGAAGGGGAACTTATCACCAACCAGGCACTCAGCAGAGTAGGAGTGCGGGAAAAAAAACAACTCAGGCTTTGGGTAAACTCTTTTGACCTGCCTTCTCTTACAAAAGCCTGGAAGGGAATGAAAGAAGCATCGGAGTATCGCCCTTTGTTAGCATCTGCTGTGGCACGGTCCCGGGCCGACTGGCTGGTAGGCCTCAACGGCACCATGGGGTACTCTGTCAAAACCGGTGAGCGCGGGCTTTCTGTGGGCAGGGTACAAACCCCTACCCTGGCATTGATAGTACAACGAGATCTGGATATTGAAAACTGGAAAGACCGTCACTATTATCAAGTGCAGGGCGACTGGAATAAACTTCGGTTTACCTGGTATGATGACAGCGGAACAGATATTGAAAACGAAGAAGCCGCTCAGGCATTAAGAGACAAATTAGATGGAGGAGAGGGGGAGCTGAAATCTATCAGCAAAACGGAAAAGAAAGAAAGCCCGGGTAAACCTTTTGATTTAACGGAACTGCAGAAAGCGGCTAATAAAGCTTATGGTATTAAAGCCGCCGATACACTTAAATTAACGCAGACACTATACGAAAATAAATTTGTATCCTATCCACGTACAGACTCACAATATATCCCCGAAACCATGAAGGACGAAGTGGTTACCATTGCCGGCAAGGTAATGCGGCCCGAAGAAAAGCCGCTGATGCGTTCATCCAGAGAAAATTTCATTTTCTTCAACTCAAAAAAAGTAACAGATCATTACGCAATTATCCCAACGGGTGTCCCCCCCAAAAACCTCGGGGCAAATGAGCTAAAAATCTATGAACTTATTCGTTCTCAGTTTGTACAGGCTTTTATGAAACCTCATATACATGAAGAATATAAATTGGAACTCGTTGTTAAAAAAGAGTCTATGAAGGCCACGGTCAGAAGAATACTTGATAAAGGTTTTAAAACAAACTGGAAACCCAAAAAAGAAAAGCCGGACGATGAGCCCTCTAATTACATCACAGAACCCCTGACCCATAAAAAAGGTGATATTGCTCCTTTAGAAAATGCACAGGTTGTTAATAAAAAAGCCACTAAGCCCAAACATTACACAGAGGCGACGCTACTTACTGCCATGAGTACTGCGGGCCGGGTCATTGAAAACGAAGAAATGCGCGAAGCTATGAAAGAACGCGGCCTCGGCACACCTGCCACTAAGGCTTCTATTATCGAGCGTCTGAAAACAGTTGCATACATCGAAGAGAAGGGTAAAAAACTGCTGTCCACGCCAAAAGGCAAGGGACTGATCGGCATGGTAGATGCCAGGCTAAAGAGCCCTGAAATGACAGGCGACTGGGAATATAAACTTAATCAAATGGCTAAGGGCAAGTACGAGTCTGCTGATTTCAAAGCTGAAATTATCAAGTATGTGGGCGACTTGGTTGATTCTATTAAAAAAAATGATTTTTCAAGTTTCAGTCAAACCGCGACTCAGAATAACCATACCTGTCCGAAATGCAAAAAGAGCAAACTGTTTCAATACCCGAAAATCTGGAAGTGTTCAAATTACGACTGCGGGTTTATTTTATGGCCCAAAATGGCTGGTAAAAAGCTATCCGAAAAAAATCTGGTGGAACTGGTAACTACCGGTAAAACAGGCCCGGTGAAAGGTTTTAAATCTAAAAAGGGTAAAATGTTTGATGCTGCTATTTTTTTAAACGAAAGATTTGAAGCAAAATTTAAGTTTTAAAAAATCAAATTTACTAAAATAGGACCAGGAGACTGATGAAGAATGGGACGGTATAACAGTTATCCCAATAGTTTCCCTTTCTACTTATGCTTTGTATAAAGCCAAAACGTTTCAGTAAGTGAGATTTTACTCGTAAGTATGTAATATCACTTCTCCATACCTTGTTGTGTGCATCTTGAACCTGCCCGGAAATTACGCATAGGGATATAAATGTTAAAGGATTATTGCTATCATTTGGCTAGTGAGACGCTCTGTTCAGGAGATTAAAGATAGGATTATTAATGAAATTAAGCTTATATCTTCGAATACTGGTTTTTTTTGTAGGAATGGTAACTCTTGGCGCTGAATTAAGTGCTTCCCGCCTGCTGGCACCATATTTCGGCACGTCCATGCCTGTGTGGTCAGCTCTTATCGGTCTTATTCTGCTGGCTCTTTCCCTTGGTTATTATCTCGGAGGAAAATTGGCAGATCACTCACCCCGATTAAAAACATTAATGCATGTAGTAACTTCCGCGGGAATATGTCTGGCACTATTGACCTTTGTGGGGCGTCCGATATTGGTGATGTCTCTGGCCGGGTTTGCCAAAATGGATGCAGGAATTCTGATAGGTTCATTTATCAGTACTCTACTTCTGTTGGGGTTGCCAATGGTTCTGCTCGGATGTGCGACTCCATTCGCAGTAAGGCTGGCCACTGAAGATATCTCCCACGCAGGAACTACCTCCGGAAATCTGTTTGCGTTTTCAACCATGGGCAGCTTCATAGGTTCTCTTCTTCCTGCTCTGGTATTAATTCCCTGGATTGGAACAAGGAGTACCTTCATATTTTTCGGCTTGCTGCTGATAGTGATATGCCTTCCGGGTTACCTTATGGAAAAGTCTTTCAAGAACACGGGGATTTCTGTAATACTGTTGATATTAATTGCCGGATATGGAGTATACATGACCGGACAGCCCATAAAACCGGGAAAAGACGTGTTGTTTGAGGGAGAGTCAATTTACCAGTATGTACAGGTAATCGAGAAAAAAAATGGCCACCGCCTTTTGAAGCTGAATGAAGGCCTGGTAAGTCACAGTACTTACCATCCGAAAAAGCTCCTCACTTTCAGGGAATGGGATTATTTTGCTTTAGCTCCGTATTTTAATTCTTACCCCTATAACCCCATGAAACAGGCAAAAAGCTGGGCGTTAATCGGTTCCGGTGCCGGTACATCAGCCAGACTTATTACACAGCTTTACGGCCCTGTCCGTATTAAAGGAGTAGAACTCGATCCCCTGATTTTAGAGGTCGGCAGCAAGTATTTCGATATGGACAGCCCGAATTTTGAAGCTGTAGCACAGGACGGGCGCGCCTGGATAACCCTGGACAAGGGCCGCTATGATGTGATTGGTGTAGATGCTTACCGTCAACCCTACATCCCTTTTGAACTGGCCACTGTGGAATTCTTTCAGCTTGTTCGTGACCACTTAACACCTTCAGGGGTGATCGGCATCAATGCCCCCCAACCCTTAGGTAATCGCAGCATTGTCAATGCTCTCGCAACTACTCTGAGTGAAGTGTTTCCATGTGTTTATCTCTTAACCCTGCGATCCAAAAGTCAGACAATTCTTATTGTAGGAACAAAAGCGCCCAGTACAAAGGAGGACTTTTTTAAAAATACCATTGGTTTAAGCGGCAATATGCACCGACTGGCTTCTGCTGCCCGCCCTCTGGTGGAAAAATTTGAAAGTGGGGGAATGATATTAACAGATGACAAAGCCCCGGTTGAACGACTAATGGATTTAGTAATCCTGCAGACAATCCTTAAGGGAACACAGTCGATAAAGAAGGGTAGCTGAGATAATTAATTTCAATTTGTTTAAATATAGACCCTCACTATAGTCTCCATTATTGGTTTCTTTCGTTATCGGGTCAGTTATGTGTCGGGATTCCAAAACCATATGGATGGCTCTGTTATAAAAAGGGGGAAATCTTTGCAATAAGGGATTGTGTTTTCAGAAAATAATATTATTTTCATATAATAAAAAGAAATTATTTCGGTTCTCGTTGCGTTTTTTGAATGGTGGGGAGTATGAAGCCTTTTATTACTTTACTCATTTTATTTGTCTGTTTAGGTGTTTCTCATTCTGCTTCTATCACTTTGCTTTCTCCAAATGGAGGAGAAACATGGAATGAAGGGGCGGCTTACCCGATTACCTGGTCTTCGGATGGCCTCTTTGGCGATGTGAAGTTATCCTATAGCCTTAATCAGGGTACTGATTGGATTACCATAGAAACCGTTCCCGTTTCTGACGGCAGTTACGATTGGTTTATATTACCTTTTGACAATACGAGCGAAGAAGCGCTGGTAAAAATTGAAGAAGCCGGCGCAGGCGATGGCATATCCGACAGTAGTGATGCTGTTTTCACCTTACACATTGAGCGTTTAGATATCTATGAACCTAATAATACGTTGGAGACCGCTTATAAGCTTTCCGCGAGTGATTCTCTGACTGATTGTTTTATAACCTACCGTCCAAAACGGGATTCGGATTATTATGCCTTTGACGTGTTACCCGGCGATCGTATTTATTTCAGGACTCATGCGGAACGGAGCGAGAACGATTTTTGGATAGAAGTACATCTACTCGACACCAACGGACAGAGTTTGCTTGCAGAAGAAAATGATTTATGGACTAGTACCAGCATAAATTTTACGGCCACTTATGCAGGTACCTTTTATTATCGTGTCACGTCCATGTCAGGTTACGGAAGATATCATCTGGCCTTTCAGAAAGATACCACATCTCCGGAACTAACACTGACATCTCCAAATGGAGGAGAAACATGGAACGAAGGAGCGGCTTACCCGATTACCTGGTCTTCGGACGGCCTCTTTGGCGATGTGAAGTTATCCTATAGCCTTAATCAGGGTACTGATTGGATTACCATAGAAACCGTTCCCGTTTCTGACGGCAGTTACGATTGGTTTATATTACCTTTTGACAATACGAGCGAAGAAGCGCTGGTAAAAATTGAAGATGCCGGCGCAGGCGATGGCACAGTCGACAGCAGTGATGCCGTTTTCACCTTACACATTGAGCGTTTAGATATCTATGAACCTAATAATACATTGGAGACCGCTTATAACCTTTCCACGAGTGATTCTCTAACTGATTGTTTTATAACATACCGTCCAAAACGCGATACGGATTATTATGCCTTTGACGCATTTCCCGGTGATCGTATTTACTTCAGGACCCATGCGGAACGGAGGGAGAATGATTTTTGGATAAAAGTACATCTACTCGACACCAACGGACAGAGTTTGCTTGCAGAAAAAAATGATTTATGGACTAGCACCAGCATAAATTTTACGGCCACTTATGAAGGCACCTTTTATTATCGTGTCACGTCCATGTCAGGTTACGGAAGATATCATCTGGCCTTTCAGAAAGATACCACATCTCCGGAACTAACACTGACATCTCCAAATGGAGGAGAAACATGGAATGAAGGAGCGGCTTACCCGATTACCTGGTCTTCGGACGGCCTCTTTGGCGATGTGAAGTTATCCTATAGCCTTAATCAGGGTACTGATTGGATTACCATAGAAACCGTTCCCGTTTCTGACGGCAGTTACGATTGGTTCATATTGCCTTTTGACAATACGAGCGAAGAAGCACTGGTAAAAATTGAAGAAGCCGGCGCAGGCGATGGCACAGCCGACAGCAGTGATGCTGTTTTCACCTTACACATTGAGCGTTTAGATATCTATGAACCAAATAACACGTTGGAGACCGCTTATAAGCTTTCCACGAGTGATTCTCTAACTGATTGTTTTATAACCTACCGCCCAAAACTAGATACGGATTACTATGCCTTTGACGCATTTCCCGGTGATCGTATTTACTTCAGGACTCATGCAGAACGGAGCGAGAACGATTTTTGGATAAAAGTACATCTACTCGATACCAACGGACAGAGTTTGCTTGCAGAAGAAATTGATTTATGGACAAGCACCAGCATAAATTTTACGGCCACTTATGCAGGTACCTTTTATTATCGTGTCACGACCATGTCAGGTTACGGAAGATATCATCTGGCCTTTCAAAAAGAGACCGCCTCTCCGAAACTAAGGCTGGTTTCACCAAATGGAGGTGAACATTGGTATGGGGGTGAATATCATGAAATTTCCTGGTTATCAACAGGTGATATAGACAGTATTAAACTGGAATATTCGTCAGGTGATGAATGGATTGTAATACATCCTTCATTTCCTGATACCGGCAGTTTTGGGTGGCATGTTCCTAATGATTCCACACGCTCTCTTCGCTTGAGAATTAGCGCCTTGGATAATAGTATCCGGGATGAAAGCGATTCTTTGTTTTTAATCACCAGACGTGAAATTTCTTTACTTTATCCTAATGGTGGAGAGTTGCTTGAAGCGGGGAACATAGATACTATTTTTTGGTCTGCAACAGAAACGATTGATAGTGTTTGTATCGAAATTAAAAATGATACCGGATGGAGTGTAATAGCCTCTCCTGTGGTTAATAACGGAAAGCTGGTATGGAGTGTTCCGAATATGGCTGCAGAAAATCAATTAGTGAGAGTAAGTACTTTGGATTATAGTATAAGCGATAAGAGCGATAGCGGATTTAGTATTGAGCCTGTTGTTCAGACAAACAAAGGCTATCAAATATCCTATAATTTCTCTGTCGATAACCAGAACTTTGGATTTAATTCTCCAATTAAAAAAGTTTTTATATACAATCTTTCCGGAATGATGATTACAGAAATTACTGCTGGCGGCGCTGGTAATGTTAGTTGGAGGATAAATGAGCTTTCTAATAAAAGACATTCTACGCATATATATATTGCACAAATTATAACTAAAGCAAGCATAGAGCATGTAACATTTGTCTTGCTTCCGAAAAGGGAGTAAACATTGACCTTTCATCAAAAGCAAAGTTTAATATATTCGATTGGGGTCTCTTATATTATCGTTGAAGCGGACTTCGCAGCGCTCAGCAGCTCAACTCCGCGCTATCATAATTTAATGCATGAAACGAAACTGAATATAAAATGAAAGATATTTGCATAGAAGATAATGCCAAGATTGAAATGCTGCCCCAGATAGGTGAAATTTTGGGTGTTGCTGGTGTTAATATTGAAGGACTTTGTTTCACTAAATTGCAAAACAAGATGGTCTTACATTTTGCTGTCGAAGATGACCATAAAGCGAGATGTGTTATTGAAGATGCCGGGGTTAAAATAAAAAAAATATCTGAAGTTTATGTTATATGCAAAGATAAAATCAGAATAACAGGCAAGCCTGGCTCATTTGGTCAAATCTTTAAGGCGCTGATTGACCAAGGAATAAAAATCAATTTTGGATATCCTGCCGAAAATAACCGGTTTGTTATTGGTTCTGATGAGATAAACAAAATTCAAAATATTTTAGAACCATAATAGAAGACAAATTCAACAAGTACGATCCAGCAAGGTCAACTACCCATTACAAAATCCTGGTGTAACTACCAGTAAGTTTTTTCATAATCCTGATTATTCCGGAGCGCGAAGCCTACCCTTGGGGTGCAAGCCGGGATGACTAATTCGGGAATCCGGAACATGGAAATTAATTTAACAGTTCGCCGGGGGCATGTTATGATATGTTTGCAACAGACACAGACATTCGCGATCCCGGATACCGGGTATGAGTTTGAAGGCTGGACCGGAGCTTTAGAGGGTCCAGCTATTCTCGATACATTATTGATGGACAGCAATAAAATTCTAACCCATGCCTTCAGCCTCATCCCTCCTCCTCAATTCACTATCGCACTTAACACGTCCCACGGCAACGTCAGCCTCGACCCTTCCGGAGGAACTTAATTGGCAGGCAATGAGGTAATCATTAAACAGGTTATCAAATACAATTACTGAATATGACCTCTTAAGAGGATTCTTTTATAAAAGCAGTTGCCGAAATTGTGAAACTAAGAGTGAACAGTATACGAGAAAAGCAAAAACATAACCTTCTTTGACAATTATTCTTTCTTACAATATCGGGTTTCTATATTTTAGTATTATCCATTACTGAGACGTGTTTTCCACATGGAAACTATCTCTCCAATGGTCTCCCGCAAACTTTTTGATATCGACCACTTTGAGTAATGATCTTTCATTTTTCTCAAATCACTGTAATAACAAATATGATCACCAATCCGGTTATCTTCTACATATGTATATTTTTGCTGTTTATCACTAAATTCGGCCGCAATATCAAAAGCTTCTAAAATTGAGCACGAGTTCTCTTTGCCACCGCCAAGATTATATACTTCCGCTACACGTGGTGCTTGAAGAAATTCATGCATGAATCTAACAACATCTTCGGAATGTATATTATCGCGCACTTGCTTTCCTTTATAACCAAATACTCGATACTCTTTTCCTTCAAGGTTACATTTTACTAAATAACTCAAAAAACCATGTAATTCCACACCGCTGTGATGCGGCCCGGTCAGGCACCCACCACGTAAACAACAACTAGGAATATTAAAATATCTTCCATATTCCTGCACCATTACATCTGCAGCCACCTTTGATGCACCAAAAAGAGAATGTTTAGATTGATCGATACTAAATGTTTCTGAAATACCATTTTCAAACTCCGGATCATCATAATCCCAACGAGTTTCATGTTCTTTCAGTTTAATACTATTTGGTAAATCACCATACACTTTGTTCGTGGACATATATACAAAAGGCGATTCCGGACAAAAACGTCTTGTTGCCTCAAGCAGATTTAGTGTACCTGCAGCATTTGTATCAAAATCATCAAAGGGGATAGTTGCCGCTAAATCATGTGAAGGCTGTGCGGCCGCGTGAATAATAGCGTCTGGTTTAAGGTTTTTAATCAAATCCAAAATTCCATTTCTATCTCGAATATCTAATTCATGATGCTCAAAATCCACTATACTTTGGGTTAAGCGTTTTTGATTCCAACGAGTATCTCCCTGCGATCCGAAAAAGACTGCACGCTGGTTATTATCCAATCCGTGGATTTTGAATCCTATCTGACTAAAGTACGCGCATACTTCCGAACCAATGAGACCAGATGAACCTGTTACTAAAAGTTTTTTCATTCTCTTTACTTATCCCTTCTTTTTATAATCCCCTCTGCTGAAATATTTTTCTAAGTATGCATACAATACAATAAAAAGATAACGGCTCCCCATCTCTTTTATTTTTAATTTTGCCTCACCCGAACGACGATTACGCCATGTAATTGGTATTACTTTCCAGGAATATCCGCGAATTATAGTTTTCAACGGCAACTCTACTGTAATATTAAAATGCTGAGACAGGAAAGGGCGGCATCCATTAATCGCTGTAGTACGATACGCTTTAAATGCATTTGTAATATCATTGCATTCGATGTGAAATAATAACCGAATAAAAAGATTTGCCAACCGGTTTATTTTTAATTTAAACCATGGATAATCAATGACTCCCCCTCCCCGAAGAAAACGGCTTCCAAATACACAATCATACCCTTCTTTTAATAATTCCCAATACCGAACAACATCACGACAGTCATCAGATTCATCCGCCATCATAAATACAATGGCATCACCTTTAGCATGCTCTATACCACAAATGAGAGCACGCCCAAAACCATTTAACCCTTTATTCTTTACTGGCTTAAGTTCTGACATCTTCGTCTGCATTCTCTCCAGAATATTCCAGGTGTTATCACTACTCCCATCATCAACAACGATAATTTCATGGGGAACCAATTTTAAATTAAGTTCTATATGAAGATGCTCTACTGTAGATTCAATGCAACCCTCCTCATCTCGAGCAGGGAGTATTACAGAAAGTAGCTTGAGGCTTGAATCATTACTTGATTGTTCTTCCATGATTGTTTTACTCATTACTTAGAATTAATGAATATCAAAATGGTGCAGAAAGATCAAGCCAATTATCCTTTTTTTCAGCGTGGTCAGCTATTTCCGCCAGAATTTGTTCCCTTGTTGTTTTGGGTTCCCAATCCCATATTTCTTTAGCTTTCTGTGAGTCCAGTACAACCCACGGTAAATCAAATTTACGAGGTTTTGGATCACTTGCCACCGTATGCTTCCCAAAGCGATTTTCGCACCAATCACTCAGACTGCTAAGAGAAATTGAAGACTTTATGCCTCCTGACACATTGATGAGTCGTTGTTTATCATTGTTTTGATAGGCAATTTGCTTCTCAATCAAAAATACGATGTCCCTTGGGTGTAAACAATCACGTACTTGATGTCCCTTTCCTCCAAAACCAATATATTTAATATTATTTTTTTTCTTCCAAGAATGAATCCAAAATGAAAATATACCCTGTTCGGCACGTCCAAACTGCCCCGCCCCAGCCAGAACACCGCACCGATTCACCCATACGGGAAAGTCAAATGCAGTACCATATTCAAGTGCTAAAACTTCGGATGCGAGCTTAGTAGAGCCGTATAAAGATATTGGACCTTGAGTCGAAAAACCTTCAGATATTCCTTCAGTGCTTATTTCACCAGGCAATTCCTTTGAAAAATTAGGCACATATGAATTGTTTTGTACAACAAGTGGTAAATTCGCTAATGGATTGATAGCATAAACACGACTAGTGCTAAGGAGAAGAAAGCCTGCCTTATGAAGCTTGCAATATTCCAGCATATTGATAGTTCCGCCTAAATTATGCTCTATCAATTGTCTGGAGCTTGTTTCCCCGCTTATGCCTGCCAAAACACTTGGATTTGCAGCCGCATCAATGACATAATCAACTTTAGGCAAAACGTCAAAATCACTGGGCAACCTGATATCCCCATGAAATAATCTTACACCCATTTTTTTTAGTGCACTGCGATTCGTCTCACTGCCCGGCCGGATGAAATTATCCAAACCGTAGATCTCATGGGAATTGCCCAATTCCTTCCAGGTTTTTACAAGCGTACTGCCTACAAAACCACAAATTCCTGTAATTAAGATTTTCATTACCTTGTATACTTCATAATTAGTCTTGAGTATCTAGTTGCTCCGTATCAAAATACCAGAGTAATTTCACAGTATAGCGTAATCAAAAGAGCGTAAGGCTGAGATAGTGTGAGAAAGTTTCATAGTAAAAAAGTACAAAGGAGGTAGTGGCGAAAAATTACTTTGATGTTGTGACACAAAAAAGGGAAGTTTATTATGATGCCACTACCAAAGTTAAAATTAATAACATTAGTCTTTTACAGCCAGATAATAAATAATTTTAGATGCCGAAAATGCGGAATCGATGGTCTCACGGGAAAAATACGCAGTGACAAAGATTCTACATCGATTCCAGTTGTGTTACAGAACAAATTCACCCGTTTGTGTAAAGAGTTTCCAGGCTTTATCACTAAAAGAATTCTAAAAACACTTAGGTATTCAGGTGCGTGGTACGGCCCGCCTTCCCGTAGTGCCGCACTGCGGTACGGAGGACAGGGCAATCCCCAAAATAATGACTGATGCAGGGTTATATATGGATGAAGCTGCTCAACGAAAAGAAAAAGTAGTCACTGCTGATCTTATCCATTCTATTCAGAAGAAGCAAAAGCGAGCAATCTAAAATGACTCATTATTTTCAGTCATACTCTATGATTTTTGAATGGTCTGAAAAAGAGCTAGGCAAGGTGGAGAACCGCCTTGTCATCTATCTTAGGACTGGTAAAAATCGAGGAGGTAATAAGGCGAGGAAACATAAAGCCAAATTGAAAAAATGGCCTTGAGCCGGAATAAAAAGAAAGTCCGAGCTCTGAGCAAAAAGGGACAGATTGTTGAAAATCCGGAAGATGCTATAAAGGAGCCTATAGTATTAGAGTTCCTGGGTTTGGATGAAAAAACGGAGTATACTGAATCAAATCTGGAGACAGCCATCTCTATAAAATTGAGCACTTCCTGCTTGAGATGGGAAAAGGATTTCTGTTTGAAGCCAGACAAAAACGTATGACATTAAATGATAAGCATTTCCATGTTGATCTGGTTCTTTATAACAGGCTTCTACGGTGTTACGTACTTATCGAGCTTAAAATCGGCGAGATCAAGCATCAAGATCCCGGACAGATGCAGATGTATGTAAACTATTATGACCGCAAAATAATTACTAAAGATGAAAACCCAACAGTCGGAGTCATCTTATGTAAGAAAAAAGAAGATGCCTTGGTGGAAATCACTCTACCAAAAGACAATAAACGAAATTTATTTCCGTTACGCTATACTCCTTAAAAGATCCGCTTTTGTTATATTCAAGCGGTGAATATCTTTTCCTTTCTTTCCACATGCGCTTTTGTTGTTTATTTGGGTCTCGCCTTTTTTGTATTGGCGAAAGACAAAAAATCTCCAATTCACATAACTCTTTTTGCGTTTTTCCTAAGCTATGCCCTTTGGTCGTTTTTTTATGCGTTTATGTCATCCAGCCATTCAAAAGAAGTAGCCTGGGTTTATATCAAGCTTTTTTCCTTTTCCTATACGGTTTCAGCCGCATTTTTATTTCATTTTTGCACTTTATTCGCCAAAAAGAACGGTAAAAATTTTCAGGTGCTGGTTATTTTAAATTATTTAGTCGGCATTACCTTCTGGATTAAGGGCAGTATAAACCCGTTTTTGTTTGATGATCTTGTTCGGGTTAATGGTTTCTGGCTCGAAATTAATAATACTGATTCCCTATGGGCTCTCTTCTATACCCTCTACTATTATTTGAGTATAATCGGCGGTGTCACAATTCTTATTAAGTGCTGCTGGAATTCACCCGAACTCAAAATAAAAAAGCAGATACGGATTATTGTTACCTGCTATATCATTACTATGATATTTACCATTTTTAATAATTTCATTCAGCAAATGATTTTTCCTGGCATTAGCCCTCGTATGCCGCATCTTGTTACCCTGATTTTGATAGGGGGGGTATCATACGCAATTTTAAAACTTGATTTTCTTAACCACGCTCACAGCTCTCTTTCAAATAACAAATACTGGAAACGACTTTCTAAACGAGAAAAAGAAGTTTCTCTTTTACTTATTCAGGGGCTGACCTATAAAGAAGTTAGTCTAAAGCTTTGCATTGCGCAAAACACCGTCAAATCTCATGTAGACAATATTTTTTCAAAAACCGAGACAAATTCCCGCACTAAATTACCAGGTATTTTGGCCCCTACACTCAATATACCCTTCGAAAATAGCGAAATCAGTCGAAAATCGGCATAGGCGCTTTTCCCCATCCGATAAAATACAGTTCTTTGGAACAATTGGGGACTTCTCCCCATGTTAAAGTCACCATATAGAAACTAGACTAATGCAACTTTGCGTGCAGTTCAGTTTGGTTTAAAAAAATAAGAGTCCAAAATCAGAAGCTGATGAGGTTGTTATACCCTAACCTTTTACAAGAAATAAATACTGAGTTTTAACATTTAAAAAGGGAGCATTTGATGCAAATACCATGGAATATGAGTTTTAAGCGATTTTTTTATACCGTTTTAGTTTTTCTTTTTGTGGGAATGTTTAGTTCTTGTATAGAGTCTGAAGACTGTGGAGAATGTGAAGAGAAAACTGTCGAAGTAGAGGTTCATGATACCGTCACCGTAAAGGATACGCTTACCGACACACTCTCAATTACGGATACCTTAACGTTAAATGACACCTTGACGGACACATTGTCTATTACAGACACTTTGACTGTTAATGATACTTTAACAATTAACGATACTCTAACAATTAATGACACCCTGACAGATACGTTAACTCTAGTTGATACATTAACGGATACGTTATCTCTTGTTGATACGCTAACTATTAATGATACACTGGTAGTCTGGTCAAATTTATCAGGTTTCGCTACAATTGCAGGTGGTTCAGATCATTCAGGTATTATGGTTACTCTTTATGGGGGAAAACTTTCTACTGACTCCATGTTAATTCTTGCCTCCACGATGTCTGACGGAGATGGCGCGTATTCTTTTTCAAATATTCCTGAGGGAGATTATCTCTTAAAAGGAGAACTTACTGGTTACATTACCGACTCAGCACAAGTCACCATGACATACCTTGACTCTGTAGTTGTCTCAGACACTCTCGTACTTGGATTTATTCCTTATAGAGATGCATATCTGATAACCGCCTACGATACCATTTTTGGGTTTAACAATGAGTTCGAAGACATTGTAAAAGCATCAATGACATTGAACGAAAATGTGCAAATAAAACCCGAACACTTCACAGTTGGTCCGGATTCAACTATGTATTTCATCAACAATAAGTTAGGAGCCAATAAAAACGACTCCCTTTTTGCCATGGATGATATTACAGGCACCAATCTCAGAAGTATGCCCCTGCTTGGATTTGGAGAAATTAATGGCCTGGCAATTACATCCTCTAATAAAATTATAATGCACAGAGACCACCACGATGCCTTGGGTGGTAGTGTCGATGGCCCTATATATGCATACAATGAGTTTGGTGCTGCTGGAGAATTAAAAGGTTTAGTGGGTTATATCAGTGGCGGCCAAAACACCCCTACACTTTTCTTTGATAATTCAGGGAAAATGTATAATTGGAATACGAACAATTTAATAATCAAGTATGATAATGAAAACATGGCAAATCCGGATACCCTGGACCTTGATGATTACACTCCCACGGGCGATGTAATTAAAGCCTTCTGGATAGAGCACAGTACCAATAAATTTTATATGGTAAGCTTAAATGGTGTTACTAAAAGACTAACAACGCTTGATGACTTCAGTGGCACCAACAAACAAAGTGCAACTACTACTCATGATGTTGAACGTGCTGGACGTATGTTTGTTAATAAAGGATACATATATTGGCATCATGGAGATTTTGAATCCGGGTCATTGAATGGGATTACAGACATTTCTGTTACCACTTTCAGAAGGTCACACAACTGGATGGCATTCTCCAATTAAACGTTATCTGAAACTCAAAGAAAAACATTAGGTTTTATATTGAACAGTTTCCGGATTGCTCACTAAAAAAGCCCCGACAAACATCGGGGCCTTTTTTCTTTTTAATTATTAAAAGTCAAACCGGACAAAAATGCCCTAAGCTGTCTTATGGAAAATCAACCTTAATGGGTGTCGCTTTAATACTTTCTGTCATTCCGAAATCCCATGTTATGGTATAATAATAGGAGTTTCCGGAAACAACATCCTCATCAAGCCAACGCAGATTAATATTGTAAATACTTTTTACTTCGACGAAACCACTGTCAGCATTATCAGAGCGGTATATTGTATAGCTTTGGTTTTTTGATGCGTCAGGTGTGTCCCAGGTAAGAGTAATTCCAGTTGAATCCACCGTGGCCGCAAGATTTTCAGGAGCCCTTACAAAATAACTCTCCATTTTCTTTGACGCCTCACCCAGTCCTCCTTTATTCAAGGCCCGTACCGTATAATAATAGGTGGTGTCAGCTTTGAGATCAGCATAGCTGTCTTTGAAGACTGTGTCATTAACTGCACCTACAGAATCACCATCAGCATACTTTTGGGAACTTCTGAAGATAACATAACTATCAGCTTTGGTTGCTGAGTCCCAGGTAATAATAAACGCATCTTCAGATCTTTTTATGGAAGCCCCGGAAACTTGCCCTGGTTTTTCAAATAATGTTTGAGCCGAAAGCACTTCGCTTTTCTCACTTTCACCCAGCTCAGCTTCATAAGCAGTTACATAGAAATAATACATCGTCCCTGGTTTAAGATCTTTAAGCGTCGACATGCCATTCATCTCATCACTTACTTTTTCAAAACCAGTATCCGAATCTGTTGATAAATAGACATAAAAGCCATCCAACTTTGTATACTTGGCAGCATTCCAGGTAAGGTAAATTTTGGTGGTTGTAATGCTATCACCACCAAATGCCTTTTTAACTTCAAAATCAGTTGGTGCGTCTATCGTACCGGGTTCTGATTTAGTGACCTCAACTTCGCAAGTATCTTTAGCGTCAGATTTCGCGTCAGCAGTTACAATAATAAGAGCACTACCCACACCAACTCCTTTTACTTCTCCTGAAGAAGAAACGGTGGCAACGGTTTTGTCATTAGAAGACCAGGTAACCGATTGGTCTTCTGATGATGGGCTGACCGTGGCGGTAAGCGTTTTAGAAGAATCTACATCAAGAGAGAGTGTTGATTTGTTTAGTTCTACCGCAATTTCAACTACCGGTGCATCTTTTGTTACCGTAACTTTACAGCTGTCTTTTTTGTCCTGATCATAATAAGCCGCTACAATAATCCAGGCCGTTCCCTCAGTTTTAGCTTTTACCGTGCCAGAAGATGAAACTGTGGCTACACTTTCATCACTGGATGTCCAGAGCACATCCTGACTTTCCGATGAAGGTGTCACTTCGGCAGAAAGGGTCCCTTCTGCATCTATTTTCAAAGCTAAGGTTGATTTATTAATAAAAACCTCTGTCTCCTCGGGTACTGTGACGTCTCCGATATAATCTTCAAATGTTTGAAAATCCGAGGAACCCAATGTAAGCGCCTGATCAGCGTCTGTCTGATTTTCCAGAACATATATAAATGCGTCTTGCGGTAACTCACTCACATCATCAGTGTAGGGGCTCCAACTATCTTCTGCTATGATTATGAAAATAGTAAACTCTTCCAGCACCGCTTCAATAATTTTCAGCTTATCGCCATTGGCAACAGATGTTTTTGAATCAGAGGAATAGATGCTGCTATTATCTGAGGTAAAGATCCAGGCTGTTTTGCCTTCTGCACCAGTAGGTAATTCATTAAACGTTACAACGATTCCCTTGTCAGAAGTTCCTTCTTCGGTTTCCGTTGCGTCTTCCAAACAACTGGTAACAAAAGAAAGCATAAAGACCAAAAGAAACATTAACACCACTTTGAATTTTGATTTACTCATTTTTTATTCCTTTTTGTTGAGGGTTATATGTTATTAATTATAATATAAAACAAGCCATTTTAAAGCTTTTAGTCACTTAACTCTTTTGCAAGTTTGTCTGTTACTTTTAATGGTTTTAAAAGTTTGGGTTTTTAGTGTTAGTAGTGTTTGTAATTGGAAACACTTTATCTTATGTATGTAACGGTTGTTAAGTTATTTACATTAAAATCACAAACTTATAGTGCTCTCTTTTTCGGTCTTTTTTATCAACGCTAACTTAGTACATTTGTAAATTATAAATTTTTTGTCTTGAGCCAGAACCTCAACAGACGAAAAAATCCGTTTTAAATGTTCTTTATAATTTAGATGTTTGCTGGCAACAACCTGGAGGTTACCGCCTTCTTTCAGACATTTGAAACACCCTCTGAAGAGGTTAAGAGTAACATCGATGTTTATTTCATATTCAAAATGAAAGGGAGGATTCGTCACAATTAAATCAAAACAATCTTTGCCAAAAACTGATAATTCATTATTAAAATGATGATATATTTTTTCACCTTTAATATTTAATTCCGCCGATGAAACAGCGAGTAGGGAGTCATCCAATAAATGAATTTCAGCATCAGGATGTTTATTAAATATTTCCTTACCTATAATTCCATTACCGGAGGCCAAATCCAATATTCGTTTTTCGGTTTTTTTAATTTCAAGATTATCTAACATGAATTGAGTGGCGTAATCAATATGTTCGGAAGAAAATACACCCAAATATTGTTTATACATCTGATTTTTATATTTCAGGGAGGTTATCACCTCCCTTTTAATTGGTTCTTTCTTTTTAGAGAGAATTAATAGTCTTGCTTTTTTGACAGCCCTGCTTTGCTCAGCCTCTTCGAAATATTCCTGAGAAATTTGTACTAAATTAGGACTAAAATTACGCGTCATAAACGCACATACAACCCGTACGTCTTCCGTTGAATTATGAGTGATATGTTCAAGAAAAAGTTGAAAGAGTCCCAAAGATTTTGGCACCTTAATTAAGGCAAAATCTATTTTATTTTCAAGTGAAGAAAGCGGGTCAGAATAATTTAAGAGAGGAAGGTGGTTCGTTTTTAAATTGAAATCAATTGCTTTTTCCTGGCTTTTATAAGTTAAAATTTCTGTTGGGTCCACTGAATGTAAATGACACCCTAGAAAACCAAACCTGTCATTATAAATTCCCAGATGATTGGGTTCCTTTTCTAAATCATTAAAGGTTTGTAAAAGATATTCATCAGCAGCACTCCATGATTTTAAAGCCTTGTCCTTTGAAAAGTCATATCTTATGATATCATATTTTGATACGTTGGTTTTCATGTATACCTTTAATTCAATGATTAGAATATTTTAGGATCAATAATAAGTTATTTGAAAATAATATTTCTAAATAAAAACCATATCAGACGTCTCAGGTACTCAAAAAAGATTGTAGCTCTTATTGTACTTCAAACAAGCCCTTAAAACACCCTTGTTTTATCTTTTAATGAATTTTACATTGCAATAAGTACCTTAGGGAATACCGTGGGGGGTACCATACATCAATTGGTTTTAGCCTGGAAAATATTATGAAACATTTGTTTTTATTGCTTTTTGTGCCTGTTTTCGCCTTCAGTCAGGGATCCTACAAAGCATTTTTTGGCAATCTGCATTCCCATACCGGTAACTCAGATGGAGAAGGTACGCCCCAGGAAGCTTTTTCCTATGCAAAAGAGACTGCAAAAATCGACTTCTTAGCAGTAACAGACCATCTTGAACAAATTGATAACAATGAATGGGAAGACGTTATGAAACAGGCCGAAGACGCCTCTGATGATACGTTTGTCGGTATTGCTGGCTGGGAATGGGGCGCTCCTATTATAGGACATTGCAATGTGTATAACACTACTGAACGAATAACGCAAATTGGCTGGTACTATTTTAATTTGAATTCCTTTTATGATTTTGTTGCGGAAAAAGGAGACGCCTTTGGTCAGTTTAACCACCCCGATGACGATGATCTCTTTAGCAACTGGAACGATATGGAATATAAAAATGCTTCCATAGACAGTGCTTTTCCCTTAATTGAATTCCAGGAACTCTGGCAGGCAACCAACTGGTACGAAAAAGCCCTTAACAAAGGTTGGCACCTTTCTCCCGGGTGGAACCAGGATAACCACGACAGAAACTGGGGAACCATGAATGAATACCGCATGGGTATTTGGTCCGACTCCTTAACCCGGGAATCTCTTTTTAATGGGATAAAAAAAGGGCGAACTTTTGCCACCATGGATAAAAACGCCTCTGTCTGGTTAGGTATTAACGGGAATGATATGGGAAGCCGATTGCAAAAAAGATCAACTTACGGCCTGGAACTTTATCTGAATGACGAAGACGGAGAAAGCTGGGAAAAAATCGAACTGGTCACAAATAATGGTGTTGTACAGGAGTTGTCCGGGTCTTCTCTTTTTGATACGGTCATAACACGTACTTCAGACGAAGACTACTATTTTATTCGTGCCACTCAAACCGACGGAGATATCATCTGGTCCGGACCTGTGTATCTGGAAGGGGAAGTGACCTCTGCTGCTAATAAGAAAAACATAATTTGCGGTCCTGTTAAGATTTTTTCCATACCCTCACAGGAGCTGTTAATAATAAACACGGGGCAAAACGGAACGGCAAACCTTATGATTAGCCGGCTTAACGGGACACAAATTGAAAAAAGACAAGTATCCGGTCCACACCTTAAAATGAAAATGCCTTCACTGGATCGGGGAGTTTATCTGCTGGAGGTTCATTATAAAACCCATCGCATTCAAAAGCACTTTGTCTGGTGATTTAATGGTGGAAGACCGTAACGGCTGAAGCCATTCCGAAATTGATTTTGGATGCCTATTTTGAACTTTACCCGGTGAGTTACTCTTTGGCAGATGATAGTACCGCAAAACGTGAATTTGTTTTCTTTTAGGACTTTTTAAGCGGCTTAATGTTTACGGTTTGCGGGGCAGACTTGACCATCCAAGCGTTTTTATTGCTACGCTAACCCTTTATTCCTATTTTTGTTGTAATTTCAACAAACAAATTGTATAATAATTACGAATAATGAAATTATTCAACAAATTAAATGCAAAGTTTAACTGAAGCTTTTTTAAAAATTAGACCCAAATATGGGATTTTTACACTTTCTCATATTCAAAATCTTTTTCCTTCTCATTCAAAAGGCGCGATTAGATTATTAATTAACCGTGCTGTTTCACATGGAGAGTTGCACCGGTTAGGACGTGCTTTATATTGCCTTGAGAGGTCATACCAAAATCCTCCGATACATCCATTTATCATCGCTAACCAATTGCGATGTCCTTCTTATATCAGCTTTGAATCCGCTCTTAATTATTATGGTCTTATCCCCGAAATGACTATGCAAACAGCAAGCGCC
This sequence comes from Fibrobacteria bacterium, assembly GCA_015232855.1. Taxonomy (GTDB): domain Bacteria; phylum Fibrobacterota; class Fibrobacteria; order UBA11236; family JADFYW01; genus JADFYW01. The sequence continues at coordinate 25,426 of JADFYW010000042.1, forward strand.
TGTTCTGCCCGTTCTAAACTTTTTGAAACGCCTGTGGGCGTTTTTGAATTTAAAAAAATTCCCTGTAATAATTTCAGGGCCGGCGTTAAAAATCTTAAACTGGATAACGGTGCCTGGGCATATATAGCCTCTCCTCTACGTGCCATTGCAGACCTTGTGTATGAACGTAAATCCTCTATAAATTTTCGCGATCCCATTGGCTTTTTAACAGATTCACTGCGCATAGACGAAGAGGAATTACAGCAGATTTCCCTAAATGAATTTAGTGAGATTTATGTAAGCATGCGAAATAAAAAAGTAAAACAATTCTTACACGCATTCAAAGCGGAGTACAGCGGATGATTACCAAAGTTTTTGAAAATAAGTTAAAAGAATATAATGCAACCAATGAGATGGAGCTTCAAAACGTCCTTCAAGAAATTATTCAACAATTAGTACTTAATATTTTGTCCCAATCAGATTTTTTTAGTAAAGCTGCTTTTCATGGTGGCACCTTTCTTCGCCTCTTCCACAATATGGACCGCTTCTCGGAAGATTTAGATTTTGTTTTAAAACAACCTGATAAGTGTTTCTCCTGGGAAGATTATTTTAATTTCCTAAAACTAAAGGGAAGGGAAGAAGGGTTTGATTTTGCGCTGATAGGTAAATCAGACAATGATAATGCCGTTAAAAAAACGTTCTTAAAAACGGACTCAATAGGAACTTTTCTGAATGTAGAATTCCCCTTTGCCATAAACCAAAAGCGAAAAATTAAAATCAAACTAGAAATAGACTCAAACCCTCCTCTTGGGTCATCATATGACACTCATTATTTGTCTTTCCCTACCATAGCTGCTATAACTACCCAAAAAATGGAATCCAGTTTTGCTTCTAAATCCCATGCCCTACTATGCAGACAATATGTAAAAGGAAGAGATTGGTATGACTTTGTGTGGTATGTTACCAAAAAACAGAATATTGATTTTCCTCTTTTAAAAAATGCGCTGTTCCAGTGCGGCCCCTGGAAAGGGCAAGATATTAATGTCAACCGCGATTGGTATTTAAACGCCCTTAAAAACCGGATTGAAGACATTGATTGGAAGAATGCCAGAACAGATGTTAGCAGGTTTTTGCCTGCCTATCGGCAGAAAGAACTAGACTTATGGAGCGTTGAGTTTTTTTTGAAGCAGTTGTCTTATTTGGCTGATTCTTTACCTTGAAGAAACCTCTAATTTCTTCGGTTTTGAATGTTTTTTTATGGTTTTGTTTACATAAGTACCTACTGTTTAATTAAGAGGTGTGGGCCGGTCTGTCGGGGTAGCCACCTACGCTCGCTACGGCGGGCCAGGGGGTGAGGGGAAACTAGTTTGCTCAATACCGAAACATAGGAGCTTTTTGCGCTTTATAATTGATTTCGGGATTTTTTATCCTTATTATAAGGATATTATGTATTAATCTTATACCTATCAAAAGGATAAGCGATGATTATCTTAGTTGATTAGCAACTATGGGTTGTGGAGTTGCTTCAAGCTGAAAATCTATATTATAAATGCAAATAACTACACTTATTGTAATATTTCACAATTATATTGTTTTTTGTTGAAAAAAGGTATATTATTTATGTAGTAAAATACAGAATATGTCACTTATTTCGTAATTAATATATGGAAAAGCAAATATTTGCAGGTTTAAGTACCCAAGAGCGTCTAATAATTAGTCATTTTACTGCATTAGAACAAAGCACAATTAATGCAGATAAATTGATTGAATTTCATCATTGTAAGCGAGCAACCGCTAATCAAATTTTGAGAAGATTGAAAAGAAAAGGTTGGCTTCAACGACTAAAATACGGAGCATATGCAATTGTTCCATTATCAGCAACAACTTCAGCACCTGCAATTGAAAACGCTTGGGCACTAGCCATGGACGTTTTTAAACCTGCATATATATCTGGGTGGTCAGCTGCAGAGCACTGGGATTTAACTGAGCAGATATTTAATACTGTTTCTGTTTGAAAACGCTTGGGCACTAGCCATGGACGTTTTTAAACCTGCATATATATCTGGGTGGTCAGCTGCAGAGCACTGGGATTTAACTGAGCAGATATTTAATACTGTTTCTGTTTCTACATTATCTCCTCAAAGGAGGAACATCCAACAACTGGGTAATATTACTTTTCGAACTAAACTAATCGATAAAGAACGGTTTTTCGGTGTAAAGAAAATTTGGATAGGTAGTACGGCAATTGAAATGGCGGACCCTAGTCGTATGTTAATTGAAATTATGGCTTTGCCTCGTTTCGGCGGTGGCGGGAGACATATGATCGATGTTACTAGACAATATTGGAATGCAGAGGTATGTAATCCGGATTTACTTTTAGAATATGCCCTTAAATATAAACGAGGAGTTGTTTTTAAGCGTCTTGGATTTCTTGCAGAAAGACTAAAAGCCCCTATATCAAAAGAATGGCTTAATACCTGCCATAACAATATATCAAAGGGTATATCTTATCTTGATCCTGATGGCCCCCAAAAAGGTAAAATAATGAGTAAGTGGAATTTAAAAATTAATATACCCATATAAGTTTCAATGATAACAAAAGCTGAAATACTCAGAATAGCAGGTGAACTCTCACTTGAACCTATACCTGTGGCAATCGGTAAAAGAATTCCGCGAACTTTTTTTCCAACGCCAGGTCCTCAAACTGGAACAGAAGCAGCTCTTTTAACAATACGCCGAGCGGCACACAATAGGCAATGTGTGCTAATAATATATCATGACTACCATAGATTGGTAGAACCATATGCGCTAAGATACCCTGCTACAGGCAACGAACTACTTTATGTTCGAGAAATTGAAAAAGACGGAATTCAATCTAACAACATTCATCACCCAATTGCTTATAAAGTCGACGAAATAGATTCTGCATCTATTTCAGATAAAACCTTTTCCCCTAGGTGGGAAGTTGAATTATAATCATGAAAAACCTGTCGTTCACAGGAATTAGAGGCTTTATTTTTATAGAAAGGTTTACATTCGCAATTTATAAAATTTCTATAATTTTTGTTTTATTTTATGTATCTCTTATGTATAGAATTATTTCACTATGTTTATACAACGGTAAAACGTTTTTAGGCTCATCAAATACTTTAAGCAATGAGTTATGTATATTTTACAATAATTGTCTAAAAACTTTATTTTCCGATATAAAATCTATTGAAGAGAATATAAAGAGACGGGGGGAAGTTTATAATTGCACCTTAGCTTTTGCTTGCGTTGGGAAATCTTGATCTCTTATCTATGTATGCCTTGGTCTATGGAGTTGTACTATACATATGATATAATTCCATAAACACCGGATGTATAGAACATATATATTCCAGGTTTCACACGGTTACCAGACTCATCAAGCCCATTCCAGACGAAAGCGTCCTCATTCTCAGGTTTTAGCCGCCGAACCAAAACCCCGGAAAAGTCACGAATTTCCAGGAAATTAATGTTAGCCAAATCAAAAACCCGAATACGAACAAAGCCATTAATGGCTTCAACCCGATATTTTTCTTCCGGTAATTTGGAGTTATTAAAAATCGAAGTCGTCGTATCCTGATACTCATAAGCGCCAATGTCAATACGTCCACCGGAAACCCTGGGGTTGCTAGCTAAATCATAATCTGGCAATCTTAACCAGGCTGTATCTCTTCCACTATCGATTGCGGGAGACATTGGAGATAATGAATAATCTCCTTTTTCTACATCAGTAAAATTGATTTCCACCCCTATTAAACATTTATCTATACGAGGATTACCATTATCTTCATATAAATCATCACCATTATAACTAGCTGAATTTCCAGAAACTATTGTATTATAAATTTTTGGTGAACTTACATCCATATGCACGCCACCACCATGGCCACTTGCGCTATTTCCATAAATTGTATTATTAATAATGTAAGGAGAAGCCTCTAAACAAGCAATACCTGCACCATTAAAGGCAGAATTTTCTACTACTAGATTATTTATAAAAAAGATAGCAGCTTGATCCTGAACATAAACGGCACCACCACTACTTTTTGCCCGGTTTCCCTTGAAAATACTGGTGTAGACATTGGTTGATGCCGTATTATTAATATTAATAGCACCACCATTTAATGATGCGTAATTATTATAAAAATGACTATTTAATATATTCACTTTGTTTCTTCCCATTTGAATTGCACCACCATGTTTAGCGGAATTTTCAATAAATACGCAACTGTCTACTACTAATTTATCAGAATAGTTATAAATCGCGCCTCCATACTCTGATTCATTCTTATAAAATACAGAGTATTTTATAAGAACATTTGCCCCAGCTCTAACCACTATAGCCCCTCCTTTATCTGAATTTTTACCAAATTCAAGTCGGCAGTACGACAATTCCGATTCTTGAGTTGAGAAAAGAACCAAATTATTTCTACCTACAGCAGTATCAGCAGCTGTAAAAATAATTGAATCCTGTTTAGTACCATTTGCAATAAAGGTACCCCAGCATATAATATTTGATTGATCATAAAAAATAATTTTTGTGCCTGAATTTATTGTTAAAGAAGCTTCTTCCAGAAGCAATACAGAATCCACCACCTTCACCGTATCCGCATCCCAGGTGGTATTCACCTTAATAGTATCACTAACTTCTATAGAACTAGAATATCCCAAACCGGTCATCAGACCTATTACCAATAAATAAACTGACATCTTTTTCATTAAAGCCCCACTTTAATTTTTTCTTAAAATATGTTTTTCCAGGAAAGACAATTTAATAAAGCTGAATTGAATCCTCCATAGTACCGCAATTGCGGGACGAAGGAGGGTTCAATGAAACTTATGCCCTTTGGGTAAAAAATTTACCCATAATTTACCAGGCCTCT
>JADFYW010000043.1 GCA_015232855.1 Fibrobacteria bacterium
TTGTTTTTAATTATTAAAATACTTTTAAAAGCAGTAAGTCAACAAGGAATTTTGAAATGGCCGAAAAATTGACAAAAATATATACCCGGGGGGGAGATACCGGGCAGACCGCACTGGTTGGTGGCGTCCGGGTTTCCAAAGGGCATTTACGGGTGGAGGCCTATGGGACTATTGACGAATTAAATAGTAATGTCGGTATGGCAAGGGCCTATGTTTGTCACAGGACTTCGCATCTGGGAATCGAAACAGGGCGATTGGCAGATATATTAATAGAAATTCAAAATGATTTGATGCATATCGGAAGTCGTTTAGCTACTCCTCCTGAAAAACTATCACCTAAAAAAGATATATCGGGATTACTTACCCGGCGGATTGAACTTTTTGAAAAAGAAATAGATATGATGCAGGGAGTAACCGGTCCTTTGAAAACATTTGTCTTACCTGGTGGTTGCCCGAGTAATGCCGCACTCAATTGTTGCCGAACCGTCTGCAGGAGAGCTGAACGGAATATTATCCGACTCCATGATGTTGAAACCGTTGAAAGTGCAATTATCATGTATGTTAATCGTCTTAGTGATCTCTTTTTTTCCATGGCTCGCTATGTATCTCATACATCAGGCAATAAAGAGGATGTTTGGGTAAAAGAATGAATCACGGAGGGAATTACCAGGCCGCAGTAGATTGTTTCGGACTCACCACGGGAGTTCCGCTAAAACTGGATTTTAGTGTGAACCTTAATCTGCTGGGTATGCCTCCCTCAGTGGAGCGATTGCTGGCAAACGGAAACTTTTCTTTACAGGATTATCCTGAAACCGGAGCTGAGACTGCGGTGTCTGCACTGGCAAGGGCCCATGGTCTACCTGTAGAACAGGTTCTCATTGGTAATGGCTCAACGGAATTGTTCCTTTCTATCCTTCTGGGATTAAAACCTGAAGGAGCAGTGTTATTCAGCCCCTGTTACAGCGGGTATGAAGAAGTGTGTACGGTTGCAGACCTACCTGTCAAGCGGGTGATGAGGTTATCAGCCGATAATAATTTTGCAAAAAAGACTTCTGATACAGATCTGGATAAAAATGATATTTTGTTTTTATGTTCCCCTGATAATCCTACAGGAAGGCTGACTCCCCGGCAGGAGATTCTCACTCTTGCCGAAAATAATAATTCATCCTGGATAGCGGTAGATGAGTCTTTTATGGATTTTGTTCCTGATTACCGGGACTATACGCTCACAGGTTGGGAATTACCGGAGAATGTGATAGTGGTTAAGTCTCTTACCAAGTTTTTTTCTGTTGCCGGTCTCCGGCTTGGGTTGGCGGTTTGCCATCCCCTTACTGCAAAAAAAATAAGGAAGGCGCAACTTCCCTGGTCAGTGAATGCTCTGGCCCAGGCGGTCGCACCACTTGTATATGCAGATAAGGTTTATCCCGAAAAAAGCAGGCAGGAGACTTCAGCTGCCCGGGAAGAAATGGACCGCATTTTGTCTGCTATCCCCGGGATTGAACTCTTTCCATCAAGTACCAATTATCTGTACGCACGTCTGCACAGCCCCTGGAATGTATCAACATTAGCTGCTGCTCTATTGCAACGGGGTATTTATATACGTACCTATCTTGATGGCGAACACCAAAACTATATTCGCTTAGCGGTAAAAAAACCGGCAGAAAATCGTATGCTTGCTGAGGCAATTAAAGATATATATGAAGGTAAAAGTTACGAGTCTGACCGGAAGGTGTCTTCTGCTTCTCACTCTCTCATGGTAGTCGGGACCACTTCAGATGCGGGAAAATCGGTATTGGCCGCCGCATTTTGCCGGTACTTAAAGCGAAAGAATATTACTGTTGCACCATTTAAGGCACAGAACATGTCCCTTAATTCTTTTGTAACGGCCGATGGTGGTGAAATGGGCAGGGCTCAGGTGGTCCAGGCCAGGGCAGCAGGGATTGAACCCCATGTGGATATGAACCCCGTGTTGCTTAAGCCTACAGCAGGTAAAGGGAGTCAGGTTATATTGGCTGGAAAACCAGTGGGATATCATCAACCCGGAGATTATTACCAGAAGCTGGATGGCTATCGGAAAGAGGCTTTTGCAGCCTATAAGCGATTAGCTTCTACCTATCAGGCGGTTGTTCTGGAAGGGGCCGGTGGAGCGGCGGAGATTAATCTCGAACAGGGGGATTTTGTCAACCTTAATATGGCAGAGTATGCAGAAGCTTCTGTTGTTTTAGTTGCAGACATTGAACTGGGCGGGGTATTTGCTTCGCTGTATGGTACCATTCAACTCTTACCTCGCCGGCACCGAAAGTTAATTAAGGGCTTTATCATCAATAAATTCAGGGGTGAAAAGTCTCTTCTTGATTCGGGTATCGTTGAATTAGAACGTTTGACCGGTATACCGGTTTTGGGTGTTTTGCCTTTTATGGAAGGCCTTGAAATTGAGGAAGAGGATTCAGTTGCACTCAAGACCCGTGCTTCAACGGGTTCGGCCTTGCTGGATATCGTTGTAATCAGGCTACCCCATATCAGCAACTATACTGACTTTCAGCCGTTGGAACAACTTGAGAAAGTAAGTCTGCGGTATGTGAAAACCCCGGAAACCCTTGGGAACCCGGATATTATTTTTATCCCGGGCTCAAAGCATGTCGTTAATGACCTTGAACTTCTTAAGGCCCATGGTATGGATACTTGTTTGAAGGCTGCGGTGAACCGGGGAATCCCTCTTATGGGTATTTGTGGCGGCTACCAGATGCTTGGGGAAAGGGTTAGTGACCCTCACGGAGTGGAGGGTGAGCCGGGTGAAACAAAGGGGCTTGGTTTATTGCCGGTGGAGACCGTGCTGGAAGAAGAAAAAGAACTCTCACAGGTACGTGCCCGTAATTGTACCCTTCCCTTTATAACTCCGGACGTGGAATTTAGTGGATATGAAATACATGTGGGCCGCACAACGGCTGTTAATGATGAGAGTCCTCTGTTTGAGGTGGTGAGCCGAAAAGGGAAAGATTGCCTGGAGACCGCAGGGTATGGCAGGAATGATAAACCTGTATTCGGGACTTATATTCACGGCTTTTTTGACGATGAAACCGTAGTTAATGGATTATTAAAATGGTTATGTGAGCGAAAGGGCTTGGACGCTGAACAGGTCATGCAGAATAGTAATCGCAACCGGGACCTGGTCTATGAAAAATTGGCCGATATGCTGGAAGAAAACGTTGCTATGGATAAGGTGATGGGTTGGCTGAAATTTTCTTAGTTTACACTTGAATAACTTTGCTTTCCTATTCATGTGACTATTTAATATATTCAACATATCATGCTGCAGCTGGACATTATCCTTGCCTTTTTTCTTGACCTGATAATAGGTGATCCCCATCGATTTCCCCATCCGGTGAGAGGCATTGGATTTTTAATTACCTGGCTGGAGTCAAAAACCCGTATGGTTATTAAAAATGAATTCAAGGCAGGTTTACTCACTGTTTTTATTACGGTGACTATGAGTGCAGGTGTCGTCTGGTTGTCGCTTTTCCTGGCAGGTATGGCGGGTATTTTTTTTAAACATGTACTTATTATCTATTGGATATACGCGGGGTTGTCTATTAAAGATATGGGTCTTGCAGCCAGTAAGGTCTACGAAGACTTGCAGGCAAAACAACTTGAATCTGCCCGGAAGTCGGTCTCTATGATCGTAGGGCGGGATACCGAAAATCTGGATGAAATCGGAATCCGGAGAGCCGCTATCGAAAGTACTGCGGAGAGTACGGTTGATGGAATTATCGCACCACTTTTTTATACCCTTATTGGCGGCCCGGTCCTTTTGTGGTTTTACAAGGCGGCAAGCACCTGCGACTCAATGTTAGGCTATAAAAATGAAAAATATATTTACTTTGGCAAGGCCGCAGCCCGACTGGATGATTTTTTAAACTGGCCCCCGGCCAGGCTTTGTTATGTTCTCTTTCCTCTTGCCGCCCGGTTCTTAGGATATGCACATACTGATAGTTATGAAACCGCTGTTCGGGATGGACATAAGCATAAAAGCCCGAATGCGGGAATTCCCGAAGCAGCCATGGCAGGAGCTCTCAAAGTGAAGCTGGGTGGGCCTGATATGCAGGGCGGTGTCCTCAGGCCAAAAACTTTTTTTGGGAGTGAGTTTAAAGATCCGGTACCCGGAGATATTCTCCGTGCCATAAACATGATGTGGACGGTGAGTGTTACCGCCATTGCATGTGGTGTATTTCTTTTGGTAGTGTTATAAGATGGCAAAAAAACTCATCCTCATCCGCCACGGCGAAGTCGCTGAAAAATATCAGGGCCGTTTTATTGGTTCTACTGACGCACCACTCTCGACAGACGGAGAGCTACAACTGAAGAAATTCAGGCCTTACATTAAGACCCTTAAAGAAACAAAGTTTTATTACAGTCCGCTTTTACGGGCAATGGATAGTTGCCGACTGGCAATGGAAGGGCGGTTTGAGGAAGCTGAGTCTGAGGACCTCTTAAGGGAAGTGAACTTCGGGGAATGGGAAAATCTAAAGTATACAGAAATACAAAAGCAGTTTCCGGAAGTGTATGATGTCTGGAGTCGGGAATGGAGCCTTGATTTTGCCTATCCTAATGGCGAGAGTCACCGGGAACTGGTAGAGCGGGTAACGGTCTTTGGCGAAAAGGCAAGAGCTATGGATTGTGAAAATGTTGTGGCTTTTACCCATGGTGCAGTTATTATGTTTATGGTGAGCATACTGCTCGGACTTGACTCGGGGAATTATCGACTCTTTTCCATGAAACGGGGCTCCCGCACCCGTCTTGATATCAGCTACAAGCCTGGTGTACTTTTAGAACTGAATTGCCTCAATCCTTGAATTGAAACGTTCCTTTTTTAAGGAATTTTAGGTTGTGAGACGAAAAATAGTTATCTGTAATACTTTCTTTCCAAAGCGTAACTGTGTGGACTAGGCTATTTGCCTTAAGGTTCTCTCCTTACTAACTTTAGGCTTTTAACCCAAAGGTGCTATTATCGCAGAAATTATACTGATAACCGGCGGCAGCCGCAGCGGGAAGAGCCGATATGCTCAGAAATTGGCTGAGTCTTTATCCGGCAAAAGGGCCTTTATAGCAACCTGTCCAAAGGTGGATGAAGAAATGGATGCTCGTATTAAACGTCATCAGGCCGATCGTTCACCTGAATTGTGGACCACCATTGAAGAACCGGTTAATCTGAACAAGGTATTCCGCACCATGGGAATTTATGAGGTGTTTCTCCTGGATTGTATTACGCTGTGGGTTAATAATCTTATGTATGAGGGTAATAAGATTGGGAAAAAATATTCGGAAGATAATATTACTGAAAAATGCAGAGAATGGATTGCTACGGTAAAAAATCTTGACTGTACATTAATTGTGGTTACCAATGAAGTGGGAATGAGTGTTATCCCCGCGGACCCCGAAACCAGGCTCTATCGGGATTTAATTGGGAGAGCCAACCAGGTTATCGCAGAGGCTGCGGATAAAGTTGCCTTGGTGGCCTGTGGACAGACTCTTTATCTGAAAGGCTGTGGAGAACAGCAGTGAAGTCATTTTTTTCTGCACTCAGTTTCTTAACCATATTACCGGTACCGCACAAATGGTGTGGGGAAGAAGAAGTCTTTAGCCGAAGTGTGATGTTTTACCCGCTGGTTGGTTTTTTCCTGGGTCTGATAACTGCGGTAGTGGATGCGGGATTGTGTATGGTGTTACCCACTACAATTTCTTCTGTTATTGTTGTCATGTTGTTAATATGGTATTCCGGTGGTCTGCATCTCGATGGTCTGGCTGATAGTTTCGATGGCTTTTTTAGCAGTCGTCCCCGTGAAGAAATGCTGAATATAATGCGTGACAGCCGTGTAGGAGCCATGGGGGTAATTGCTATTGTATTTCTTATCCTACTCAAAGTGATTGCTCTCTCATCCATCCCACCTCAGCTGCGGTGGAAGGTGCTTATCCTTGTACCTTTAGCGGGCCGTTGTTCGCTTCTCTTTCACTGGAGATTTTTATCCTATGTACGTTCCGGCGGTGGATTGGCGACAAGTTTTCATCAGGTGCATATCAAGTCTGGGTTTATTATTGCCCTTATTTTTTTTGTTTCCATTGCCTGGGTTTTGGTTGCAGGTAAGGGGCTCATAATGAGTCTTTGTCTGATGGGTGCAGTGGCATTATTTTCTTTTTATTGTAAAAAGAAAATAGGAGGTATGTCTGGAGATACCCTGGGGGCAGTGTGCGAAATAAGTGAAGCCGTTATAATGATAACGGCTGTTATGGTTTTACTTTAAGGCTTATAGATAAATTCAAACACGCCACTCAAGATAGTGTCTGTTCTGTCGTAGATTTCAACTTGCCAGTAATACAAGCCTCCGTCTATCCAATCAGACTCGATCCAGTCTATACCCGGAGCAACTTTTAGGGTGTTCGTAGTAAGACCCGGCAGGGGTTTACCGGGCGGATTGCCCATGCTAAAGTAAAGCGTGTAATTGAGTTCATCACCGTCTTCATCGGTTGCACCCCATTGTAAAAGAATACTGTCCCCACTTACGGTTGCCCCGGAATCAGGCATAAATAAAGAGTCAATTAATACAGGCGGCATATTATCCCCTATCAGTACGTCCTGCACAAATCCGACTGCCTTGTTGGTATCTTTGTGGGTCTCTATCTGGAAGAAATATTTAACATCATCATCCAGGCCTTCGACTAAAAGAGAAGTGTCAGTGGCACTCAAGCCTGATTTTATAAGAGAATCGGGTGGAGAGGTTTTACCCATGTAGACACTATAGCTATCTACATCGGCTTTATACCATTCAAGCAAGAGATTATGCTTGTAGAGTTTACCGGATTCAATATTGTTGATTTCGGTGGGAATCGCTACACCCTCAGGGATATCTGCAGGGGGGCCTGCTACAGAAACCTTAATAATTGCAGAATCTGACTTTCCATTAGCGGCAATAACCTTAAAAACCGCGTCAAATTCACCGGCCCGGTAATACCGGTACATAACCTTACCCGCATCTTTGCGCAGCCAGTCATAGTTACCGTCGCCATTAAAGTCCCAGAGATAAGAGACGATACCTCCGGTCTGGCAAAGTCCTTCCCCCAGCAAATTGGCTTCATTATTTGGATTTATTTCTATGTCTTGTCCCACCACGGCTCTGATAATGGTGGCATCCGGGTTGGCAGAAACACGGTTGATAGTGATAACAGCACCTTTTATCAAAGTACTGTCTGCGGTCATAATTCCATAATTTATTTCTTTGGGTGTTTCTGTTCCGGTATAGACCAATGTTGGTGTATAGGTGGTATCTTCATAGATTCCATCCCCATCAATATCCCAGATAAAAAAGCTGATATGGTCTACCAGGTTCGAATCCTTATCTTTCATACCCACATCAGCTACTATTGTTATGGAACCCTCTTCCGGTACATACATATCCCGGTCACGGATGAAAATATCCGAATTTCCTCCGGTTATTTGTTCTTTTACAGATATACCATCCAGTTGACTGTTTTTATCGACGATAAGACCTCCGGCACTGTATGTTTCTTTTCCTACTTCGCCTGCCAGAACGTCAATACTTACAGAATCAGGCACGTTTTCCAGACGGAATTGGCCATTCCCATTGGCAACCGTAGTCAGGCCTCCTCCAAGAGTATGCACATTGATATTCCCGACAGGCTGGCCTGCTTCGTCAGTTACCGTGCCTGCGATGGAACTACCCGCTTTATCCAGGGAAATGTTTATATTGAGCTTTGCACCTGCTGTCAGGGATATTACGCTGCTTCCCCAGCCGGTACCCGATAGCGTAGCGATAATTATCCGGGCATCGGGTAATACGTTTTTGAGTGTAAAATTTCCGTCACTATCAGTAACGGTCCATACTTGCTGGTTGGGAATGGATACACTAATACCGCTCAAATCGGCAGAAGCACTTCTTTTAGATAAACCGTTGGATACATTTCCGGTTATGGTCGCAAAAGATGAGGTTAGCGTTATGTTCTGATCTGTTTTTTCATTATTAAATTCGACTTGAACATTAAGAGTGGTGTCTACAAAGCCATATCGGTTAAAATATATGGTTTTTGGGGTAGTTTCTGAAACCTCAAATATAACAGAATACTCACCGTTTCCGTTAGTCAGACCAATACCCAGATTATCGGACGTGGTAACGTTTACACCGGTGAGAGGATTACCATCAGCATCCAGCACCTTACCTGACACTTTACTGTCAATATCATCCAACGCACCTGTAGTTCGCTGCTCTTTGGTACAGTTGCTGAGTAGAAGAAGACTAAATATTCCTAAAACAGAAACAGCTAATAATTTCATAATAATTGCCCTTTTTTCATATCAAAGCCGAATACTTTTCAATAATCTAAATAATCTTGTTAACAAAGGGAAAAAGGAATACAAATTCCAAATAAAAAAGTTCTAATTTTATGTTGAAACCTAAATAAATGCTATATTTTTGCTAAAAATCAGACAATAAAGAGGAGTGTTTTATGAAAGTTGATGGCAAACATTTTCGAACCATCTGGGTAAAAGAAGGAAATGACAGTGTAATCCAGATAATAGATCAGCGGCATCTTGCTCATAAATTTGTTATTGAAGACCTTACAACAGTAGATGAAGTTGCCATCGCTATTAAAGATATGCATGTGAGAGGGGCCGGCCTTATTGGGGCAACGGCAGGTTATGGTATGCAGGTAGCGGCAATGAATGCTCCCAAAGATTCAGTTGAAGATTTTATGACATCAGTAAAAGCGGATGGAGCAAAGCTCATTGCAACCCGCCCAACTGCGGTAAATCTTGAGTGGGCGGTAAACCGTCAGCTTGAAGCAGCTGAAGCTGCAGAGAACTCTGTTGAGGCAAAACTGAAGGTTATTAGAGATACCGCAAAAGAAATTGCTGATGAAGACGCTGAATTCTGCCGCAGGATTGGAGAACATGGCTGTAAAATTATTGAAGAAATCAGCAAAAAGAAAAATGGTGAAACGGTAAACATACTCACGCACTGTAATGCCGGTTGGCTGGCTTTTGTTGATTATGGTACGGCAACTTCACCTATTTATGCTGCTTTTGACAAAGGAATCAAGGTTCATGTCTGGGTGGATGAAACAAGACCCCGCAATCAGGGTGCCCGGCTTACTGCCTGGGAGATGGTTGGTCATGGGGTGCCCCATTCGGTTATAGCCGATAATGTGGGTGGACATCTTATGCAGCATGGCCTGGTAGATATGGTCATTACCGGCACAGACCGGACCACTTACACCGGCGATGTGGGCAACAAAATCGGGACCTATTTAAAGGCCCTTGCTGCAAAAGACAATAATGTTCCCTTTTATGTGGCTTTACCTTCGTCCACTTTTGACTGGAAGATGCAGGACGGGGTTAAAGAAATCCCCATTGAGCAGCGTGATGCCACAGAAGTGAAATACATCCGCGGTTTACATGATGGTGAAATTAAAGAAGTATTGCTTACTCCGGAAAAATCAAACGCGGCAAACTATGCTTTTGATGTAACTCCTGCCCGTCTGATCAAGGGACTCATTACCGAGCGCGGTATTTGTGAAGCATCGGCGGAAGGTGTGCTGGGCCTGTATCCTGAGAAACATAAATGAGGATGAATGGAAATCTGTTTTTAATTCCTTAATGACAGGAGTCATCCTGTCTGATATTCGGATCAGAGAAACTCCAAAAATATTGGGCTGTGCCAGACACCCCTTGTAATCAAGTAACAATTAAAGTAGCCAGAAAGGTTTATCCCGATAAAACCAGAAAGGAAATATGCAAGTTTGTCTGTTGTGAGTATTATAAAGCAGCGACTGAGGCTACTGAAAAAAACATAAACAAAGATACCGTTTCAATTAAAGTCTATTGAGGATAATTACTGCGGAACAGGTTACCGAAAATACCATAACGGTAAACATAATTGCCATCCAGGGTCATTACGTCAAACTTGCTGAAACTGAAAATTCCTTTTACATTATTCTCGTTATCGATAAGCTTCCAGGTATAGCCGCCGTCTTCAGTCCGGTAAATGTCCGAAGCTTCTGATTGGTTGGTTATTACCATAAATCCTAAATATGAATTGACAAAATGGATGCGATCAAGGCCCAGAGGGTTGTTTCCGATACCGCCAATTCCTTCCCAATTTTGCCCCCCATCTCTAGTTACATACATAGAATCGGTACTATTATTCAATACTATCCAGCCCGTATCCTGATCAAGGAAAAACATATCATTTATCCAGTTTGTTGTGTTAAACAGGGTATCCCAGACAGATCCTCCGTTGGTTGTTTTGATAACAGCACCTTCTTCACAGCCTGCAATGGCCTCGTCATAGGAAATTGCGAAAATTTTTACAACGGTTCCACAGCTGGTGTAATTATTAGCCGAAGCCCAGTTGGCACCGCCATCTGAAGTGCGTAATAAAGCCGTAATGGGGCTTGACATTCCCGGAACTCCGCCTATCCAGCCGTTTTGCTGGTCAGCAAAATGTACAGCTTTCAAATAATCAAAGACCATGCCGCTTGCAGGAGGGGTCATCATTGCTCCGGCAGCAGTTATCCGGGTGATGTTCCCTATGCCGAGTGAGTCACCCACAGTAATACCGGTAGTACTGTTGTAAAAATATATACCATTGGTATTTACATCGGAACTCATGTTTCCTGTCATGGCTTCCCAGATCTTGCCATGATCAATGGTACGCCAGGCAGACCCTGTTTGCCCGGCAATATAACCGGTGTCTTTAACGGGGAAATGTACTGACTGCAAAGTAGTACTGCCTAGTGTTGACCTTTTCCAGGTAGCACGTCCCCAAACAAATTTTACGGTATCACTTGCTCCAAAGGGATCGGTAGCTACCAGAAAAATAGAATCAGCACCATACCAGTCTGATGCATACAGAATAACCGAAAATTCATTTGTTCCTGAATTGATGTCCTCGGTATTCGGGTAATACTCATAAGGAGCAATATCTCCATTAAAAATACTGAAAATGGTATCAACACTCCAGGTGAGCAAGCCGTCTGCATGGTCGGGGTCGTCAACGAGGGCGTTTAGACTGATGGTGGGAAATGCTGCATCAACATAGTCTATGGTCGTGTCCGGTTTTCCGGTTATTTTTGGTGCCAGGTTATAGCGTCTCATGGTAAGCTGATAGGTTTTTTCTGTTGAGTTGTCTTCTGCTGTTACCACAATGTTTATGATACTGTCACCAAGAGGAAGAATAATCGAGTCTGAAGCGGTTCCGGATACGACAAGAGAATCGTTTACGGTTATCGCTGCCATGGGATGATGTACAGTGGGAGTGATGGCGATAACAGAATCCCACCAGTTCAGAGAATCAATATAGAGAACAATAGCAGAATCAAAAGCCGGGGACAGGATACTGTCGTTTACTACAAGGCTTAAAAGATTAGCGTTTGAGCTTGGTGCCCGCGTAAAAGTGATCTGGTAGTTTTTTGTACTCTGCATATCTTCTGCGGTAACTTCGATATCTATAACACTGTCACCCACAGCAAGGGTGATGGGTTGTGAAGGATTGCCTGATGTAACTGACTGCCCTTCCACGGTGACCGTTGCACGGGAGTGATCAACGGTTGGGGTAATCGTCACAACAGAATCTTCGTTGCTTAATGATACATTGTAGGTGATTTCAGACGGGCCAAAGCCGGGAGTCAAACTGCCTTTTGATGACGACAGGGCGAATAAGTCAGTATTCGTGCTGCTGTCCCTTACAAAGTTCACCGTGTAGGTTCGGGTGGTGGTCCTGTTTTCTGCGGTCACTAGTACGGGAACCGTATTCGGACCCGTTGCCAGAAGAATTTGTTTTGAGGCGGTGTCTGAGGCAACCGTATCACCTGAGATGGTAATCAGGGATTTGGAATGGAACACCGTAGGGGTGAGGGTAACCAGCGATTCGGCATGGGTAACCGACACTTGATAACTGGTGGAGGCCGAGTCAAAGGTCGGCGACAAGGTGCCGTTTGAAGGCAGTAACCCAAGTAACGCCACATTGGTGCCCGATTCTCTGATAAAAGTAACGGTATAAATCTTTGTGGTAGAGTCATCCTCTGCCGTTACGGTAACGCGTAACTGGTTATCACCCACAACAAGCGGGTATTCGGGGGACTGCACACCGGATGCTGCGGTTGTTCCCTCTATTGAAATTACTGCTTCGGGATGATTGGCATAGGGTGTGAGCTTTACCAGGGAATCTTTGTAAATTAAATTTATTTTGTAAGATAGGGTATCGGGGTGAAACCTGAGGGAATCAAGTGAAGGTACCAGGGCAGAGAGGGAGGCGTCGGCACTGGGTTCCCTGGTCACTATGACAGTGTATTCACCTTTAGAAGTATCATCTTCTGCAATAACTACAACGGTAATGGTGTTTGCTCCCACCATGAGTGCCTGGGGTGCTGAGGCCTGGCCGGATGGTTCGATACTGTCATTTACGGTTAAGCTGGCCTGATTGTTACTGGCAGTAGCCGTGAGGGTTATGGAGGACACCTCGTTGGGTACGGTAACAGAGTAAGCGGTATTACCGGAGCTGAATGTAGGTGAAAGTTCGCCCTGCGACAAGCTCAGTGCAGAAAGACTCGCATCTTCGTTAGGGGGACGGGTAACCGTTATTTTATAGATCTTTTTTGTACTGTCATCTTCTGCGGTTACCTCGATGGTTATGATATTACTGCCAACCAGGAGTGCAAGTGTCTGTGACATACTGTCAGCAGCTACTAGCTCTCCATTTACCTTGATTTGAGCGTGAGGATGGGTTGGGGAAGCAACTGCTTTAATATTTGTGGTTTCGTTGGGAATGAGGACGGCATAAGTGGTCTTTGCAGGATCAAAATCCGGGGTGAGACTCCCTTCAGAAAGATAAAGGGTATCAAGGCTTGCATCATTGCTGGGGCCCACAAAGACGGTCCAGGAAAGGGTGGCTGTGCCGCCCCGGGTGTCTGTTAGTAAGATAGTGATAGTGTGGGTGCCGGTATCGTTAATGCCAGGTGTCCACGAAAGAATACTGTCAGTCAGTTTCATCCCTTTTACGCTGTCGATAAAACTATAGGTAAAAGTATTGCCGTCCGGGTCCTGGGCACGGAGGGTGTCGAGGTAGATGCCGTCATTCATAATGGAGGCTTCCATATCTTTTATGCTTACCTTAAAGACCGGAGCATTGTTTGGGATCTGGTACAAAAAGGACCGGATATCCGTTGCGGTGCTGTCTATGCCGTCTTTGGCAGTTACCTGCCAGTGATAAACGGTACTGTCTTTCCAGCCGCCTTCCGGAGCGATGTTCATGCCGGTAGCAGAGAGGGTAAAGTGCTGTTGGATGGAATCTTGCTCCCAGAAAGAAAGGCGGTATTCCACAGGGTGGTTGTCAGCGTCCGTTGCAAGCCAACCCAGGGTAACGCTGTCTCCATAAACGGTGTCACCGTCAGCGGGTTTAAATGCCGTATTATCAAATACCGGCGGATGGTTATCAATTGCGTTTATCTCCACACTGAACGAAACACTTGTTTCTTCATCCAGATGGGCTTTAACTTGTACGAAATATCTGGTTTCCGGCGTAAGTCCTTTAATAATCAGGCTGCTGTCGCTGAGGCCTGTGGTGTAAGCCTTAACCGGGGGCGTCAGGGTGTCAAGGAAGACATCAAAACTGTCTGCGTATATCTTTTGCCAGACCAGCAAAAATTGTGTGCCCACTTCAGCACCATGCTTCGGGGAGAGAATTTTGGGGACTGAGAGTTCATCGTCGGGGATGTCTATGGGATTTCCTTCAACTTTAATTTCTATAGTACCCGAGTCTTTTTCTCCGCTTGAGGCGGTTACCAGAAATTTGGCAAGATAAGTGCCTTCCTGGTAGTAGCGGTACTTGACTTTACCCACATCCCGGCGTATCCAGTCGTAGATGCCGTCGCCATTAAAATCCCACTGGTAAGAAATAATACCGCCTGCTTTGCAGACCGCTTCTCCCAGCAACAGGGCCTTTTCGCGGGGGACAATGACAAAGCCCTGGCCCAAAACCACTTTGGGTTGGGATGGTTCACGCTGGATTTCTACCTGCGCACCGCCAATACTATCGCCGCCTGTGGTCAAAACACCAAAAGAAACCTTCTGGTTTTTTGCTGACCCTGAGATGGTGAGATTGGAAGAAAAGGTAACCGTATCATATTTTTTGTCATCATCGGTGTCCCATAAATACAGGGCCACATCACCTGCTTCTTTGCTGGTGGTTACATTTGCGGTGATCACTACTTTGCCGGAATCAGGCACAATGTAGACTGCGTTTTCCATGCGTACACCGCTTTTTTCTATGGTACTTGCGGGGAAGAGTTCAATGCCGTCGAGCTGGCTGTTTTCATCAACAATAAGACCCGATGCACCGCCGTCATTTCCACTCTTAACATCCACCGGTACATTGCTGGGGACATTCTCCAGGCGATAGGTACCGTTCTCGTCTGTGGTTGCTGATATGCCTCCGCCTATGGCTTCAACTTTAATGTTTTTCACAGGATTACCATTGTTGTCTTTTACGGTGCCCACAATGGCGCCGCCTTCG
Source organism: Fibrobacteria bacterium (assembly GCA_015232855.1). Taxonomy (GTDB): domain Bacteria; phylum Fibrobacterota; class Fibrobacteria; order UBA11236; family JADFYW01; genus JADFYW01. Next base: position 14,580 of record JADFYW010000043.1, read on the forward strand.
CGGTCAAGAATGATAATGATACCATCTTGTGTTTCACCCGGCTGAACCGTGATGGTGTGTTTTCCCCAGCCTGCTCCGCTGAGAGCCGCGATAATCTGGTCGACATCAGCGCTCACTCCCGTCAGGGTAAACTCCCCTTTGCTGTCGGTTACGGTAAAAGCCGACTGGTAGGGGACCTTAATACCTACGCCCTCAACACCGTTGGCATCAGCGCCCCTTTTGGCTGAACCTTTGAGTATAACCTTACCTTTTAAGGTCACAAGGAACGGTTCAAGTTTAATTTCTTCTTCTATAGTAGTTGTCTTGCCTTTGGTAACTGTTACGGTGATGGGCTCTATGGTTCCATATCCTGCACGGTTAAAGTGTACTTTGTAAGTGCCTTCCGGAATGTCATCCAGTGTATATATACCATTGGAGTCACTGAGTCCTGCGAACTGCTCCCCATCTGCGGTAACCACAACGCCGGCCAGGGCCTTTCCCTCTTTGTCTTTGATTGTTCCGGTGATGGTACCGGTTTCGATGTCTGTTTTCTTTTCTTTCGAAGGAGAGTCAGACTCAAATAAACAGCTGCCAAGAAACCCTGTGGTCAAAATTATCAGTAAAAATAAAGGAATTCTATTGATCAAAGTCTTTTGAGGGGTCAATCGAAATTTCATTTGGGCGCTCCCTGAGTTATTGCATATAAACTAACCAGGTAATATAGGTTAATTTTCACCTAAAAATAAAGGATAGAAATGTCGATTTTTAGTGATTTTTGCCAAAAACTAAAAAACTGAAGAAATATTTTAACTTTTTGTTAAAGTTTCACTTTAACTTGCCGATAACTAGAATAGGGCATGGAGGCCTGTGGGTTCAAGGAAGAAGAGACCTTGTTTTTTTGTTGATCAGAGGTGAAAGATGATCATTAATAATGCCACAGGAATAGGGATAATTGGCCAAAACCGCCAAAATCAGGGCGCCCTAAGTAAAATCTTTGAAAAATTGAGTACCGGTAAGCGTATTAATCGCGCAAGTGATGATGCTTCCATGCTCTCTATTGCCAGAGAACTTGAAAAACAGGTTCGAGGTTTTCGCCAGACAGAAGTTAATATGGATGATGCTCTGAGTGCTCTCAGAATTTCTGATGGAGGAGCAAGCCAGATTACGGATATGCTGCAGCGGCAGCGGGAACTGGCAATTCAGGCAAATAACGGGACCAATGGCCAGGAACAGCGTGATGCCCTTAATACTGAATTTCAGGCATTAAGCTCAGAAATTGACCGGATTTCACAATCAACTCAGTTTAACCGGCAGAGCCTTTTGGATGGTCAGAGTGACTTATCCGATGGAACCGGAGAAATTACTGCGGGTACAGGTACGGCAGAAGCAGACAGAATAAATATGCCCCAGGCAGATTTACGGGCAGAGACCCTCAATATTTCAAACCTGGATATTTCCAATCCGTCGAACATCAGTAGTGCATTACAAGGAATAGATTCTGCTCTTAACCAGGTTAACCAAACCCGGACAAATGCGGGTGCTGCCTACAATCGATTTGAATATTCTATATCGAACTCAGTAAATCAGCGTATTAATACTGCTGCAGCTCTTTCTCAGGCAGAAGACCTTGATTATGCTGAAGGTACAGCCGAGCAGGCCAGAGCTTCTATTTTAAGTCAGAGTAATATGATGGCTTTGCAGAATTTTAATAATATCTCCCGGAACAATATTCTGGGGCTTTTGAATAGCTAAACGGGGAAATACAGGGACTTTAAAACGCAAAGCGCGCAAAGGCGCAAAGAATGCAAAGAGTTTTATTTATTAGGAATAGGGTTTTGAATAAGGTTATTCTAAAAAATAGGTACTTTGTTAGCCAATACCGCCTTGTAAATGGTGACTGCAACCTTTTTGGATGCATCTTTGCGAAACCTCTGCGTTCTTTGCGCCTTTGCGTTGAATTTTAATATGGCTACGAGAGAACAATCCCTTGTTAATCAATACCAGGTCAATCGTGCCATGACTGCTGGTAAGGTGCAGAGCGTTTTACTTCTCGTTCAAAAGGCCCTTAGCCTCACTTGTAAAATAGACTTCTCAAAACCAGAAGAATCTGAAGAGCTCATCCTTAAATGCCAGAATATTGTGGCCCAGCTTGAAATGGCTCTTAATTACAGATACGGTGAGTCTGTTCCCACTCTCTTTGCATTGTATGAACAGGTGTATGATGCACTTGAAGCCCGCACCGAGCGATCTATCGAAGTGGCCCAGTATCTGCTTGGGCACTATCAGGAAACCCTGGAATTGCTGCGTAAACGGCGATAAACTTTAAAAAACAAAATTTTCCTATAGTAAAAGAAGAGTATACAAAGCTCTGCAGGTGTGTTTTGTAATCAGGTTTGCAGTCGTACTGACAGCAATAGTTACAATTTTATTGATGCTGAACTTCGGATTTTGCTTCTGCTTTTCTGATACCAGTAACATTGATACCAATACTGATGGTGTTAATTTTTTCGGTTTTTATGTTGATAATGTGTTTGTTGTTCCAGCGTAAAATTTTGGTGGCACCGTCTTTTGCAATAATGGAGTTTTCATGAACTTCTGTTGCATGAATTCCTGTCATTACAGCTTTATGAATATTTTGTATGGACGGTTTATCCTGAGGGGGGATAAAAATATCAAACCAGTTTTTATTTATGACTTCTTCTTTTTGGTATCCGGTAAGTTCCTCTGCAAATTTATTAAAGGTGATAATCGTTCCATCGGTATCCAATACCACAATAATGGCGTTGGCTGTATCGATAAGGCTGTCAGAAAATTGTTTTGAAAGCACCAGTTCATTTTCATAGGCCATTCGTTCTTGTAACCGGTTTTTGCTCCTCAATATGCTGAACCCAATGCCTGCAATCCCGATCAGGAAAATTATACCATGAGTGAGATATATTATTAAAAAATGCTTTTCTTCAAGTTTCAGGTATGGGGAAATGGGAATAGCAGCACTTACCCCGCCCCGTACATCTCTCACATTGTAGCCCTGCTCTTTGTTATACTGAGCTATGGCAATCTGCTCAGCTAATTTATGTATTGAACTTCTTTCGTGGGAAATATTCAGGAAGAGTGAAAGGAGAATCAGGGTACTCCAGAGGATGATAAGGGCAAAATGGCCTTTGTAGAATGTTGATAGAGTGCTTTTGTATTCCGGTAGAGCCATATTGTTCCTGAGATAATTGTCTCATATATTTTACATAATTTGCAGTCATTCCATGTAGTATTTTTAGATAATTTCTGTGCAAATTCTTTCACTTTTTGACAATTAATAATTGCACAAAGTGAAAACGATTCAAATTGCTACAGTTGGGACTATATTCCCATGCTAAAGTGTTACAGGATGGGTAATATACTGAAAAATAAAAGGTTAAGAATGGTTTGTAACCGGAAGTGAAAAGTTTCCCACCTCTTCACTATTGCTTAATAATGGAAAAATCACTAAAAACCGGAATAAAACCTTATAGAGTTATTATAAATAAACTGGTACGGTATTTGCTTATGATTATGGGTATACAGTTAAACAAGAGGTTAAAAATGAAAATGGAACTTACAAGCCGAAACGGAAGAGTCGCTTCAGAAATCTGGGAAACATATTCTAAAGACCTCAAAAAATATGTAGAGACAAGAACCCATGACCTTAGCAGAGTAGAAAATATCCTGCAGGAAATTATTATGGAAGTGTACCTGGATGCTGACTCTTTTATGACAGAAGAACATCCGCTGCTTGTTTTATACCGTAAGGCAAGAAGCGTGATGCTTAAAGATTATTGTGATTATGATGAGATTGAAGACTTAATCGAAGAATTACCCGAAATGGAAGAGGATAAAAAAAATATTCAAATAACAACGGGAATACTTTTACCCGTTTTATTGTCTAAGAGTTGAGGAGGCGCCAGTTATGCCTGGAAAAAAATCAACTCAAGTGACAAAAGACTGGTCAAAAGAACTTTTGACGTATTTGATGAACGATTGCAGGTTGACGAGTTTTGAGATTAGAAATTTCATGAATTTGGTTCAGGAAACTTCACAAATCAGCACTCGTTAATCTTCAATCGTTAATCAGTTTTATAATATCGTCATACCCGGCAAGAAGACGGGCAATCCAACACACACCAGTGTGTAAAAACGCCTGAGAACGAAACACCCTTTGGATTGCCCCTCCTCCTGCCGGTAATTTTCGCAGAGCACATCTATTTTTACTGATAACTGGCCACTGACGACTGATTACTGCTTGTAAGTGGTACCGCAAACCATGCATACAACGCCGGTATCAGGAATAATGTCAGAAAGGTTGAAGATACCAGCCCAAACACCACCACCACCGCCAAAGGCCTCTGTACTTCGGAGCCCATACCGTTTGAAAGTAATAGAGGAACAAGCCCGAGTACGGTAGTAAGTGCGGTCATAAGGACTGGCCGCAGGCGGAGCATGCCGCCCATAATAACTGCGGAATCGGTATCCATACCACTCTGCCGTAGTTGATTTATACTGGTAACCAGTACTAAGCCGTTTTGTACGGCTATGCCAAAAAGGGCGATGAAGCCAACACTTGCAGGGACAGACAGGTACTCCCCCGTCAAAAATAATCCAAGTATGCCGCCGATTAGGGCTAAGGGAACGTTTAAAAAAATCAGGAGGGAGTTTCTGAGGTTACCCAGAGAAAGGTAAAGCATAAAAAATATGAGTAGAAAGGCCACGGGTACGATGATACTCAAACGATTCATGGCCCGTTGCTGGTTTTCAAATTGTCCACCGTACTCGATGTAATAGCCGCTTGGGATCGTTATTTTTTCGGCGATACGTTTTTGGATATCACTTACTACACTCCCGATGTCTCGTCCGCGCACATTAGCTGATACGGCCCAACGCCGTTGGCTTTTTTCCCGATTAACCTGGATGGGCCCTACCACTCGTTTGATTTCTGCAACCTGGGAGAGAGGGACCTGGTATCCTTCCTGGCTGTGTACGAGCAAGTCTTTTAAAACTTCCGGGTTTTTGCGATATTCTTCCTGGTAGCGGATGTGTATGCCAAAGCGCCGGGTGTTGAGGAAGAGCTGGTCCACCACTTCTCCGCCGATGGCGAGTTCCACCACTTCGAGTATGGATGAGACGTTAACTCCATAACGGGCGCAGGAGGCGCGGTCAGCGATAATCTGTATCTGGGGCTGGCCAAAACTCTGCTCTGAAGAGAGGTCCACCAGGCCGGGAATACTTTCGATGGCTTCTTTAATTTCATCAGCTTTACTGCGGAGTATTTGCAGGTCTTCTCCGAAGAGTTTGATAGCAAGTTGGGTGCGGACGCCTGACAGGAGCTCATCAAAGAGGTTTTGGATTGGCTGGGTAAAGCTGAGGGAAAGGCCCGGGTATTCCGAAAATTCAGTGTTAAGGGCGTTGATGAGTTCCTGTTTGGTTTGGAATCTTGTCCACTGGTCTATGGGTTTGAGGCTTAGTTGCATAGACGCGAAATTGACCGGGTGGGGATGACTGCCTGCTTCGGGCCTGCCAATTTTGGAGATGACTTGTTTTACTTCAGGATATTCCATTGCCTTTTTTTCGAGCTTCATCATGGTTGATGTTGCTTTGATAAGGGAGGTTGATGGCGGCATCACTATAATTATCTGGATAGCACCTTCTTCAAGTATGGGTATAAATTCCGTACCCAGACGGGGGATGAGCAGGAGGGTTCCCAAAAAACAGGCAAGGGCAATGGCTAATACCGACTTTTTCCAACGGACGGCAAGAATGAGGAGTGGGCCATAGATTTTTTTACACCGTGCAATCAGGAAAAAGTCTTTGCGTTTTCCGGTTTTTTTAAGGAAAAAGGAGCTGAGGGCCGGGGCAATAAACAAGGCTATAAGAAGGGAGCCGATTAAGGCAAAAGAAATCGTAAAAGCCATTGGAGAAAACATTTTACCCTCCACCCCTTCCAGAGAAAACAGGGGCAGAAACACGATAATAATAATAGCTATCGAAAAGATAATGGGTCTCCCCACTTCCATGGCCGCCTGGATGATGATGTCGAAACGGGAACTTTGTTGATGTTTAGGGTCTGAAAGCAGGCGGGAAATATTTTCCACCATTACAATGGAGCCGTCTCCCAACATACCAATAGCTATGGCAATACCTCCAAGTGACATGAGATTTGCCGAAAGACCGGAGAGGCCCATAAAAATGACCGCGATAAGCGCACAGAGGGGAAGAGATAATACAACAATTACCGCAGATCGCCAGTTTCCCATAAATACCAGGAGTACCAGTAAAACTAATACCGCCCCCTGTAGTAGGGCCTTTTTTACCGTTCCAGTGGCGTTTTCCACTAGAGTGCTCTGATCGTAATAGGGAACAAGCTGCACACCTTTGGGAAGAGAAGCCTGCACTTTGGGGATTTTTTCTTTAAGTCTTGCGATCACATCAGAAGTATTTTCTCCATAGAGTTTCATCACAATACCTGCCACCACCTCTTTTTCGCCATTTAGAGAAACAACACCCCTGCGTATTTCGTTCCCGTAATCCACGTCGGCAATATTACTCAATCGTACCGGAGTTCCATTCACTACTTTTATCTGAATGTTTCTGATGTCGTCCAGTTTTTCCATCAGCCCCAGGCCCCGTACCAGGTATTCCTCCGCGCCCAATACCAGAAACTGGCCCCCGGCATTGCGGTTATTGGCCTGAATAGCTTCCACGATTTCATGCATGTTTATTTTGTATTTGTTGAGCGCATAAGGGTTGGGCTTAATCTGATATTGTAATACATGCCCTCCCATGGAGAGTATTTCTGTGACACCGGGTACGGTTTGCAGCTGGAGTTTTACTACCCAGTCGTTGAGTTCCCGTAAATAGGTATCGGGTTCTTTGCCTTCGGTATTGGTGTGTTCGTTTAAGGTGAGGTAATACATAAACACTTCTCCCAATCCGGTGGAAATGGGCCCCAGTTTTGGGGGTTCATGCATATCCGGCAGGTCTGCCATGGCCCCGGTAAGCCGCTCCGACACAATCTGACGGGCAAAATAAATGTTAACGTTGTCTTTGAAATAAATATAGATAACCGCCATACCAAAAGCGGAAGTAGATTTTATTCTGTTCACCCCGGGCAGACCGTTCATAGCGGACTCAATGGGAAACGTGATAAGTCGTTCAACTTCTTCGGGCGCCATGCCGTGGGCCTCTGCAAACACCGGGACCATTACGGGGGAAACATCGGGGAATGCGTCTGTCGGTAAATTTTGGTATTGGTAAACACCATAGCCTGTGATGGCAATGAGGGCTGCGATAATGAGAATGCGTTTGGAAATGGATGCGCGGATAAGTTTTTCAAGCATATGGTGCTCCTGAATACGAAAAAAGGTGTTGAGTAAGTGTTTTTCTAGTCATTCCGGCTTGCCCCATGCGCATCAACTGAAGGGTGAAAATGTATGAAATGTGCATGAATCCAGTCATTCCCGCTACGTCGGGAATCAGGACGACAGATATAGATTTGTTTTTTTTGCTAATTTTATCCAAGGAAAAATATATATCTATTATGTTCAGGATTCCGAACAAGTCGGAATGACTGGGTTTTGGTAATTTCTTCACCAATTTATGCTTAAGTTGACGCCCAATGACTGAGCTTAAGTACATTATGTTCATTAACATACTCAATGTCCGTGGCCTGCATGCCCTCCGAGGCTGCTGGTTACCATTTCGCTTTTGAGTTCAAAGGCACCGTTAGAAACATAGGGGGTTCCCATTGCAAGACCAGAGAGGATCTCGGCGTGTTTTTCGTCCCGGTCTCCGAGTTTCACACTTATCGCAGCAAAGGTGTTTCTCTCACCCGGGACGGGTATAAATACCCTTGGAGTTCCTTCTATCAGCTGAATGGCCGATTCTTCTATTATCAGGCATACATCCGGGGCATGTTGTTTTATACTTGCCCGTACAAATGAACCGGGCCGCCATTTGTTGCCGGTGTTGGGCAAAACTATTCTCGCAGTGGAGTTCCTGGTCTGTTCATCAAAGACCGGCCGGATATAACTGATTTTTCCCTCTCCCTGGACCTGGCTCCCAACAGCCTCAATTTTCACATGCTGGCCCAAACGGATATTTTGAATGTCTTTGGCATATACGGCAAGGTTAACCCAAATCCGGGATAAATCGGCAATAACAAAAACCGCGGTTTCTTCGGACACGAACTCTCCAAGGGTTATGTGCTTTTCTATAACCGTTCCCGCTATCAGGGCTTTGATTTTGTAGCTCGACATACTTTCATTACTTTCAATGGAGGCTAATACTTCTCCCGCCTTAACATTGTCCCCAAGTTTCTTATATACTTGCTTAACAATACCCGGAAAACGGGGAACAATATGGGTCAGCCTGTCTTCATCAAAACCAACTTCCCCTGCAAGTTCCACTGTTTTTGATATATTTCCTTTTTTAACCTTCTCAATGGTGATACCCGCAATTTCAAGGGCTTTGGCAGAGAGTACGATTTCCGGGTTATCCTGATGAGTACTGTGATCGTCGTGTTCATCATGAACATCATGGTCATCGTGCGCATCCTCATTTTCGTGGTGGTCCTCTGCATGTCCTTCATGATTGTCTTCGCTATCATGGTCGTCATCATGCTCCTCTTCATGCCCCGAAGCATGGGTTTCATGTTCTTCTTCATGCACGGCTCCTCTTTCAGGGTTATGAGCATCATGAGTACACTCTTCTTCATGGAGAGAGGCATCCTGATGTTCATCATGGGTTTTATGGACGGCGGTACTTTCCGGGTGTTTTTGATGATTTTCTTCCGAATTACAACCCGGTAACCAACATAAAGCCATTCCTGCTAAAAACAGTAAAACGATATTCCTATACATAATTATTTTCCTCCTTTAATAAGGCTGTCCCAGGCTGTCCCCAGGATTGCCTCTATTTGGAAACGTGAAATTTGTAACTGAGCCAGGGATTCAACATGCCCCACTTTTATTTCCAACAACGAACGTTGCATATCCAGTAAATCAAGAAAACTGGTTTTCCCCAGTTGATATAAATGCTGGGTTTCGCCAAAAGCCTTTTCCATTCGGGGAAGGATGTCCTTTCTGATTGTTTCCGTCTCTTCTCGTTGGGACTGGTATATACTTGCCAGCTCTCTGAGTATTGCATGAAGTTTATGGTTTAGAGCCGTTTGCTTATAAACAGATATTTTGGTTCCTGTTCTGGCTTCTTGTATGCTTCCCTGGTTCCGGTTAAATAAGGGGAGACCTATTGACACTCCAAGTATAGCCATATGTTCATTGGTTTCTCCTTCACGCTTATAGCCTGCTGAAACTTCGAGGTCTGTATATCCTTCTGCTTTTGCCAGCTGCAACTCAGCCTTGCCTTTTTTGATAAAGGAACGTTGAAGTAGCATTTGCGGGCAATCCGGAATTTTTTGATAGATTTTATTAGTGTCCAGATCATCAACCTTATCCGTATTCAATTCTTCCAGCTTATCATAGATATATGCATCACCACCCCACATGGTATTAAGACCAACTTTTGCGGTTTCGTATTCTTTTTTAGATGATTTTGATTTTAGGGTAATCCCTGCAAGTTCTACTTCTGCCCTTATTCTTTCGATTTCCGGGGTTGCTCCCAGTTGTATGCGTTGTTTAATAATCACCAGCATACTATCTGCGATGGCTACAGATTCCTGCCAATATTTTTGTTTTTCCTGCGCTTCCCAGAGCTGGATATATTTTTCTGCTGTTTCGGTAAGTATTTCAAGCCGTTGGATTTCAAACTCAAGTTTTGCCGATTCTAGATCAATTTCTGCCACTCCAATTCGCCGGGAGCGCTTGCCACCGAGTTCCACAAGCTGAGAAAATACGACAGCTCCTTCTGCCATGCCGAAATTTTCAAGTTCTACTTCCAGTTCGGGATTTGGCAATAGGGATGACTGCTTAACTAAAGCCTGTTTTGCCTGGATCTGAAGTTCGAAAGCTTTTAAATCCGGGTTAGAGGCAAGGGTTAAACTCAATGCTTTCTGAAGGGTGAGGTTTTGAGCATACACTCCGGATAGCAAGAGACAGAAAAAAGGCAGATATAAAAGGATATTGTGTTTTACATGTTTGTTCATAGACCTTTTCCAATAACGATTAATTAATAATTCAAAACGGGATATAAGAATGTCGCCCGGTTAATTTATTAACCGGTGAGGCTTGATGTATAGAATGGGTTAAATCAGCAGAACCGTGGTTTTTCTGAAATGAGGGTCTGTGGGTAGATGCGTATCCGAATTATGCTGGAGCAAGTTTGTATTTCCAGATATAATTGCCTGGAGTTGAGTGCTAACCGGCATTTGTTGTGCTGAGAAATATATCTGTTGATTGTTTAATGTTTTCCCGGGAACAGCGGCAGTAAGGGTAAGAGAAAAGTCGATACAATCTGCGTCAGAATCTGCATGGGCAGAAAGTATTGAGAACGCTTCTGCATGCTCTTCTTTTAATTCCTGGGCTGATGGGGTAGAATCACAATGGCCATTGTGGGCCTTTTCGATAGCAAAATGCCCTTCCGGGCCAACACAAATTACGGCGTTAAACGCAGTCAATATTCCATTTAATAGAATGAAAATGGAGAGGATGAGTGCTGTGCTGTTTCTTAATCTGCTCATGGTTTCTGTCGTTTATTACCCATATTATATAAATTTGTGACTGAATTTTCTATAAAGACCAAATTAGACCATTTTGGGGTACTATTATATGAAATTGTACTCAAATTGAACTAGATTATCACCGAACTGATTTTATTTACAGAATTTCCGTTACCTAATATAAGTCCTCAGTCGTCAGTTATCAGTTTTCAGATTGATAAGGTGCATTGCAGATATATTAAACAATGTGTAGCAACTATTTAAATCTGATGACCCGCGACTGATTACTAAAAATTAAAGACAAAGAAGAAAAAACTATGAAAAATGAAAAAGCATTCGATGGTCTCGGCCTTTCGGAAGAAGCCCTGAAAGCAATTAACACCAAAGGGTTTGAAGAACCCACTGCTATTCAGGCACTTACCATACCCGTTATGTTAAGAGATGATACCAATATTATTGCCCAGGCCCAAACCGGGACGGGTAAGACAGCGGCTTTTGGCCTGCCTCTCATAGATTTGATTGCTGTTGAAATGAAAACCGTACAGGCCCTTATTCTTGTCCCCACCCGGGAACTGGCTATTCAGGTTTCTGAAGAAATTAATTCTTTAAGAGGGAAAAAGAACGTTACTATTGTCCCTATCTATGGCGGCCAGTCTATTGACCAGCAATTGCGGAGACTGAAAAAAGGTGTACATATTGTGGTGGGAACCCCTGGGCGTATTATGGATCATATCAGGAGGAAAACCCTGAAGCTCGGTGAAATTGAGCATTTGATACTTGATGAAGCTGATGAAATGCTGAATATGGGCTTTGTTGAAGATATGGAAGAGATAATGAAGCACACCAACGAAACCAAACGAACCCTTCTCTTCTCTGCTACCATGCCTGATAGAATAAAAAATCTGGCCAAAAAATATATGGACGGTTATGAACTGTTAAAAGTAAAAAAAGAACAACTCACCACTCATCTCACCGAACAGATATATTTTGAAGTAAAGGGATCAGATAAGTTTGATGCCCTTTGCAGGATAATCGATATCAAAGATGATTTTTATGGTTTGATTTTTTGCCGGACGCGCTCTGATGTTGATGTAGTAAGCTCCCACTTAAAAGACAGGGGGTATGACGCAGAATCTATTCATGGTGATGTTTCTCAGGGCCAACGGGAAAAAACTCTGGCTAAATTCAGAAAACGCAATGTGAATATTCTGGTGGCGACTGACGTTGCTGCCCGGGGTATTGATGTGAATAATCTCACCCATGTAATCAACTATGCACTTCCCCATGACCCCGAATCTTATATACATCGTATCGGCCGTACCGGGAGGGCAGGACATCAGGGCCTAGCTGTTACCTTTATTACCCCTAGTGAGTATAAACGTCTCATGTTTATTCAACGGATTACCAAGACAGAGATAAAAAAATCGAGTATACCCCGGGTAAGTGATATTATTAAATCCAAAAAAGCTAAAATCCAGCGTGAGTTGGGTGAAATGTTACAGAATGAACCGGAAAAGGGGTATTTTAGTTGGGCCAAACAATTGCTCCAGGATGCGAATGCCACCGAAACCATGGCGGCGGTCCTCAAATACTGTTTTGAGGAAAAGCTGAACCCGGATATATATGGCGATATTCGCTCTTATGGCGACAAGAGCCGGTCCCTTGAGAAGCACGGGAAAGCGAGATTGTTTGTTGCTCTGGGCAAAAAGGATAGGATGACACCACGTAAATTAGTTGATCTTATTATGGAAAAAGCAGGGGTGCAATCCCGGCAGATCGATGATGTACAGGTTTTAGATAATTTTTCTTTTATAGCAGTTCCATTTGAAAAGGCAGAACAGGTTATTTCCGGTTTTAAAGTGCAGGGTAAAAAGCCCCTGGTGAGCCATGTGAAATCTGAGGATAAGAATCCTTCATCATTCAAATCATCTCCTCGTAAAAGAAGAAAACCAGAAAAATCAGCCCGAAAATTCAGATAAAGAGCCATAAAAACGTGTACGATGGCCTTGTGGTAATTTTCTAATACATTGAATTTTTCTGGAAATAACATATAATTTTGAGTGTAAGTATCATTCAATTCTACAAACTTTTGGACTATCAGGGGTTATTCGTTGTAATAAAGAACTCGAGAGTCAAAAACTTTCGAAATTGTTCCAAAAAATCATTCCGACTTGATCGGAATCTATATTTTTGAAGCAATTTCGCCATCCAGTAGATTCCAGTCAAGCTGGAATGACTGGATGAGGTGAACTTTTGACTCTCGAGTAAAAAAAATGTGTAAAGAATTACCAAACAGGACGGAAAAAGAGTCTCAGGTTCTCTGGATGGGAGTAGATATTGGCTCTACCACGGTTAAAGCTGCAGTTATCGATCCCGCAAACAGAGAAATTGTGTATTCAAAATATCTGCGGCATTATGCTGAACAAGCCTTAAAATTATCACAAATATTTGAGGAAATACCCCAATTTGTACAAGGCCAAAAATTGCAATTGGCTTTTTGTGGATCGGGTGGTAAGCCTTTTGCCGACTATTTTGGTGTACCCTATATTCAAGAAGTGGTAGCCAATGCTTTGGCCATCAAGGCGTTTTATCCCCAGGTCCTTACGGCTATGGAATTAGGTGGCCAGGATGCTAAAGCTATTTTTTTTCAGAGAGATCAGAACACCGGAATGCCCGTGGTATCCGATATGCGTATGAACGGCAGCTGTGCCGGTGGCACCGGAGCTTTTTTAGATCAAATTTCTGAATTAATTGATATTCCCGTTCACCAATTGAATGAATGGGCCAAAAAGGGACGGAACCTGTACCCGGTATCCGGCCGTTGTGGCGTATTTGCAAAAACTGATATTCAACCCCTTTTAAACCAGGGGGTCTCTAAAGAAGATATTGTCTTATCTACTTTTCATGCTTTGGCTAATCAGGCCATTGCCGGCCTCACCCAGGGGCTTACCATACAAGCCCCCATGATTTTTGAAGGAGGGCCCTGTGCATTTAATTCTATGCTTATAAATGTTTTTAAAGAGAAACTCAAACTTGATGAATCGGAATTGATTATACCCGAAAATTCCGAGTTACTTATCGCCATGGGTGCCTCTCTTTATTATGCTGATGTTAATAGTGATTCCTTTCCACAGTTTGATTGTGGCAGCATTTTCTCTAAGCTTAATCAATACAGAGCACAGAAAAAAATTGAATTGAATCAACAGACGGGTGAGCAGTTCTTTCCGTCTCCCCAGGAGAAATTGTCATTTCTTAAAAGACATGAATCCAATCCTTTTGAGGAAACTGAATTAACAGAACACTCAACAATAGAGGGCTTTATCGGTATTGATGCCGGGTCAACCACATCAAAATTTGTACTGATAGATGAAAACGCACATATATTACACTCTTTTTATGAAAATAATAACGGTGATCCTATTGGGGTTTTAAAAAAAGGATTGCTCGCCCTTAAACATAAGCTTGAGACTCATTCCGTACAGGTACAAATAAAAGGGCTGGGTGTTACCGGTTATGGAGAAAATTTAGTAAAAGAAGCCTTTTGTGCTGACTATTCCACGGTTGAGACCGTCGCTCATGCCCAGGCGGCTAAGTTTCTTAATCCTGATGTAACCTTTATCCTGGATATTGGTGGCCAGGATATGAAAGCTATTTTTTTAGATAAGGGTGTGATTACTCAGGTTATTTTGAATGAAGCCTGTTCAGCAGGATGCGGTTCTTTTTTAGAAACGTTCTCCCGTTCTTTATCCACTAAAGCCTCTGATATTGCAGAGCATGCCTTCGCTTCTCAAGCTCCGTCTCAACTTGGTTCGCGGTGTACGGTGTTTATGAATAGCTGCATAATCACTGAACAACGCAACGGGAAATCACCGGATGATATTATGGCCGGGTTATGCCGTTCGGTTATTGAGAATGTATTTACCAAAGTTGTCCGTCTTCAAAACCGTGATTCTTTGGGGGAACATATTGTGGTACAAGGGGGAACATTTAAGAATAATGCTGTCCTCAGGGCTTTTGAACAATATCTGGAGCGGGAAGTTATGCGTCCCAGTCACCCTCACTTAATGGGTGCCCTTGGGGTTGCTTTGGGGACACGAGAATCTCTTTTAAAGAAGGATGGGGAAAAGACACAAACTTCGCGGTTTATAGGTTTTGATGCGCTGTCCGAATTCACCTACCAATCGGCGCCGGATAAGCCATGTGGGATTTGTCAGAACAATTGTACCCGCACGGTTATGCGCTTTAGTACCGGTGGTCATTTTGTGACGGGCAATCGTTGTGAAAAAGGCGATATTATTGGTGATGTACATGATAAAGCCTTTAAAGAAAAATTAAAACAGCTTAATCAAAAGATGAGAGCGGTGCCCGATATGTTTGATATCTACGCTCGCCATCTCCGGAAATCCTATCCCTATTTTACTTGTGATGCTGACAAAGCCATTACTATTGGATTGCCTATGGTTCTGGACTTTTGGCGGGTACTGCCTTTTTGGAAAACGGTATATCAGGCGTTGGGTTTTAAAGTCGTTATTTCAAACAAAAGTACCTATTCCCAATTTGAAAAAGGATTAAAAACCCTCGCTTCCGATACGGTTTGCTTTCCTGCCAAACTCGTACATGGACATATTGAAGACCTCATTGAAAAAAAGGTGGACAGGATCTTCCTGCCCATGATGATAGGTCGGTATTTATTTACCATGCCAGAAGCAGGGGCGGCGGTCTGTCCTGTGGTGCAGGGTTATCCTATTGTTATTGACAAAAATATGGAACCAGAGGAACGCCATGGTATCCCCCTGGATTATCCTACCTTTGATTGGAAAACGGAAAAGCTGTTAATGCGACAGGTTAAAGCTTTTCTCAAAGAACAATATGCGGTGTCTGGTAAAGCTGCTGAAAATGCCATCGTACAGGGTTTGACTGCACAAAAAGCCTTCCATGCTTCAATACACGCAGAGGGACAAAAAATCCTAAATGCTTTAAAGGATGATGAATTTGCGGTAGTGATT